>NZ_CP104381.1:0-316952 GCF_030582395.1 Ralstonia pickettii
AAGCCACCCGGTTTCTGGCCTGCGCCAGGAGCCCGGCGGCCGGCCCTCCCGGGGACGTCATCAGACGCGTGTGGCGCCGGTCAAACACCTAACGATAACGATGCAGGATTTCTGGCATGCGGCGTCCGCTCAACTCGAGAGTGAGCTGACCCCGCAACAATTCAAGACGTGGATCAAGCCGCTGACGCCGCTGTCGTTTGACGAACAGGCGTGCACGCTGCGGATTGCCGCGCCCAACCGCTTCAAGCTCGACTGGGTCAAGAGCCAGTTCTCGGGCCGCATCCAGTCGCTCGCGTGCGACTACTGGGAGACGGCGGTCGACGTGCAGTTCGTGCTCGACCCGACCGCCGGCCAGCGCCAGGCGGCGCTTCAGCCGTCGCTCGCCCCGGTGCCAATGCAGCCGCTGGGGGCGCAAGCAGGTCAGCAGCGGCAGGCAATGCCGGCCGGCAACGGTGTCTCGCATGACGCTGGCACGCTGCGCCCCGCGCCGACTGTGTATCGCGAAACCGCGCTCGCAACGGCCAGCCATGCCGCCGCCGATATCGACGTGCCCGTGATGGACGCCGCCGAGGTTAGCGCGCAGTCGTATCGCATGCCGCCGCAGGCGCCCGCCGTGGTCACGAGCTTGGCCGCGCCGCCGCAGGCGCCAGTGGACGATTCCGTGCACGAGCGCTCGCGGCTCAATCAGATCCTGACGTTCGACAACTTCGTCACCGGCAAGGCGAACCAGTTGGCACGTGCTGCGGCCATCCAGGTGGCCAACAACCCGGGCAAGTCGTACAACCCGCTCTACCTGTATGGCGGCGTGGGCCTGGGCAAGACCCACTTGATCCATGCCATCGGCAATTTCATGCTGATGGAGAACCCGCGTGCGCGCATCCGCTACATCCACGCGGAGCAGTACGTGTCGGATGTGGTGAAGGCGTACCAGCGCAAGGCGTTTGACGATTTCAAGCGCTACTACCACTCGCTCGATCTGCTGCTGATCGATGACATCCAGTTCTTCTCGGGCAAGAACCGCACGCAGGAAGAATTCTTCTACGCGTTCGAGGCGCTGATCGCCAACCGGGCGCAGGTCATCATCACCAGCGATACGTATCCGAAAGAGATCACCGGCATCGACGACCGCCTGATCTCGCGCTTCGACTCCGGCCTGACCGTGGCGATCGAGCCGCCCGAGCTGGAAATGCGCGTTGCGATTCTGATGAAGAAAGCGCAGGCCGAGAACGTGACCGTGCCGGAAGAGGTGGCCTTCTTCGTGGCCAAGCACCTGCGCTCGAACGTGCGAGAGCTGGAAGGCGCGCTGCGCAAGATCCTGGCGTACTCCAACTTCCACGGCAAAGAGATCACGATCGAGGTCACGCGCGAGGCGTTGAAAGACCTGCTGACCGTGCAGAACCGCCAGATCTCGGTGGAGAACATCCAGAAGACCTGCGCGGATTTCTACAACATCAAGGTCGCGGATATGTACTCCAAGAAGCGGCCGGCCAACATCGCGCGCCCGCGTCAGATCGCCATGTATCTGGCCAAGGAACTCACGCAGAAGAGCCTGCCCGAGATTGGCGAACTGTTCGGCGGACGCGACCACACCACGGTGCTGCACGCCGTGCGCAAGATCGCCGACGAGCGCACCAAGGACGCCCAGCTCAACCACGAGTTGCACGTGCTGGAGCAAACGCTCAAGGGCTGACCGCGCGATGGTCAGCAGAGCGCATGGCAGCGCCATTCGCCCTGAATCAAGCCTCGACAGACGCCCGCTCGAATGCGGGCGTCTTTTCATGCACAATAGACATATTTGCCGCGCGCGTGACGCTATCCAGCGCCCCCTTATTTGCGGTATAATTTGTGATTAACCCCTTGATTTACAACAACTTTGGGTTAATCGCGAATGCTCCTGCAGGCACCGGCCCATGTGGCCCAGGCTGGGGCGCGCGCGGTGTCACCTCTCAAGCCAAGGATCGCCTTCATGCAATTGGTCAAAACCTCGCGAGACAACCTGCTGCGTCCGCTGCAAATCGTGAGCGGCATCGTGGAACGCCGACACACGCTGCCGATCCTGGCCAATCTGCTGATCACCAAGCAAGGTGAACGGGTTTCCTTCCTGTCCACCGACATCGAAATCCAGATCACCACGCACGCCGATTGCGGCGCCGGCGCGGGCGACGTTGCCACCACCGTGGCCGCCCGCAAGCTGGTCGACATCCTGCGTGCCATGCCTGACGGCGAAGTTGCCCTCACGCTCAACGACAAGCGCATGACGGTGCAATCCGGCAAGAGCCGCTTTGCGCTGCAGACGCTGGCCGCCGAAGAATTCCCGACCGTTGCAGAGGCGACCGATTTCGGTGCCCGCATCACGCTGCCGCAGAAGACGCTCAAGCACCTGCTGGCGATGGTGCACTTCGCGATGGCCCAGCAAGACATCCGCTACTACCTCAACGGCATGCTGCTGGTGGTGGATGGCAAGCAAGTCATGGCCGTCGCCACCGACGGCCACCGCCTGGCCTACTGCGGCGTTGAAACCGGCGAGCAACCGGCAGGCGCCGGCGGCCGTCAGGAAGTCATCATCCCGCGCAAGACCATCCTCGAACTGCAACGCCTGCTGGAAGACGTGGACGATCCCGTCTCGGTGCAACTGGCCTCCAACCAGGTCAAGTTCACCTTCGGCAATATCGAGCTGATCTCCAAGCTGGTCGAAGGCAAGTTCCCGGATTTCCAGCGCGTGATCCCGAAGGGTTACCGCAACAGCTTCACGATCGACCGTGCCTTCCTGCAGCAGGCGCTGCAACGCACGGCCATCCTGACCACCGACAAGTTCAAGGGCGTGCGCTGCATGCTCGACACCAACGTCCTGAAGATCAGCTCCACCAACGCTGACCAGGAAGAAGCGCAGGAAGAACTCGAAATCGACTACCAGGGCGATGCGCTGGATATCGGTTTCAACGTCACCTACCTGCTGGACGTGCTGGCCAACCTCAAGGCCGAAAAAGTGCAGGTGAGCCTGGGCGACTCCAATTCGAGCGCACTCATCACCCTGCCGGACGACGACACCTTCAAGTACGTCGTCATGCCGATGCGCATTTGACGCACCGCTGCACCCAGAGCAAGACGAGGGGCTGGATCGTGACGATCCGCCCCTTCGCCGTTTTTAAGCAACCCCGCTGTGTGCGCAAAACGCCCATGGCTGCGAGCAGAACGACATGACCGAAGAGCAGAAACCGCAATCCACCCCCGCCGATGGCAGCAGCTACGGCGCCGCCTCGATCCAGATCCTGGAAGGCCTGGAGGCGGTACGCAAGCGGCCGGGCATGTACATCGGCGATACGTCCGACGGCACCGGCCTGCACCACCTCGTGTTCGAGGTGCTGGACAACTCCATTGACGAAGCACTGGCCGGCCATTGCACCGAGATCCAGGTGACCATCCACACCGACAACTCCATCTCGGTGGTGGACAACGGCCGCGGCATCCCGACCGGCATCAAGTTTGACGACAAGCACGAGCCCAAGCGCAGCGCCGCCGAAATCGTCATGACTGAGCTGCACGCCGGCGGCAAGTTCGATCAGAACAGCTACAAAGTCTCGGGCGGCCTGCACGGCGTGGGCGTGTCTTGCGTGAACGGCCTGTCGAAATGGCTCAAGGTGACCATCCGCCGCGACGGCAAGGTCCACCACATCGACTTCGCGCGCGGCATCCCGCAAAACCGTCTGATCGAAACGATGGAAGCGCCGGACGGCAAGATGGTCGAAGTCTCGCCGCTGCGTGTGTCGGGCACTACCGACAAGCGCGGCACCGAAGTGCACTTCCTGGCCGACGAAGAGATCTTCACCAACGTCGAATACCACTACGAGATCCTCTCCAAGCGGATTCGCGAGCTTTCGTTCCTGAACAACGGCGTGCACATCCGGCTGACCGACCAGCGCACCGGCAAGGAAGAAGACTTCGCCTTCTCGGGCGGCGTGAAGGGCTTTGTTGAGTACATCAACAAGAACAAGACCGCGTTGCACCCCACCATCTTCTTTGCCGCCGGCGAGAAAGACGGCGTGGGCGTGGAAGTGTCGATGCAGTGGAACGACGCCTACAACGAGCAGGTGCTCTGCTTCACCAACAACATCCCGCAGCGCGACGGCGGCACCCACCTCACGGGCCTGCGCGCCGCCATGACGCGCGTCATCAACAAGTACATCGCCGACAACGAGATCGCCAAGAAAGCCAAGGTCGACACCTCGGGCGACGACATGCGCGAAGGCCTGACCTGCGTGCTGTCCGTCAAGGTGCCCGAGCCCAAGTTCAGCTCGCAGACCAAGGACAAGCTCGTCTCGTCGGAAGTGCGCCTGCCCGTGGAAGAAGTCGTCGCCAAGGCGCTGAGCGACTTCCTGCTGGAAACGCCCGTCGACGCCAAGATCATCTGCGGCAAGATCGTTGAAGCTGCCCGCGCGCGTGAAGCCGCCCGCAAGGCCCGCGAAATGACGCGCCGCAAGGGCGTGCTCGACGGCATGGGCCTGCCCGGCAAGCTGGCCGACTGCCAGGAGAAAGACCCCGCGCTGTCAGAACTCTTCATCGTCGAGGGTGACTCCGCAGGTGGCTCGGCCAAGCAGGGCCGCGACCGCAAGTTCCAGGCAATCCTGCCGCTCAAGGGCAAGATCCTGAACGTCGAGCGCGCGCGCTTTGACAAGATGCTCTCCAGCCAGGAAGTGCTCACGCTCATCACCGCCATGGGCACCGGCATTGGCAAAGACGACTACAACCTCGACAAGCTGCGCTACCACCGCATCATCATCATGACCGATGCTGACGTAGACGGCTCGCACATCCGCACGTTGCTGCTCACGTTCTTCTACCGCCAGATGCCCGAGATCATCGAGCGCGGCCACGTGTACATCGCCCAGCCGCCGCTCTACAAGATCAAGCACGGCAAGGAAGAGCGCTACATCAAAGACGACGTCGAGATGGCCGCCTACCTCGTGCGCCAGGCGCTGGACACCGCCGTGCTCGTGCGCCCCGACGGCACCGAGATTGCCGGCGACGCCCTGGCCGAACTCGCACGCCAGTACCAGTTCAGCCAAAGCGTGATCGAGCGCCTGTCTCGCGTGATTGACGCCGACGCCCTGCGCGCCATTGCCGAAGGCGTGTCGCTGGACTTGTCCAACGAAGCCGCAGCCGAAGCCAGCGCCCGCACGCTCAAGGCCCGCCTGCTCGAAATGCAAGGCAACGCCAGCAGCGCCAACGGCGGCGCCACCGCAGACGCCTTCATGCAGTACGACGAGAAGACCGAGAAGTACCGCATCATGGTCGTCCGCCGCCAGCACGGCAACCAGCGCCTGAGCCACATCGACGCCGACTTTGTGGCCGGCGCCGACTACACCGCGCTCTCAAGCACCGCCGCCACCTTCCAGGGCCTGATTGGCGACGGCGCCAAGGTACGCCGCGGCACCGGCGACAAGGTGCGCGAGCAGAACGTTGCCGACTTCCACGCCGCCATGACCTGGTTGCTGAGCGAAGCCGAGCGCGGCGTGAGCCGCCAGCGCTACAAGGGCCTGGGCGAAATGAACCCCGAGCAGCTGTGGGAAACCACCATGGACGTCACCCAGCGCCGCCTGCTGCGCGTGCAGATTGAAGACGCCATTGCCGCGGACCAGATTTTCACCACGCTGATGGGCGACGACGTGGAACCGCGCCGGAACTTCATTGAGAGCAATGCGTTGGTGGCGCGGAATATTGATGTTTGAAGTTAGCTAGTCGCAGGAAAAAAAAGAACGCCGAGAGAAAATCTCTCGGTGTTTTTTTTTGTAGTAGCCCGACGAGCGTGTCAGGGCATCGTTATGCCGCCATGCCGTGACTGGCAGGCGCTACCCGCAACAAGAGTTATGAGTAAATCGGCACAAATACTCCGTTCTTTGCAAGGCGGAGCCGATTTGACTTGGGAGGGGCGCTGGCTTTGGAGTTCCCTCTTCAGTGGGGGGCGACATAACCGAAAGTCATGTAGCAGAATAATCGAGATAAACATCGAAAAAATAACGCGACTCGATAGGTGTCTTTCGTGATAAATGATCAGGCTGCTCTTGAACTGGATGGTCTGGCTACCGCCGAGCGGAATCGAGTCGCCTCTATTCTTCCTCTTAACACCGCAGATCGATTCGTCATTTACACGGAGGCTTTGCGCCAGATTGACTATTGGTCTGTGTTTCAGAAGCCGTTGCCGCCGGAATCTAGGTTAAAGCCGTGGGATATGGAAATCATATGGCTTGGCTTGAATAGCGCTACAGCATATCTGCTCACAAAACTCCCTCAGTCGAAGGGTTTTCCCTTGGTGACACCGACGAGGGAGGGACGGGAATCTGCTCTGAAAATATTGCATCAATTGGGCCGCGCAACTCTGATGAGAAGAGTGGCTGAAATGGTGCGGCATAAATATGCGAATGCAGAAAGGACCGAGGACGGTTGGACAATCCAAGGCGGTAGCGGTGTCCTCGATCAGTTCTTGGATAACATCGAGTTTTCCCGATGGGCAACACTGGAACGCAGGCTTAGCCAGCTCCAAAGTGGGCAACCCTCTATGGGGTGGATGATATTCGGTAGAGATGAACTGGACCAAGTGGCTGGCAGTATCGGCCGTTTTCTCAGCTCGAAAGGGCCATCACCCTTAGCCCAGTGGCTTCGTTGCGATATCGATGAGCTCATGCGACCTTTGCTGTTTCCCTGGGACTCGGGGTATGGCGTCATGACAGGGTATGGGGCGCTCCCGGAGGTCGATTGTCATTTCCTAGCGAAGGCCCTTCTTCTTGTCACTGATTGGCGTGAAGACGCGGGCTTTCATCCAGATGCCAACGTCGCGGGGGTTCGCGTCCGGGATTTGACTATGGTGGTGGCCGCGATGGCGAGTTTGCATTTAAAACACATCCACTTCGTGTTGCTTGCGGGAAAGAGTCGGCCAGAAATATCTATTTCAGAGAGTTTTACCATTTGGACTCCAAGAGAGGAAATCGAGGAGACAATTTGTGGTCTTACTTTTATGGATAAAGAGGTTGTTAGGAAAATACTTTCAGCTATCGCCTTACATCCAGATGATGTGCCGCGTATCTCTAGTTCTACAAATCCCGTCATGCCATTGCTTGTTGACCTCGGTAATGGATTGATGCTCCGGCCAATTTCATCTATCTGTCGGAATCCGTTTAATTCTATTCGAGATATTCTAGAGTCGCGGGGTGGTGATTCGAGGAACTGTCTCTCGGCACCTAGAGAGGGATGGTTGCGAGCTGATCTTTACGGTCAATTTTGTGGAAATAGATATTTTTGCGTCCCAGGGAATATCAAGCTGCGAGACGGGCGTAAGACCGTAACGGATGTCGATGCTGCCATCTTTGATCGTACGACAGGTGAGCTAGCTCTGTTTCAGATCAAATGGCAGGATTTTTCCACTAACGATGTTCGTCAGTTACGCAGTAGAGCGAGTAATCTCTCAAGGGAGATGGATGACTGGGCAGCAAAAGTCGAGCAATGGCTAGATGGTTCTTCGAAAGAGCGGTTGGCAAAAACCTTCAGGCTAAAGCTTGATTCACGTCTCTCAATCGTTTCCGTTCGTCTGTTTGGTATCTCCCGTACGGTTGCGAGGACCAAAGGCTTTGGTTTCGCTACGCAACATCCCCGTTTGGCTGTGATGAATTGGCCCCATTTTTGCCGCCTGCGCACTGAGATCGGCCCTTCAGCCAATGTAATCAGTGATCTCCACAAGGCTTTGCTGGATGCCATGACCGCGGAAGTGCAGTCAACGCCGCTGCCTTTCACAATGCGCGTGGCAGGGACTCCTTGCCATTTTGAAAATCTGTGGAACGCGTTCAGTGGTGAGAGGGACCCTGCTTGTACTCAGACCAGTCCTTAGGCCAGCAGATCCGCACCGATATCTGTATCGGGCGACCCGCCTGCGAGTAGCCAAGTCGCTAGAGCTGCAGCAGCCGCGTCAGGCGATCGGCGGATCGCGCACTCCCACACCACGCCAATGCGCCAGCCTAAGTCGTGCAGGCGCTTGCGAGCAGTTATATCGCGCTGCTGGTTAGTGGAGAACTTTTTGGCCCAAAAGGCAGCGTTGCTTTTGGGCATGGTCGTGAATCGACACCCAATGTGACGGTGCCAGAAGCAGCCGTGAACGAACACCGCGGCTTTGAACTTCGGGAATACTAGGTCCGGCGATCCTGGCAGCCCTCGGACATGGATCCTGAATCGGAAGCCGCGAGCAAAGATCGCTGACCGCAGGAGCTTTTCCGGACCTGTGTCCTTGGCGCGGATGGCAGCCATATTCCGGCTGCGTGCAGCAGTTGTTTCAGTCATCTCGATGCGGGTGATTGGAGGAAAGACATGGCCTTGCCGGGCGTAACATATGCGATATATTATGCGAATGTTGCGACTGTGGGATGTATATGCGAGACAAACGTGGAAAGTTCATTGAGCTTGCGACGAATCGGGTCAATCGAACTATCAAGGACATCCGCCTGATAGGCAACCTGTCCAATCGGTCCGCCTATGAGTACACCGAAGATGATGTTCGAAAAATTGCCCGGACGCTTCAGCGCGAGCTTGAGCTGATGAAGCTTCGCTTCACCGGAGGCGCCCAAGGCGCCGACGGTGAGTTCAGTCTTTAGGCTTACAACTGGGAGGGGGGAATCCTATGCAGCTTCGCTTCAGGTGCCTTCGTGATGACGAAATGGACCGGCCACCGACGCAACGAGATCAATTCAATAACGATGACGTTGAGTTGGCGGATGCTTTGGTGCGTGAAACCCTTCAGAACAGTCTTGATGCCGGGGCCGATGGTGAGACGGTACGCGTGCGGTTTGCGATGTACCAGCCGAGCCAGTCGGATTGCCATGTCCTAAGCAAATGTCTCGACCTAGAGCAACTCACGATGCGGCTTCGTGAGTGCTCGTTGATGCCCGAGTCACTCGACCTAGCCAAGTCAAAATTGCTGGTTATCGAAGACTTCGGAACCACCGGATTGACCGGAAGCTGGAACTCGATGGATGAAGAGCCGTTCTGTGACTTTTGGCGCCGAATGGGCAAGTCGCACAAAGGGGGAAAATCATTGGGGCGCTGGGGGTTGGGCAAGTTGGTATTTTCCAGCACCTCACAGATTAGAGCCTTCTTTGGATTGACCGTCCGTGAGGATGATCCTAAGCAGGCTCTATTGATGGGGCAGGCGGTTCTCACGACGCACAGCCTTAATGGAGAGCGATTTGATTCACACGGTTTCTATTGCGCGCTCGGAGAGTCCGGGATGCAGCTGCCTATTACTGATTCAGCGGAAATCAATGAGCTCGCGCGCGCTTGCGGGTTGATACGGACTACCGAGCCTGGTTTGTCAATCGCGATTCCCTGTGCACTGGCCAGCGTGACAGAGCAACGAATCATTCAGGCCACTCTGCGTAATTACTTCTTTCCAATCCTGCTCGGCAAACTTGTGGTGACCGTTGGCTCGGTGACCATTAACGCCGAGTCTTTCGCGGCGCTAGCGAAGGTCCATGGCGGTCCGCGCTTCGTAAGCGGCGAGTTGGCACAGTTCATCAGTGCAATGCGAGCCGTGCGTACGGGGGATGCTGCTCCGCACTATCTCCCCGCGAATTGGGCAAGCCTCGGAATGAAAGCGGCGCTAGGGGAGAGTATCGACACACTTCGCGGCCGGTATCAGGCCGACGAGTGTCTCTGTGTAAGGGCGCCGCTCCTGTTGAAGCGTAAAGACGGAAAAGAAATCGAAACGTATTTCGATCTGTTCCTTCAACGGACCGGCGCCGACAGCGACACGCTGTTTGTCCGGGATGCCATCGTTTTGCCGGCCGAGGCAAGGTACTTCGGTGGACATCACGTACTTGCCGCTCTTGTCGCGGATCACAAGCCAATCTCCGAATTCTTGGGGGACGCGGAGAATCCGGCTCACACGAGCTGGTCCGCCAGTGCAGAAAAATTGACTGCAGGGTGGCGAAATGCTGCAGCACATCTCAAAGAGATTCGATATGCCCTACGGCAGCTGTACGGCGAGATCGTTTCGTCCCTTGAGCAGGTGGACGAAAACGCTCTCATCAATTTCTTCTCCGCCTCAGCTGATGCGGGCGTTCGCGGCACTAAATCTAGAGGCCCCGTTGTTCGGCCGATTCATCCAAATCCACCTCCACCCAAGCAGAAGGCGTATCGCCTTAAGAGGTTAAATGGAGGATTTTCCATCCAAGGTGATAGATCGCTGCATCCAGACGAACTACCGTTGGTGATTCGGATACGAGCGGCCTATGACGTGCTTCGCGGGAATGCTTTCTCGAAGCACGACCCACTTGATTTTGACTTCTCGAAGAACGAGCTACAGGTCGTGAGCAAGGACGCGACCGTGAATGCTCAGACTCCCAACATTTTGGTTGTCACGGCTAACAGTCCTGAATTTGAGGTCTCTGTAACAGGTTTTGATGGGAAACGAGATCTCATCGTCGACGCATCGAGGCAATAATGGGCTTTCGAATCAATTCAACAGGTCGTAAGCGAATACTCCGAGAGCATGTCCGAATTCGAATAACCGAACGAGGTATGGGACAACCTCCGTCGTTTACAGCGGACATACAACTTCCAGCGGACATGAGGCTAGACCCCGACGCGAAGGTCTATGTTGAGCCATATGTAAAGAGCTCATCGATGCGCTTTGCGTTTGGGACGGTTCGAGCTGTAACACCTCCTGAGACGTGCCTCCTTACCGATATTGACGCTGGAGCCACCGTCCTGTTCCGAGTCAAGGTGGTGGACGAGGCGGGTGAGGTTGGTCGGATACTCGCATCCGCGAATGGGATCCGTCCGGAGGACGATTCGGATGGCGACGACAGGCGGCCACTGTTGCCGGTGCGGACTGCTGACCTAGCGGAAGAAATTTGGCAGCTTGAGATTGATAAGGATGCGGGCCCTTCGCTGGTTGTGAACAGTCGCGTTCCGGACCTGATCGAAAGGTTGAAGCGCGATGCATTTCTTCAGGGGGCCATTTATCCTGAGGTGGTGAGGCGGCTTGCTCGCGAGGTTCTACGCGAGAACGATGACTTCGACGATGAGGACGAGTGGGTAGGGGACTGGCTCACATGGTTTTCAGCACAGCTCGGCAGGGACGTATCGGAAGAAAGTATGGATGCGGACGCAGTGGACTCGCTCGCCGATGATATCGCTGCAGCCTTTGCCGAAAAAAATCGGTTTGCGTCGAGCGTGATCGCTGCGCTGCAGAGCGCGGCGTGATGCAGAGAATATTGGGGGATTAGGCATGTCTCTTGTGCGCGTTCTCAATGAAGAAGGTCTAGCTAAATTTCGAGAGTACTTGGCGGTGCTGCGTACCAGTCCATCAGCCAGTCCGCCGTCATATCTGTTGAACGACGGTAGATACTCCGACCGATTTGCGCAACCAGTCACGTTGGAGCAGCGGGCGTTCTCATCTTGTTGGCGCGCAGCTAAATTTGACCCACGGTTTTCATCTAAATTTGACCCACCCCGAGACGGCGTAAAGCGTTACTGCGGTGTGGATAACTCTTCGTTTTCTGCCTCCCTTGAGCCCTTTCGACGGGCTGGCCTAGCCTTCGCCGAGCTGGTCTTGAAGCGCCACGACTCGTTGCCGGTTTCAACGATGTGGCAGTGATGCGTGAGGCGGTCGAGCAGCGCCGTGGTCATCTTGGCATCGCCGAACACGCTGGCCCACTCCCCGAAGCTCAGGTTGGTCGTGATCACCACGCTGGTGCGTTCGTACAGCTTCGAGAGCAGGTGGAACAGTAGCGCGCCGGCGGTCTGGCTGAACGGAAGGTAGCCCAGTTCGTCGAGGATCACCAGATCGACATGCATAAGCCGGTGCGCGAGCTGTCCGTGCTTGCCGGCAGCTTTTTCCAACTCCAGTGTGTTGGCCAGTTCGACCGTCGAGAAGTAGCGCACGCGCCTGCCGTGACGCTGGATGGCCTCGATGCCGATGGCGGTTGCCAGATGCGTCTTGCCGGTGCCCGGCCCGCCGATGAGCACGACGTTGTGTGCGCTGTCGAGGAACTTCATCTGGTACAGATCCCGGATCAGCCCTTCGTCGACACGGGCCTGCGCGAAGTCGAAGCCCTTCAGGTCGCGGTGCGCCGGGAACCGGGCGACGGCCATCTGGTAGGCAATCGAGCGAACCTCGCGTTCAGCACCTTCGGCCATCAGCAATTGCTCCATGAAGCGCTCGGGATCGAACTCGGTATGTCGGGACTGCGCGTACAGTTCAGTCCAGCCGCTGGCCATGCCGTGCAGCTTGAGTGCCTTGAGGCGGGCAACGATCTCATTGGACATGCTGGTTCTCCGGTGCGCGCAGACGTTCATAGCGGTTCACATCCGCGACAGGTTCTTCGGTCAGGCTGAGCGTGGTGGCGGCCACGATCCGGTGCTGCGCCGGCGCTTTCAGCCGGCTCAGCACGTTGAGCACGTGATCACTGCTGGGCCGCCCTGAGTCGAGCGCGGCTTGCACCGCCACCAGCACGGCATCCAGGCCGTGTTCGCGAACGGCGGACAGCACCTGCGTCATCACACGGTCGCCACCGGCGTGCTTGAGTAGATGCCCCTGAAGCTCCTGGAGAGGCTGCGGCATCGTGGCAAACGGCGCACCGTTGCGAAGCGCGCCTGGCTTGCGCTCGACCAGCGTGATGTAGTGCTGCCAGTCGTAGAACGTCAGGTACCGCTCGAAGCTGCGTTCGTGACGAGCTATCTCGCGACCGTCGGCAACGACGCTCAGCAGCGCCGGATAGCACCGCACGCTCACGAGCTGGTTCACGAACTCGGTCGGCACGCTGTAGCGGTTGCGCTGGAAGTGGATCAGTCCCGTCGAGGACACCCGCAGGAACTGCTCGACGTAGCCGTCGAACGGGCGCGGGTTCGGCATCAGCCGGGGGCGTTCGTCCTGCAGCACATCCTCGACCATCAACTCGGGCCACTGCGGATGTGGTGCCCGCCATGCCTGCCGACACTGGTCGGCCACCCAGTCGTTCAACGCCGCCAGGGAAGCCCAGCGCCGTTGGGCCGCTTCGTGCCAGATCTGCCTGCGCCGGTCCTGCACGTTCTTCTCGACGATGCCTTTCTCCCAGCCCGAGGCCCGGTTGCAGAACTCCGGCTCGAACAGGTAGTGGCCGCACATCGCCTCGAAGCGGGCGTTGACCGTGCGCTCCTTGCCACGGCCAACCTTGTCCACCGCCGTCTTCATGTTGTCGTAGATGCCTCGGCGTGGCACACCGCCAAACGCGGCAAACGCCTTGGCGTGCGCGTCGAACAACATCTCGTGGCTTTGCGTGGGATAGGCGACCAGCCAGAACGCGCGGCTGGCGTTCAGCTTCACATGGGCGACTTCAAGACGTCGGCGCAGCCCGCCGACGAAGACATACTCGCAGCTCCAGTCGAACTGGAACGCTTCACCTGGCTCGAAGGCCAGCGGCACGAACGCTTTGCGTCGGGGAGCCTGGGCTTGTTGCTCTCGCCAGCGCCGAGCGAACTCGCTCACCCGCGTGTAGCTTCCGCTGTAGCCCTGTGCCCGGATCGCTTCAAACATGAAGCGCGCCGTGCGGCGCTCACGCTTCGGACGATGGCTGTCGGTGCGCAGCCATTCCTCAAGCTGCCCCGCCCATTCGTCCACCACGCTCGGACTGACCCGCTTCGGGTACTTCGGCTCCGTCGCTTCTGGCTCTCGCAGCCACGACCGCACCGTGTTCCGGGACAACCCCGTTCGCCGTGCAATTTCCCGCAACGGCACCTTCTCGCGGAAATACATCCGCCTGATCTTGGCCAACATGCCCACCGTGATCACCTCCGTATCCCCTGCTCAAAAAATGAGCAGAACATTCAATCACGTGGGTCAAATTTCGATGCAAATCACCCCGCCAGGTGGGTCAATTCTGCTCGCGCGTTAACATCATCTGCCTATGAGCTCGGTAGGTACATGGACCAGGTCTTTGTTGACTGTGAGGATCGTCTGATCTCTCGGAACCATGGTTTGTGGTCTTGGCTCGCTCTTTTCTATTTTGATCAGTTGTGCAAGCCGGATGGCGCGGGCATCCGTAAGCCACTTGAAGACGCGGTTTATGTCCTGGAAGAGAGATTCAGCTTTCGCAGGTACTACCGGCATGCTGTGCGGACGCCGTGGCTAGCAGTTAAAGCGCACGGGGAGCACGCAAAGGTGCTGTTACTCACCAGCGGCAAGGGAACCCGAACAGATATCAATGAGCAGCTGGGCGCTTACCAGCATCTGTTTGCTAACCGGACAATTATTGCTTCCGCGTATGCGATGTACTTTGACAAGGACCTGCAGAAACCTAGGAGAGGGGCAGGAGGAAAGAGTGGCGGCTCAGCTCGAAGACTTGCCAGCATCGCACGTCAACTGGAATTGACGTATGACTTGGAGGATTGCACTCCGGCGAACTTTCTTAATTTGCTCCCGAGGGAGTTCGCCACGTGGGTGAAGCACGCCAGTCCTACTGTATGACGGTGGGACCAAGACTGCAGACAGTCAATTCCGGGTGGAATCGATAAAGTCCAGCACGACCTCAGCGATTTGCCGCGCAAGATAGGGCGGGACGGCATTGCCAACTTGCCAGTACTGCTGGGTCCGATTTCCTTCAAAGAAATAGTTGTCAGGAAACGTTTGGAGCCGTGCTGCCTCTCGAACCGTGAGAGCGCGGCACTGTGACGGATCTGGGTGAATATAGTAGTGGCCGTCCTTCGCGATATGCGAAACCACTGTAGTGGACGGTTGCCCCCCGAGCTGCACGCGAAAACGATCGACAAAGGGCACTTCTGCGGCGGTCATATTGCCGTGCTTGGGTAGCAATCGGCCAGGGAAATCGGGGAGCCTCGGCGACCAGCCACAAACGTCGGCGAAAGACGATGCAAACATGTATCGCGCAAGATCGGAGCGCATGTGCTTGCGGGTCTCGTGCTGGATCACGCCACCGAGTTTTGAGTCAAGTACCCAATCACGCAGCTGTGCCGGCATCTTTTCTGCACTGGTCGAGCCAGATAGAAACAGCCCCCCGAAAGCGCGATGACGTTTTGCCGCTTCAACCGCTCGAGATATGCGCATCTCAATGTTCGTGCGGTGAGGCACGCGCCATCCTTTCAGTCCCGCAATTGTTTCTGCCAATGCGGACAACCACGCATCATGGCTATCCTCTTCGCGCGAGAGGCGGCTTCGAAGCGCCGGCAGTCCTGCAAGTGCTTGATTCACACTGATCTGTGTCGGAGCCGGCTTAAGCGAAAAGCGGCCCTCTCGCGCAAGGAGCTTGGCACCCGCGGATGCCAAGTCCTTCCTGATGCCAAAAAGGATGACACGATGTCTTGCCTGCGGAAGACCATAGTTTTCAGACTTGATCAGGTAGTCATTTGGTTCCAGGTTGTCTCCGTGAGTGACAAAGGAACGAATCAGGTATTCATGGCCGTTCCCCGGCGAACGCAGGTCGGCAAGGATGCGGTCGAATATGGGCGAGCCGCCATGCTGAGAGGTCAGCATCCCTTTGACGTTCTCCATGACAAACACAGCCGGGCCGAACTCGCGCAGGATGCGTAGGTATTCCGTGTAAAGGAAGTGTCGTTTGTCTGCCTCGAATTTCTCGGGGTCTTTTGGCCTCAGCCGCGAGCGCCCTGCCAGTGAGTACGCTTGGCACGGCGGGCCGCCAATGAGCACCCACTCTCTTTCTGAGCCGAGTGCTTCCTTGATCCAGCTGTCAATCTCGGCGTGTGGCGTCACCCCTAGCTCTGCGCAACGGGCCTCTCCGGCTGCTTCGCGCGCTTGATCCGAAATTGTGGGGTGCGCAAATAGTTCTTGGCGGGAAATATTGCCGCGCAAATAGTCGTAGTAGCAATCCGGGATCGCGTTTGGTGGAAGGGCACGGAAGAGGGCACGCAACGAGAGAGTTCGATGTGCGATCTCTTCTTTCTCGATTGAGACTTTGACTTCGAATCGTCGTTTGCCGTTTCGGCCGATGATCGACGAGAAACCCTCCCCAAGCCCTCCTGGCCCCGCGAATAAATCAATTACGGGTATCGAGCGTTCACGCGTCATTTTTTCTGTCTGGCTATGCGAGTGCAAAACCCGGCTGGACGCCGGGGTGTCGTAGTTTATCAGGGGGGCGAATTCCCCACCGCATTGCCTATAACCTTGGGAAAGGGGGCTCTGGTGGTTCACAACTAGATTGCCGGCACCTTGTGCAAGGGGGCGTAGCCTGGTGCAGGCGGCGAGTACGTGGTTGGAGCAACGTACAAGGTTCGCCTCGGATGGCGACGCTAGCCGCTCCATCAACAGAGAACCGCCCAAAGGGCGGCTCTCTTCAATCCATCAACAACCAATCACCTCACTGCGCAGTCTCCTCCGCCTTCTTCCTCGGCCTCCGACTAAACCGAGTCGACAGCGCCCGACGCGCCCCCTCCAGTCCTTCGCCCTTGCCCGCAACCTTCAAGTACGTGTAACCCTCCAGCGCGGCCGACATCAAATCGCTACCCATTGCTAGCTGCGAATCACGCATCCGTTCCAGCAGCTTGTCCATGCGGGCGACGCGCGGGCGCAGGGTGTCAAAGCCCGTTAGGTCACGGCGCATTTCCTGCAGGCTGAAGTTGCCCGGCAGCACGCCAGGGTTGTTGCTGAGCAGTTCCAAGGCTTCGCGGCAGAACGCTTCTGACTTGTGGCCCATCTTCATGAGCTTGCTGCGTTGTTCGGTCGACAGGCCAATCAGGCCGACGAGCTTTTCTTCCAGGGTCTTCAGGGCGCCATCAATGGCGGTTACGTCGGTGGCGCTGAGTTGAAACGAAATCAGGTTTTGAGACATTGAAATCCTTCTAAAGCAGCTATCAGTGTCATGCCGGTCGGCACGACACGGAGATGTTGGGCAACGTTGCTGCGTATCTCAATGCCACGCACAATTTTTGACGGAAAGGGGTCGCGCATTACACGGCGCGCACCGTTTCACCGCGTCGGCGTTCGTGCTTTGAGCGAGAGACTTAGCCCTCGCACTTTGAGTGTTGGAGAGTGAAGCTCCAGTGTTTAACACTGACGCTCCAGTGTCTGAGGGTGAAGCTCCAGTGTTTGACACTGACGCTCCAGTGTCTGAGAGTGAAGCTCCAGTGTTAAACACTGACGCTCCAGCGTCTGAGGGTGAAGCTCCAGTGTTTAACACTGACGCTTCAGTGTCCGAGGGTGAAGCTCCAGTGTTTAACACTGACGCTTCAGTGTCCGAGGGTGAAGCTCCAGTGTTTAACACTGACGCTCCAGTGTCTGAGGGTGAAGCTCCAGTGTTTTACCCTGGCGCTTCACTGTCAGAGAGTGGAGCGTGACCTTCTGACCGCCACTGCGCGCGAATCAATAATCCAACTTTCCCCGCCTCCCCGGTCGCTATAATTGCTCGCGCTGCTGCTCCAACGGCAGCCGGGTCTGGCGATCCGTGGTTTTTCCAAGAGGGGCTGATGTCATGCACGGTCAGCCCCGAGCACTTGCTCGCGCGTTTTATGGCGGGCCGGGTGGGGAGACCTTCGGGTCTGCCGGTTTTCTTGGAGCCGGTTCGCCAGCCTCGCCGTCGGGCCCGCCACCTCGTCTGGCGACGAATGACGGGTCTCTTATTTAATCCAAGAGGCTGTCATGACTGCAAATCACAGCGGGCACCGCCCCGCGTCCTATCCGTCTCCACCCGAACCACCCACGCACGCGCCCACGTCATCCGACACAGGTAGGCTCACCAAAAACCGCACCTACCTGAACGGCGCCATCGCAGCGCAGGCGTATCTCAAGCGCACGCGAACCGCCATGCGCAGCCACGGCCAATGCCGCCCGGGCATGCTGCGTGAAGAGCTTCAACACCTCTCCGCACACGCGTTCCCGCCGGCTTTTATCAAGGGCTTTATGGATGCGATTGATGCGTACGTATCGATGTCGCTCGGAGGCCGCGATGTCGATCCGCAATCGTGGGACGTGCTAGCCGCCATAGAGCGGCGTGGCTACAGCCAATAACAACAGATTGACGCATTCCCGTGACGGGCGGGAATGCCAACAGAGGCAGTGGTTCAGCGCCCTGTTCAGGCCTCCAGCGACACTGACCGTGTCAAGGTCTCAAATTCACGTAAAACATCAGGGTGCTTTTGGGACAGAAACCGAAACACCGCTTCGTTACCCACCAATTTGGTGAGGTATCCCTTAGCGAGGACCAGATTCAAGACGTCTTGTCCGTAGGACTGCTCGACCAACTTGAGCTGGCCTTGCAGGTTCCCCATCTCGCGCTCCATCTTTGCCATTTGCTCAGCGGTGACACCGCCCAACTTGCGCGGCTTGCTCTCATGTAGCAGCAGATTGCTTGGCGTGGCCGCAACTAGCGCCTGTGCATACGAAACCGTGATGTTGTTCGCCGCGATCATCAGTTCGACGCACTCGATCTGACGAGTGGGCTTCAGCTTGCGGAGCACGGCGCCCAAGTTGGGTGAGAAGTGAAAGTCCTTCAGCAGTTCTGCGGCTTCCGGGCAAACGCCATTGAGCAGCGCCGCGTGCATGATGATGTGCCGAACATCGACGTTCAGCGCCTTGGCCAGCTTTTCGCGAGGCACACCGCGCTCCAGCGCGCGCCGAATCATGAAGTGCACCTGAATCGTGCTCACCCGGTTCAGTCTGTTGTTGTACGTATAGCCTTCGTCATCGGTGGCAACCAGACAAGGCGCATCCACGAACTCCAATTCCCTCAGCGCAGCGAGTCGGATATGACCATCAAGCAAGATGTGCAGTCCACTGGCTTTGTCGGGTTTGCCCACGCTCAACGGCTCGATCATGCCGATCGCCTCAATGGACGACAGAATCTGTTTGAACTTCGCAGATTGCTGGAGGCCCTCGGGAGTCTTGCGCGACGGCAGAATGTTCTCAAGCGGCAGCGTCAGTGGCCGAGGGATGAACCCGAGCAGATCGGTCATGAGGTATGACCCCCCGGCCAGACTCGATCAGAGAGGTATTTGGGGAGCGTGTCCAAACGCTCGGCGCGGAGCAACACCGTGAAGCTCTCATCGAGCATCAATTCCCGCAGGGCTTCAACGACGAAAAGCAGCCGTTGTTGTGCTGTCTCCGCCTTTCTGACAAGCAGTTTCTGACGTTCGACTTCTTTCTGGTAATTGCGCACCAAACTGGATGTCGTTACCTCAGCCGGCTTGCGAGGCGCGCTGCGCGCCAAGGTCTTTCCGAGTGCCTGCCGCCGCTCGATAACGCGGCGGGCGTGCAGCAATTGGTGACCTCTCAACTGGCCGGTCTCATAGGCTTCCTGCAACGCAACTTGTACGGCACGGTCATTGTTGCCGGCTCCCGAGATGACAAGCGCTGCTGTCAACGGAATGCGCCCCGACTCTACCGCCACAAGTAGGCGCTCTTCACCGCTGCTGAGGAGTTGCAGGATGCCGTGTACATAGTCCAGTGTCAGTCCGGTTTTCTCAGCGATCGCTTTCTTGTCATAGCCTTGCTCTTGCAGTCGGCCAATACCTGCCAATAGCTCCAAGGCGTTGCCCTTCCGGCGGGCAATATTTTCGGCCAGGCTCATCACGAAAGCGTCTTCATCGGTGGCCTCCACCACCAGCGCAGGGATAAAGTTCTCCCCCAACTCTCGGAACGCCTTGAGGCGTCCTTCACCACAGATCAACAGGTAGTGCTCCGCGCCGTCTTGCCCAGGGCGAGGGGTGACAGTAATCGGCTTCTTTAAACCGATGGTCTGGATGTTGCGGACGATATCCTCGAACTTCTGTGCGTTCCGGTCCCGGGGGTTAAGCACTTCGATAGTGTCCAGCGGAATCATGCGCAGGTCAGGCTTGGCGTGTTTCCTCGTCATGCGGCCCTCCTGATGCGGCTGCGCTCGGCCATGCCATAGAGGTAGTCCAAGTTGCCGAATCGATAGGTCTCCAGTTCGAATCTGTTGTGATCGGCCAAGCTGATGCGTGGCAAACCAAAGTCCAACCGTGGCAACAGGTAGTAGTCCAGCGGTCCTTCGTTGGTCGTGTCGAGTCTCACGGCTACGGTGACGTCGGGGAGAAGGCCAGCGTCGAAGCGCACCTTCCACCGGTGGCTGCCGGTCT
The DNA here is from genome assembly GCF_030582395.1 of Ralstonia pickettii. Lineage (NCBI taxonomy): Bacteria > Pseudomonadati > Pseudomonadota > Betaproteobacteria > Burkholderiales > Burkholderiaceae > Ralstonia > Ralstonia pickettii. The sequence continues at coordinate 20,083 of NZ_CP104381.1, forward strand.
CCAGCATTTGACAGCGGGATAAGACGATCGAAACACTGAACTCGCGATTGACAGTGAGCAGATCGGTTGCCGAGTCACGTTCTACTGAGCCGCCTAGTTCGGCAATCATCCGCTCCGTATGCCCGATGATTTGCGGATGCAAACGCCGCAAGAAGCGATTGATTTCGATGTAGTGGTAATCACGATCTGGCGTAAAGCCGACCGCTTGATACGCTCGTACAAGACTACCGAAGCGGTGTGCATAGGCTGCGGCCGAAGGCATGCCTTCCGTTTCGTCGATGATCAAGCCCGACAGAAACCCCCGCGTTCGATAGAGATTGCGCAACTTGTCCAACAGTTCTTCGTCGCTGAATCGTCGTGCACGGGCGCGCAGAATGCCTTGCGCTGTATAGAACAGTTCGGGTGACACGATGGCTTCGAAAGCCCCGTCCCTCCGAATCCACATTTCAGGTCCGTTGACCACCCGATGCTTCTTGAGTTTGAAAGACGTCCGGTTGTAGACGTTGTTGCCGATGTACTTTTCGTTGGACAGCACTTGGCGCACCGTTGCGCGTGTCCATTCGTGACCGAGGTCTGTGCGAATCCCGCTGGCGTTGAGACGACCGGCGATTTCCGACTCCAGTAAGTTGTCGTCAATAAACCATCGGTATATTTGGTTGACCGTTGCGGTCTCTTCGTCCGGCCCTGGCATCAGGATGACGCGATCGGTTTGCAGGCTCTTTTGCTGGCCGCGCGCAAGCTCAGTTCGCACGGTACCCAACTGGTCAACCAGGACGCGCCGCAGGCCGTATCCCGCTGACCCGCCCTGTCGATACCCCAGTTCAATCAGCCGACATTGGCCGGCGAACACCTTGGCAGACAGCTCGCGGCTGTACTCGCCAGCCATGGCCCGCTTGACGCCTTTGACGATAGTCGAGACAGGTGAACCGTCGTTCTCAAACTGTTCCGCGCAGTAGGCCACCTGTATGCCGGCACGGCGGCAGATGTACTCGTAATAGGCGCTTTCATCGGCGTCCTGAAATCTGCCCCACCGACTGACGTCATAGACCAGGATGACTTGGAAGTCTGCAGTGCCCGACTCCACGTCCTTGATGAGTTGCTGTAGTGCTTGGCGGCCATCGAGACGAAGGCCACTCTTTCCCTCGTCGGCATAGGTCCGCACAATCTGGATACCGCGACGCTGGGCGTACTCGCGAATCTTGTCGGCCTGATTCTGTGTCGAATATTGCTGGTGCTCTGTCGACATCCGAACGTACTCGGCGCCACGAAGCAGGAACGGCTCGTCGGGAGGTCTCGAAAATGTTTCGGCCATACGTCCAACCGCGTAGAGTTTTTTCCGCCAATGCCAGCTAACGGACGTGGGCGCCTGTGGATTCGAAGGCCCATTTCCTGCCTCGCAGGAGTGGCCAGGATTCACATGGGAGAAACGGTAACGGTTGTTAGATGCGGAGCCTATGACGTCCTATGTTTGCACAGGTCCTTTTTGCATCAGTGGTCGAGATACACGGGCGTCATTCGTACGATCCACGCGTCCATTGTTGCGCCGCTCGGTTGGAAAACAGGCTCGATTCGGTAGAGGCCAGCCGGGAAGTTGGGCGGGAGTGAGCCGGCATACGAGGAGTCTCGGCCCCTCTTGTGCGTGTCCTTAGTTTCCCCGCCTTTAGCTGCGGCGTTCCGGTACTGCTGCCAGTAGTCCGGATGCCGCTCATGCCAAGCGCGTTGACTGCGTTTTTGGTTTTCGCGGTAGTCCGGATCGTTCGCCATCTTCTCGTGCTGCCAACGCTGTCGCCGCGCTCGTTGGCAGGCCGGCATGGAGCAGTAAGTCTGATTCGGAACTTGCGAGCGTGGGATGAAGGATTGGCCGCAGCATGCGCAGACTCGAATAGTTGCCATGGCGTTCTTCCTGACGAGACCCATAGATGCCTCGCAGTATCCCTGCCGTTTGCGGGCTGTCTGGGTTGCTACAGCGTCAAACCAGACCGCGCGGATTCTTCACCCGGCGCTTACGGTCTTAGGATTGGTCTGATACCGCCAACAAACCTCGATACACACAATCAACCTCCATGTGCCCAGCCGTTATCGCACCATCCTGCGTAGCGCTGCGTTTGCGATAACCGGGCGCATCCTGGGTATCCCCCAACGACTGAAACGTGTACCTAATTTCGGTGGAAGGACCGTGCAATAGGTCGATGCGCCAGGCACGCGGTTCCAAAACTGCCGAGCATATGGAGGAGAGACTAATGAAGATGCACCGGCTGGGTCTGAAAGCCATGCGCATGGTGAAACGGGCAGTAGCAACGACGCTGGGCTTGACTGCGGCCACGTCCGCTTTTGGCGCAGACTTCCGCCCTTTCCCTACCGCACTCTCACTGCCCCGGGATGTTGCGGCTAATACCGTTGTGGCGAGAGCCTATTTGACGCCTCAAGCGTTATGTGACGAGGGCACATGCAGGTTGGTGAATTTCCGTCCTATTAGCTATGTTCATGTCGCCTCGAGTGACGTACCGGGCTTGGTATCAAACGGACCGACCGTCATCACAGAAATCAAAGGCTTGCGGATGCAAGTCCTCGTCAATGGGGAACCACAGACAAGGCTGGATGAAAATCAACCGTCCATAAAATTTTCTTCGCCGATCGAAATTCAACTGCTGAGGGACGGTTCCCCAGAGTTGGGCAACGGAACAACCACCGATCCAATTCAGTTCTGGTTTTTCACAAAGACAACGTCGGGATCCAGCAGGATCGATAACTACATCCGCCTTAGCACGAGGCTGACCAAAATCGAAGGAACCTGCTCAGTGCCAAGTCAGACCGTGGAACTGCAACCCACCCGGGCAAGAACCTTGGCCGGCATTGGGACAACGGCTGCCGAGCGCAGCTTCCGGATCAGCATTAACAACTGCCCAAAGGGATACAACAGGATTTTCTACAGGCTCAAACCGATGGGCGACAACGTTGAGATGTCAGCGGGAGTATTGCCGCTTTCCGCCCAATCGACCGCCAAAGGCGTGAGGATCAGGGTAACTGACAGTGCAGGGGCGGCTGTTGTATTCGATACGCCGACCAGAATCGCTTATTACAACAGCGAAACCGGCGGTTCGTTCTCGATCCCGATGCGGGTGTCATACGTTCAGACCGAAGCCAACGTCACGCCCGGCACTGTGAATGGCGCCATGTCGGTGCTGATGGAGTATCAGTGACGAGCGGCGGGGCGGATGCGTTCGGCTGTCAGCTTCCGTCCTTGGTTTCCTTAGGCTTAGGCCCAAGCGCAGGGCCGCCGCCTCCGCCCGATCGGATGGGGCCAGCGTTGTCCTTTGGCCGCTCGAGGCTTTCACCTTTGCTGTTGTAGCCGCCAGGACGTTCCGGGCGATTTCCGGAGATGTCCACCCGCGTGGCGGGGTCATGCGCTTTGCCACCGCCGTCTGTGCCGCCACCAGATGTGCGCCCCCCGGAATCGGCGCCACCACCGGACTTGTTTCCCGAGGTTGATGTCCCTGACTTCGTGCCCGGGCTCACCGGCTTTACGCTGTCGCTAGCATGCGCCCATGCGGCGGTCAGTATGGTCAGCAGTGCAATCACTCGCTTCATGCATCCCTCCCTGTGGTCGCGCAGAGCGCGCACGACGACAGTAGGCGGCAGGCAACCCCGCCGCCATCCCCAAGTCGCGGGGTGGGAGCGTACGGAATTGGTAAGGGCGGCCGGCCCGAGGTGGTCCAAGCGCGAATTCCCCGCGCTCGGATGACGTCTTCACCAATGCCATTGCCGAAATCGCGCTGCCAAGTCTCAATTAATCTGAATTCAATATCGCCGAATTCAGATGTAAATATCCTTGAACGTCGCGCATTTGCATCGAGTTCACGGTTGTTAATCTTCGAGGCGGTCCTTTCGATTATCATCCGCGCAAACAGCAAAAGGCACTCCCTCCGTCAGTCGAGTGAGGCCGTCGGGGTTGTTCCATTTCAGACGGGGCAGGGAGTGCTTTCGCATGAGACGACATCTCAGGCGCGCCGCTGTGTGTCTTCAAGGCGCTGGACATCCGCTCGGCGTGTCTTTCGTCGGCGCATACGCTGACCTGCCTCTTCCCTGAAGTGAAACGATCTTGCCGCTCCGGTGCGAGCGGCCTGCCTGTCGTCGCCTTTCCTCGCCTGTTTGCGATCGCGCCCGGTCGCCAGCAGGCACTTGCCGTCTCCATTGCCAGTAGAGAAACATCATGAACGCAAAGTGTTATCGGACTGTATTCAACGCCGTTCGGGGCATGCTGGTTGCCGTGGAGGAAACGGCCTCGAGTACCGGTAAGGGGCGCAACGCGGGCGCATGTGCTCAGGGCGCAGTTGGTGTGGCCGTTTCGGTGGCTCGCTTTACTGTGCTGCCAGTGGTCTTTGGGGCCTGGTGCGCGTTGGGTGTGCCTGCGGCCGTGCATGCGCAGGTGGTGGCCGCTCCAGGCTCGGGCGCACAAGTTGTGCAGACGGCAAACGGTTTGCAGCAGGTGAACATCGCCCGCCCGAACGGAAGCGGGGTCTCGCTCAATACGTACTCGCAGTTCAACGTACCTGCGGCCGGGAACATCCTCAACAACAGTTCGACCATTACGCAGACCCAGCAGGCGGGCTATATCAACGGTAACCCGAACCTGTTGCCTGGCGGCAGCGCTCGCATCATCGTCAATCAGGTCACCAGCACGTCGCCGACGACCATCCAGGGCTACACCGAGGTGGCCGGGCAGCGCGCGGAGGTGGTCATCGCCAACCCGAATGGCATCACGGTAAGCGGGGGCGGCTTTATTAACACGAGCCGGGCCACCCTAACCACTGGGATTCCCGTTTTCGGGGGCAGCGGCAGCCTGGACGCATATCGCGTCACGGGCGGACAAATCACCATCCAGGGCGGGGGCCTGAACGCGGCCAATGTCGACCAGGTGGACTTGATCGCCCGCGCCGTACAGGCCAATGCGGCGGTCTATGCAAACCAATTGAATGTGATTGCGGGCGCCAACCAGGTCGACCGCAATACGCTGGCCGCCACACCCATCGCCGGCGATGGCGGCGCACCGTCCGTCGGCATCGATGTCAGCGCGCTGGGCGGTATGTACGCGAACAAGATTCTGCTCGCGTCGACTGAGAATGGCGTCGGCGTGTCCCTAAAGGGTGTGACGGCCGCGCAGGCCGGCGATTTGACGCTCACGTCTGGGGGCCAGTTGATTCTGGCGGGCACGACCAGTGCCACAGGCAACCTCAACGCCAGCGCGCGCGGCGATGTGACGAACTCGGGTGCGACCTACGGTAGCGGCCCTGTCTCGCTGTCCACCGATGGAACGTTGACCAACGCCGGTGCGCTCGCCTCGCAGCAAGGCCTGTCCGTCGACGCGGGCGCCGTGAACTCCACCGGCAGCCTGGGCGCCGGCGTTGCGCAAAGCGGCGCTGTCGCGCAAGCCGCTGACTTGAAGGTCACCACAACTGGCGCTCTGTCTGCCACAGGCACCAATGCGGCCGGCGGTAATGCGACATTCCAAGGCGCAGGCGTGAGCTTGGCACGCAGCCAGACCTCGGTGAACGGCAATCTGGCGCTCAATTCTTCCGGCAATGTCGATCTGACCGGCGCATCGACCCATGCGGGTGGCGCTGTGAATGCCAACGCAGCAGGGGCCTTCGTCAACGATGCCGGCCGCTTGAGCGGCAATGGCCCCGTGCAGGTCACAGCCGGCAGCGTGTCCAATGCCGGTGGGCAGATCGTCAGCCAGGCCGCCCTGGGCGTGCAGTCCACCGGTGCGGTAAACAACACCCAGGGTACGGTTCAAGCCGCAGGCGCACTTGCGGTTTCCGGTTCCACGATTGACAACACCGCTGGCCGTCTCGTTTCTCTCAACGCAGATGGCCTCACGGTCAATGCCGCCACGTCGATTACCAATGCGGCCGGCACAACGGCCGATGGCGCGCAGGGCGGCGTGATTGGCGGCAACGGCGCAGCCACCATCACCGCGCAAACGCTGACGAACCGTGGTCAGATCAGCGCGGCAACCGATGCCGCGCTCAACGCTGCTACGCTCGACAACAGCAACGGCAGCGTGAAGGCCGGCCGCACACTCGCAGCCAATGTGACAGGCGCCGTGAACAACCAGCATGGCACGCTGTCGGCCGATACGACCAACGTGTCCGCAGGGTCGATCGACAACTCGGCAGGAACGATCGAAGGCAACCAGCTCGGCCTCACCACGACGGGCAACCTCAGCAACCGAAACGGTGCGATCAACCAGGTCAGCCAGGCCGACACCACGCTGCAGGTCGGCGGGGCCTTGGACAACACGGGCGGCACGATTGCAGCCAATGCGCAGAACCTGACGGTCAACGCGCAGGCGCTGACCAATGATGGCGGCAAGTTGCAGCACGCTGGCTCGGGCGCGTTCTCAGTGACCACCACCGGTGCGCTGTCCAACGTAGGCGGCCAGGTGCGCACCAATGGCACGTTGTCGGCTAAGGCGGGCTCGGTGGACAACACCAGTGGATCGGTGATCGCGCAAGGCGCACAGACATTGACCGTTGCAGGGGCATTGAACAACACGAACGGTACGGTGCATGCGGGTGATTCGCTCAAGGTGCAAGCCGGTGGGGCGCTCACGAATGTCGGGGGCAATGTCGAGGCCAACAGTGCGCACAGCACGTTGTCCGTATCGTCGGCGTCGCTGGACAACACCTCCGGCCGCGTGGTGAACGTCGGGGATGGTGTGACCACAGTGGCGGTGCAGCAGACCTTGCTCAACGCCAATCCGACGAACGTCCCAGGGCAAGGCCTGATTGGTGGGAACGGCGCCCTCAATATCACGGCAGGAGCCCTGCAAAATCACGGCACGCTCAGCGCCAAGGGTGACCAGACGCTGAACGCACAATCGTTCGACAACAGCAACGGCACGGCACTGGCCAGTGGCGCACTCTCGGCAACGATTGCCGGTATCGTCAACAACAACCAAGGTACGCTCTCAGCAAACAGCACGACGCTGACCGCAGCTTCGGTCGACAACACGACGGGCAAGATTGAAGGTAATCAACTTGCGCTGACGACCACCGGCAATCTGGTGAACCGAGGCGGGTCGATCAACCAGTACAGCCAAGCTGACACGAATATCAAGGTCGGCGGAACGCTCGACAGTACCAACGGATTGATTGCCGCCAACGCGCTGAACCTGTCGGTGAGCGCCCAGGCGATGACCAATGACGGCGGCAAGCTCTTGCATGCCGGTACAGGCACCTTCACGCTGGACAGCCAAGGCACCCTGAGTAATGTCGCGGGTCAGGTGCAGACGAACGGCATCTTGTCGGCGGCGGCCGCTTCGTTAGACAACAGTAGCGGTCTCCTTGCCGCACAAGGCGCCCAGACAGTCACGACGCAAGGAGCGCTGAACAACACCAATGGGACGATGCGCTCGGGCGACGCGCTCAAGGTGGAGGCCGGCGATGCGTTGACAAATGTCGGCGGCGATATTGAAGCCAACGGCGTGCACAGCACCTTGTCGGTCTCCGCACGTACGCTGGATAACACCTCAGGCCGTATCGTGAATGTCGGCGATGGTGCTGCCGCGATTTCCGTACAGCAAACGCTCCTGAACGCCAATCCGACGAATGCCTCCGGGCAGGGCCTGATCGGTAGCAACGGTGCGTTGGGCGTTACGGCCGGCGCCCTCCAGAATCACGGTACGCTGAGCGCCAAGGGTGATCAGGTGCTGACGGCGCAATCGTTCGATAACAGCAACGGCAGCACGTTGGCGAGTGGTACCCTCACAGCGACGATTGCCGGCGCCCTCAATAACGCCAGTGGCACGCTGTCCGCAAACAGCACCACGTTGACGGCGGGTGCGACTGACAACACCGCCGGCAAGATCGAAGGCAATCAACTTGCGCTTACGACCACCGGCAATCTGGTGAACCGTGGCGGGTCGATCAACCAGTACAGCCAGGTCGACACCACGCTCAAGGTTGGCGGGACGCTCGACAACACGAACGGAACGATCGCTGCAAACGCTCAGAATCTCGCCGTCAGCGCCAACGCGATCACCAACGACAGCGGCAAGTTGCAACACGCAGGCACTGGTGCCATCACCGTAGCGAGCAACGCGGCGTTCTCCAATGTTGGTGGCCAAGTACAGACCAACGGCGCGCTGTCGATACAGAGCGCCGCCCTCGACAACACCAGTGGCCTCATCGCCGCGCACGGTGCGGAAACCGTCTCTAGCACAGGGGCGCTGAATAACACGAACGGCACTTTGCACGCGGGCGGCAGCTCCCGAGTGCGGGCTGGTGGCGCATTGACGAACGTCGGAGGCAACATCGAAGCGGATGCAGCGCACGGCACCTTGTCGGTATCCGCTGCCTCGCTCGATAACACCAGCGGCCGTGTGGTGAACGTGGGCGATGGAACCACCACAGTGGCGGTGCAGCAAGCGCTGGTCAACGCTAGCTCCAACAACACCGCCGGCCGTGGCTTCATCGGCGGCAACGGCGATCTCGACGTGACGGCCGGGTCCTTGCAGAACCATGGCGCGCTGACCGCCAAGGGCAACGAAACGCTGACTACGCAATCGTTCGACAACAGCAATGGCAGCGCAGCGGCGAACGGTGCGCTGACCGCCAATGTCGCCGGGGCGCTCGTCAATCACCAGGGCTCGCTGTCGTCCGGTACGACAACCATCAATGCGGCGACGCTCGACAACACTGCCGGCAAGCTCGAAGGCAACCAATTGAGCTTGTCCACCACCGGCGACCTCGTCAACCGGGGCGGCACACTTGCCCAGTACAGCCAGACCGACACGGATCTGAAGGTGGGCGGGACGCTGGATAACATTAATGGCTCGATTGCCGCCAACGCGCACAACCTGTCGATCAACGCCAACGCGATCACCAATGACGGCGGCAAGCTGCAGCACGCGGGCGCTGGCACCCTTACGATGGACAGCAATGGCGCGCTCTCCAATGTCGGCGGCCAGGTGCAGACCAATGGCGCGCTGTCGACACATGCGCAGTCGATCGACAACACCAGCGGTCTCATCGCCGCACAGGGAACCGAGACCGTTTTCACCACGGTGGCGCTGAACAACACCAATGGAACCCTGCACGCGGGCGGCAATTCGCAAGTGCAAGCCGGCGGGGCCTTGACCAATGTCGGCGGCAACATCGAAGCCAGCAGCGCCCATGGTTCGCTGTCCGTTTCGGCGAACTCGCTGGACAATACCTCGGGCCGCGTGGTGAACGTCGGCGACGGCGCCACCACGGTGGCTGTGCAGCAAGCGCTGCTCAACGCCAACCCGGCCAGTACGGCGGGCCGTGGCGTCATCGGCGGCAACGGCGATCTGGCCGTGTCCGCAGGGACTTTGCAGAACCACGGTACGCTGACCGCCAAAGGCAATGAAACGCTGACTACGCAATCGTTTGATAACAGCAGCGGTAGCGCGCGCGCTGGTGGCGCGTTGACGGCCAACGTGGGAGATGCCCTAACGAACCAGAACGGCTTGCTGTCGGGCAACGCCACCTCCCTGTCGGCTGCTTCGCTGGATAACTCTTCTGGCCATATCGAGGGCAACCAGCTCGGCATCGTGACCACGGGCGATCTCGTCAACCGGGGCGGCATCCTTGCCCAGTACGATCGGACGGATACGACGCTCAAGGCGGGCGGCTCGCTGGACAATACCGGCGGCACGATTGCCGTGAATGCTGACAACCTCACCCTGTCCGGCCGGAACGTACACAACGACGGCGGCAAGGTGCAGCACGCCGGCACCGGCACGCTGTCAGTCTCGGCGCAAGCGGCGCTGACCAACACCAACCACGGCCAAATCCAGACCAACGGTGCGTTGACCACCCAATCCGCGACGCTGGACAACACGAACGGCAGCGCGGCGGCGCTGGGCGCGGCCTCCGTCTCCACCACGGGCGACCTGACAAACAAGCAAGGGACGCTCTACGGCCAGTCAAGCCTGACGCTGGCCAGCGGCGGCCAACTCGACAACACGGCCGGCTCCGCGCAGACCCAGGGCAATCTGTCGGCCACCGCATCCGGGGCAATCGGTAACGCGGGCGGCCAAATCACGGCCAATGGCCCGCACGGCACCATGACGGTGTCCGGCGCGCGCGTGGACAACGCCGCCGGCCGCCTGGTCAACGCCGGGGACGGCGCCACTGCGATCAATGCCACCAACAGCATCAACAACGCCGGTGGTTCGATGGGAGGCACTGGGGATGTGACACTCAATTCCCAGACGCTTACCAACACGGCCAACGCCAAGCTGGTGGCCAGCGGTGCGCTCACGCTCAACACCACGGCCCAGATCAACAACCAGGGCGGCCTGATATACGGCGGCCAGGGCCTGACCCTGAACCAGACGGGCGCGACGCTCACCAACAACAACGGTTCCATGCAGGGCGGCAAGGATCTGAGCCTGGCCGTCGCGTCGATGACGAACACGGGCGGCAACGTGCGCGCGAACCACGACGTTGGCGTGCAGGGTGCCGTGTCAGGTGACGGCGAAATGACCGCCGGCCGTAATCTGACCTTGAAGGTGGCGGGCGACTACACCAATGGCGCCAATAACCACCTGCGCGCCGATGGCGACATGCTGGTGTCGGCCACCGGTACGCTCACGAACAGTGGCACGCTGGGGGCCGCCGGCAACACCACGGCCAGCGGCGCCAACGTGGTGAATACCGCCACCGGCGACATCACCGGCGCGAACACGTCCGTCACGGCGAGCAACGCCATCAGCAATGCCGGCCGCATCGAGGGCAACGGCGTGCAGACCCAGAGCGCGACGCTCGCCAACACCGGTACGGTGATCGGCAACCACGTGCAGGTCCAAGCAGCCGACATTACCAATTCGGGCGCGGCGGCGGTGATGGCGGCGGTGCAGCAGTTGAACGTCTACGCGACCAATTCCGTGTCGAACCTGGATGGCGCCACGTTGTACAGCTTCGGCAACATGCAGATCGCCCGCGATGGCGCGCGCGACCCGGCCACCGGCCTTCTGACCAACCAAATCGGCACACTTACCAACCGTTCAGCCACCATCGACGCGGGCGGCGACATCGACATCGCCGCTCGCGCGGTCAACAACACACGCACGAGCATAGTAACGGCGCCAGGCACGCCGCAAAGCGTCACGCAGACACTCTCAACGTGGTATCGGAATGGCGTCGTTGATTGGACGGGTTTCAACACGCTACCGATCACGGCCACCGTTGACAAATCCACTGTCACCAACCTTGACACCACAGCCAAGAGCCTGACCTTAACGAAGCCGGCTACCGAGAGCTATCCGGATCCGGACGCACTTCGGCAGTGTGGTAGAGAGGACATCGAGTGCCGGCAGAACGTCCCTCAACTCTCGCGCAATATCACCGCCAACGCCGCACAGTGGTATCAGTCGATTCAGGACAACGGAAGCACCTACACGATCACCTTCCGGCCAGACTGGGACCCGACCAAGAACATTCAACCGGATCAGGTCCGAGTGCGTTACGACCTGGGTATCGACAGCCGCGATTACCACGAACTCTCGCGCACCACGACGACTACGACGACGACTGACCAACTCATCTCGGCCAGCGATCCCGCAAGAATTCGCGCCGCAGGCGCGATACGCGTCAACGCTAACGGTGGCTCGATTCTCAATGGGTCATCCACCATGGCCGCAGGCGGCAACCTGATTCGCTCGGCCGTAGGAGGCACGGTCACGGACCAGGGCACGGTGCTGCAACAAAGCGTGAGCACGACCGAGACCTCGACCTTCTTCTGGCACGCGAAAACTTGGGGCGGCTCGGACACCCAGGTGGTGCCCTACCCAACCACGCCTGTGGCATCCACCACGGTCGCGGCGCTGCCTGCAATCGCCACATCAAACCAGGCCGTCCAGACCACGGCACAGACCATCAACGTGAGCACCGTCGACCGCCTGGGCCAAACGGTGACGGGCAGCGGACTGACCGGAGGTGGCGCGAGCGGCGCGACGGTCGGCAGTGCAGGCAATGGGGTTGCCGGTGCCGGTACAGTCGCGGGGAGCGCCGGTAGCACAGTGGGCAGTGCAGGCAGCGGCATCGCCAATACTGGCACCGTGACAGGCGGCGCTGCCGACATGGTGGCCAGTGCTGGCAACGGCGCTGCCAATGCCGGCACGGTCACAGGCAATTCCGCCGGTGCGGTCGGCAGCGCCGGCAAGGGAGCCGCGAGCGCGGCTGCGGTAAGCGGCACGGCCACCAGCGCCGTTGGCGCAACGACGGGCAGCACGCACGCCTACCAGACGCTGGGCACCGCCAATGGCGGCATTCCGAACCTGACGCTGCCCCTCAATGGGCTCTTCCACGTGCAGCCCGCGCCCAGCGCGACATACTTGGTGGCGACCGATCCGCGCTTCACGCAATACACCAAGTTCATCTCCAGCGACTACATGCTGAGCGCGCTGAACCTGAACCCGCAGACCACGGAAAAGCGCCTGGGTGACGGTTTCTACGAAGAAAAGCTTGTACGTGACCAGATCACGCAGTTGACCGGCCGCGTCTTCCTCGCGGGCCAAACCGACCAGTTGGACGAGTACCGCACCCTCATGGACTCGGGTGTGAAATATGCCAAGGCGTTCAGCCTGACGCCGGGCATCGGTTTGTCGGACGCGCAGATGGCGCAATTGACCACCGATATGGTGTGGCTGGTGTCGCAGGATGTGACCCTGCCGGATGGCTCGCACCAGTCGGTGCTGGTGCCCAAGCTCTACTTGGCGCAGGCCCACACGGTCGATCTGGCTTCCACTGGGGCATTGGTGGCCGGCAATACCGTCCAATTGAACGCCTCGGGCGACGTGAACAGCAGCGGGCGCATCGTGGGCGATGTGGCGACGCAAGTCCTGGGCAACAACATCCTTAACCAGGGCGTGCTCGGTGGAAATGGTAGTCAGACTCTGGTGCAGGCGGTGCAAGATGTGCACAACCTGGGCGGCACCATCACCGGTCAAGATGTGGGCGTGGTGGCCGGTCGTGATGTCATCAATTCGTCGCAGCTTATCTCGAACCTGAACACGGTCGGGCCGAACAACTACACCGCTGGCGCCACCGGTGTCGGCTCGGTCGGCACGATCTCTGCCACCAACAATGCGACCGTATTGGCTGGCCGCGATATCACCATGCTGGGCGGCAGCGTAGGCGCGGGCAACACGGCATCCCTGGTGGCAGGCCGCGATCTGACGCTGGGCACGGTTCAAATCGGCACGACTCAGGACGCGGTTTCGCGCGGCGGGCTGAGCTATTCGCATGATCAGACCACGACCAACGTGGGCAGCATCGTAGCTGCGGGCCAGAACGTTGTGGCGGTGGCTGGGCGCGATGCGACGCTCACCTCGTCGATCATCCAGGCCGGTAACAACGCCACGGTGGCTGCGGCGGGCAATGTGACTGCGACGGCAGCGATCAATACGCACACGCACAGCGAAGGGTCGCTGGGTGGCGATGCACAGTACAAGCAGTCGTCCTACGACGAAAAGGCCAGCGGCAGCACGATCCAGGCGGGCAACAATGCGACGCTCGGGGCGGGGCAGACCCAGTCCGTCAATCAGGTCCTGCAAGCCGATGGCCTCGCCACGGTCGCTAGCCAGGGACCGGGCAACGTGTCCGTGCTTGGCTCTTCTCTCTCCACTGATAAGGGCACCGCAAAGCTAGTCGCCACAGGCGATGTGACAGTCGGCGCGGTGAATACGCAGCACACGAGCGATCGTTGGTCAGAAGATAAACACTCCGGATTTCTGTCGTCCACCTCGACGAAGACTATCGACTCAACCAAGCGCACTGACGTAGTCGGCTCGACGGTTTCGGCGGATAGCCTTGCTGTGTCGGCCGGCCGGGACATCAACGTCAACGGCAGCAGTATCGCCGCGACGAACGATGCTACGTTGGTAGCCAAGCGCGACATCAATATTACGGCCGCCACGGCGTCGTCGAGCGAATCGCATTTCCGCGAAGAGAAGACCAGCGGCCTTATGGGCTCGGGAGGCATCGGCTTCACGATCGGCTCACGCAAGCAAAGCGAAGATGATCGCAACACCCAGACCACCGCTGTTGCGTCCACGGTCGGCTCGACCAATGGCAATGTGTCGCTCACCGCTGGCAATCACTACCAGCAGACCGGCAGCAACGTGATTGCCGTGCAGGGCGATGTCGACATCCAGGCCAAGAAGGTCGACATCACCGAGGCGCGGGAAACCAGCCACAGCAGCCAGGAGACTAAGTTTGAGCAGTCTGGCTTGACTGTCGCCGTGACGGCTCCTTTGATTGCCGCGCTGCAGACTGCTTCGCAGATGGGCAGCGCGGCAAGCCAGACGTCGGACGCGCGCCTTAAACTGCTGGCCGGCGGCGCCACTGCCCTTGCGGGAAAGAATGCAATGGATGCCGTAAAGGCCGATCCAAAGGCGGCTGGCGGCCTTAGCGTCTCGGTCACGGTGGGCGGTTCCAAGAGCCAAAGCACGCAGACGCAGGATGCGGAAACCGCTGCGGGCTCCACGGTGCGGGCCGGCGGCGACGTGCGCATTCGTGCAACCGGCGACGGAAAAGACTCCACGCTTACGGTGCAGGGTAGCGACATCCAGGCCGGCAATAACGCGTCGCTCAAGGCTGATGGAGACATCAACCTGCTGGCGGCCAAGAACACCACCGACATGCAGCGCGGCAGCAGCAGCATGAGCGGTGGTGTCGGAGTTGCTGTGTCCGTCGGTTCTAGCGGTGCATCCTTTGGCATAACGGCCAATGCCAGCGCATCGCGCGGCGACGGCAACGGCCACGATGTGACGTGGACCAATACGCACGTCAACGCTGGCAACCAGCTCACGTTGGAATCCGGCGGCGACACCAATATCAAGGGCGCGGTTGCCTTTGGTAAGCAAGTGGTGGCGGATGTGGGCGGCAACCTGAACATGGCAAGCCTCCAGGATACGAGTACCTTCCATAGCAAGGATCAGTCGATCGGCGGTAGCGTAACGGTGGGCATGGGCGCCTCGGGCAGTGTGAGCGCCAGCCAGCAGAAGATCGACAGCGATTACGCCAGCGTGAAGGAACAATCCGGCATCAAGGCCGGGGATGGCGGCTTCCAGGTCAACGTGAAAGGCAACACCGATCTGAAAGGTGCGGTGCTGGCCTCTACGGACAAGGCTGTCCAGGACGGTACTAACAGCCTGACGACCGCGACGCTAACGACGAGCGAGATTCACAACCACGCGGACTACAGCGCCAGCAGCGTTGGTATTGGTGGCGGCTACAGCACCGGTGGCGGCGGCATGATGCCGATTGGCGGTGGTAGCGGCAGCCCAGGTGCGGGCGGTGTCGGGACGAACCAGCAAGGCCAAGCCACCACGGGTGGCGACAAGGTGCCGGGCTCCAATCTGCCATCCAGTGGTGGCTTCAGCGCGGCGCCGCCGATCGTGATGGGCGCAAGCGGTAGCAGCAGCAGCACAACCGTCAGTGGTATCAGCGGCGGCGCCATCCACATCACGGACGGTGCCAAGCAGCAAGCGCTGACCGGCAAGGATGCCGACCAGACCGTGGCCAGCGTGAACCGCAACGTCTCCACGAATGTGGATACGAGCGGCTCGCTCGCGCCGATCTTCAACGAAAAGGAAATCAAGACCGGGTTCGAGATCACCGGCGCCTTCATTCGTGAGACGAACACCTTCCTGAACAACCGGGCAGCGGAATCGACCCAGGCACAGAAGGCGCTCGATGCCGAAAAGGCCAAGCCGGCCGACCAGCAGGACCAAGCCAAGATCGCACAGCTCACGCAGACGCTGCAGGACAACGCGACGTGGGGCATGGGTGGCACTGGACGGATGCTAATCACTGCGTTAACAGCAGGTGCAGGCGCCAATGTGACTGGCGGAATGGGCCAACTTGCGCAGAACGCGACCATTGCCTACTTGCAGGAACTCGGTACGCAACAGGTGAAGCAGATGGCCGATAGCCTTGGTAGCGAGGGTGCCCGTGCGGCGCTGCACGCGATTGTTGGTTGCGCCGGGGCGGCGGCGAGTAGCCAGAGTTGTGGCTCGGGCGCTATGGGAGCAGCGGCCAGCTCAGTAATTGGCAGTTTGCTGGGGCCGACAGATGGCATGACGCCGGACGAAAAACAGGCGCGCGAGAACCTGGTTCGGAGCTTGGTTGCTGGTGTCGCCGGAGCCACGGGGCTTAACTCAGCTACGGCCACCAACGCTGCAACGATCGAGGTGGAGAACAACCACGCACTGCCTAAACCAGCCATAGTCGGAGTTGATCTGGTTCGGAAATATTGCGGTGCTACGCAGCCGTGCTCAGACAAACAAGTTAGCGATCTCTTGCGAGCGCAAAACGCCCTGAACTCCGCTGCCGGCAAGAACGCAACTGTTGCGGTTCTCTTGATGGGAGGACCTACTCTAGTCACCGCGGGTCTCGCTCTTGCGGCGTTGGCTCCAGAAATGCTTTCTATCGCGCTAGCGAACCCTACGGCTGCGGTGCAAGCTGGCATCATTAGTGCTGAGACCGCTGCCGCGATCATGACCAATTCGGTGGCACCTAGCGTCGTCTTGGAAGGAGCGGCCGGAAAGGCGGTACAGCGCGGTACAACGGCAATCGGCAGAGCGGCGGAAGAGGGCGGTGCGGCTGGCGGTAGCGCGGCAAACGCTCGGTTGCCGAACGACCTACTGCCGAACTCATCTACCCTGGTGCTAACTGAGACGGAGGCCAGAAGCCTCGGGGGACAGAACAAGGGGCTGATCTATGTCACAGAAACGCCCAGAGGTGGTTCGGCAGCACAAGACTTCCAAGCCGGAACGAATGGTGCGTTCAGTGACCTTGCAACAGGGAAACCCGCAGTTCCAGCCTTGCGCTACGACAACCCGAACGCGAACGGGGTGAACTACGTCAAGTTCGATGGTGTCGAAGAGGCGGCAGACGGGACGAAGGTCTTGCTGATTGATGCCAAAACGAAGCTAGCAATTTGGAGTGATGCAACACAGCAATCCACCCTCTCGACATTGGATAGGGTGAGGAGTGCGCTTCAACAGAATCCAGGATATAAGGTTGTGTATGAGTTTCCGAACACAAAAACAGCCAGTCTGGCGCGCGATTTCATAATTGAAAACGGCTTTGGGAATATCGTCTCAGTGAGAGTAAGGAATCCATGAAATCCGTGGACGTAAGGTTGTATATCTACTACAGGGCTAACAAAAGCGAGACGGCGGAAGGGCGTCATGAGATCGTCATGAACGGTCTCAAGCAGTTCGGCGGCCCGCTGGGATTGTCTGGCGTACCGATCCCATCACTCCCTGATTTTGGTGATGAGCTTTATGTTGGCTACAGTATCAGGCCGCCCCAATTCAAAGGACTTAATATCGCTGGTGGATACAAGTATCGCGGCGGTCGAGTTGCATTTGAAGATAAAGCTGTTGATGATGAGATGATAGTTTATAAATTCAAGACGTCAAATAAGATAATTAACTATAAAGACGTATTGCACAGGGATTTGTGTCGCGCAATCTCCGCATTTCGCGGTTATCGAGCGGCTCTTTTCTTTGACTCTTATGAGTCCGCTTACTGTGGAGGCTACATCCCTTCTGAGGATGGGGCTTCCGCCTTCGACGAGAAAGGGGAGGCCGTGCAAAATAATGCGCGGTACAACGAGCTTCGAGCAAATCCCGCAATCGACGTAGACGGTAGAAACAACATCTATACTCTTCATGCCGCTCAATATTGGGACTCGGAACTTTGTCAGCGAGCGCTTGGTTACGGACCAAGCGAGGTCGTAAAAAGGCTGGTAGGAAAAGCACCCAACGTCGAGCAACTTGATGGCGGAGTTTATCTCGTATTAAACGATGATCCGGCAATGAGCTTCGATGATTTTTTGGCCATGAACGCGAAATACAAGGAAATTCTTGGCCTAATTTAGAGTCAGGCGCTGAAGGATGCAACGGGTAAGGATTTTGTGCCAATCCAGAACGCGTCAGGGAACGGTATTGACTTGGTCTATGTGGACAAAGAGACCAAGACCGTCTACCACGTTGAAGTGAAGAGCAACCTTGATGGCTTGCCGGGCAATACGCCGCAGGGGAATCTTCCCAAGCAATTCGCCGATTGGATTCAGGATGCCGCTGACGGGAAACTGAATAAGCAAGCTGTCTCATCCGATGCCCAGGCACTCGCTCAGCAAATCCAGGGCTACATGAACCCTGCCTCGGGATATACGATCAGCCACAATGTGATGCAGGTCCAGATTCCGCGCCGCGGGTCCACCGGGCAGGTGAGTGCAAGTTTGCGTCCTTGGCCGCCATCGAATTGAGGAGTCCGATGCAACGTCTTGGTGTGTATAAAAAATGGCTATCAGAAGCCGAGTTATTGGCGCGCAATGACAATCTTTCCGAGCACTTGGAGCAAGGCTGGCTTCATGAACGCGCCAATATGGAGCAGTATGCGCATGGCAACAATAGGCCGTTCGAGGAGCGGCTGGAGGCGCTTGGCTTGCCTCGCATTTGCCTCCCAAACCTCGTTGGGCGGGCACTTTCTGCGTGCCTTCTGGACCTAGAAAAAGCAACGCATGACATTTTTTCGCACGAACCGGCGTCAGTGTGGGAGCCCAAGCTTAGGCGTTATTGGGCATACCAATATTGGCGAGTTCGACTAGACCACTACGTGCAGGTTGGCGCAACGACGGGGGGACAGGCCGGTTTTGGCACAGCGATGGCGTCCCTCGCTGGGTGCCTGTGTGCAGGATGGATAGACGAAGCCAAGTTGTTGGCAGAGGAAATTCTTGTTCTCTATCAGCACAAGCGCTTCTACGACGTGGGGGGCATGTTCGGGCAGCCCTTGTACCACTGGCTCCTGCGTGTCTGTCTGGTCCATTGGGGATGGGGATTCAATGACTGGGGCGACGATGACGATGAGGGAGCCCCGGTGGCCCTCAGCGAACCCGTGCTGAATGATCTGGTCACCCATTGGTGCGACACGAATCTAACGCCGATGCAAGACCACGTCAGGTGGCTGTGTGACTACTACACGCACCGCACGAAGCCTGCCGGTGGATACGAATTCAACAACGACTTGCTACTCGTGCGTTTCCCTGCAGTCATCCTTGCATGGCAAAGGCTTCGGCAGGAGCGCGGGCTAGACAATCCGCCAATCGATCATCCGTTGATGCGGCCCGACTATGCTCGGTTACGCGAGCCCGTGCCGATGTACTCCGATCCGTTGCTCGATGCAGTCATCGCGCGCCTGCGCCGAGAAGAGATGCCTGATCTGGGGGGCGGTACGCAGACCGTCGGTGCCGCACTCCGATAAGAAGGTGAGCCTCCTCGCCAAGCTACTGGGGCGCTAATCACCACGCAGCTCACCCGCAAGCTGGAAGTTTCGCTACCCATTGAAACCTGAAGCTCGCGCCCCAGGTTGGGCAACTCTTAAACGGCCCGCAAGTGAGTGAGTCGATGAATTTTGAGATCACATCGACGTGCAACTACAGGGTCACCATTGTTATATGACGCAGTATGTTTTTCTTGGCGCGGCCTTCTATCTTGATCTCAAACGCTGCTCGCTTGGCGGCGGTAGTACCAGAAGATGAAATACAACAAAAGATCAATGCCGATCATTCTGCGGGAACCGGCACGCTGCCGTAATCGCGTTCGCTATACGAACTATTTTTTTCGATGCAATAGAGTTGATTAAATAAAGACATGAAAGCCGCTCAAACGAATAAGAATAAAGTAAGCCTCCTCGCAATCGCCGCCGCACTGATGGTCACTGCCTGCGGCGGTGGCGGCGATTCCAGCAGCACGAGCAACGCCTCGACTGCAACTACGGCGAGCAGTACGAGTCCCGATAGTTCCTGCTTCACCCTGCCCGGCAACGGCAAGACTGCAACGGTCACCGCCTCGACCACCGTGCCCGTAGAGGTGACCGTCGCTACGATCACGGGCGCGGGCGCGCAATCGTTTGAAGGACAGTCCTATTCAGGACTGGACGTTCACGCCCAGATTGCTGGTATTGACCAGCACCACGCTCTGTTCATGCTGCCGAACGCGCCATTCCTGCCTGCCGGTGCAATCAGCTATCCCTCGGTCGGCGATACGGATCCGCAGCAGCGCTACGCCTATACCTACTCGCCGATGACGCTGGAACAGCTGCGCACTGCCATCATTTCCGGCAAGGCGAGCTTTGGCAGTGGCTTGTCGTATGCTGGGTTGGTCAAGACGGTGCCGGCAGCAACTGACTTCCAACTGAACACGCCAGTCACACTCGTCATGCTGGAGCAGCAGGCGGGCGGTACTGCTTCTTTGCCTACGACCTTCAAGACGCGCTATATCAAGGAACTGACGCTTACGTATGCGGGACGCGAAGACGTGTCCGTTGGCAGCGCCACTTATGCGCAGGCGTGCAAGTTCTCGCTCGCCGTGCGGCGTACCGATTTCAACGGTTTGCCGTTCAGCATTACCAACGTGGCGACGGGCAACCTGTGGTTCGCTCCCGGCGTTGGGCTCGTGAAGGCGCAAAACTCCGGTTCTGTGCTGGGCACTCTGACCTCCTTGTCGGTGGCGGTCACCCCCGCGCCGTGAGTTGACGCGCGTCGATCAACATGGATCCAGAACCGGGCGGTCAAGCGGCCGCCCGGTGGCAAATCCTTGACGGCGCAACACCCTGCCTCTGGCGGCTGAGAACCGTATCTGCATGTACTACACATCCAACTCAACCTTTGCTCCCGCATGGATCGGCGTGCTGCTGTGCACACTGGCGCCCTTTGCAGTGCTGGCTCAGACGGCTCCAGGTCAGATTGCCGCCGCCAATGCCGAACAAGAGCAACGCCTTCGCCAGCAGCAGGAAGCGCGTGAACGCCAGCAGGCGTTGCAGGCGCCGACTGTCCGCGCGCAGCAAGCCGCGCCGGTCGAGTTCCCCGAGCTGCCGACCGAGATGCCATGCTTTCGCATCGAGCGCTTTGCGCTGGAGGCGTCGTCAGACCTGCCGGAAGCAGTACGCACACACGGCGCGTCTGCACTGCCGCAAGACCCGTTCGCATTCGCCCGCGCCTGGCTCGACCACTACCGTGGCCAGTGCGTCGGCAAGCAAGGCGTGCAGATACTTTCCAAGGGCGTCTCTCAAGCCATCCTCGCGCGCGGCTACGTCACCACGCGCGTGCTGGTGCCGCAGCAAGACCTCTCGGGCGGCACGCTGCGCTTTGCGCTCATCCCCGGCACCATCGGCCAACTGCGCTTTGCCGATCCGAGCGTGCGCGGCACCTGGAAGTCGGCCTTCCCGGCGCGCGCCGGTGACTTGCTGAACTTGCGCGACCTGGAGCAAGGCCTGGAGCAGATGAAGCGCGTGGCCAGCCAGGACGTCGACATGCAGATCGAGCCGACTCAGGCGCCTGGCGTGAGCGATGTGGTGATAACCGTCAAGCGCGCCAAGCCGTGGAGCGTGGTCGCCTCCGTCGACAATTCCGGCACGCGTGCCACCGGCAAGTTGCAGGGCAATGTGAGCCTGTCGATCGACAACCCCACGGGCCTGAACGACCTCTTCAACGTCGGGTACACCAAAGACCTGGACTACAGCAACGATGGGCACGGTACGCGGGGCTGGAGTGCGTTCTATTCGGTGCCTTGGGGATATTGGACCGGCACGCTGTCCGCCTACGCAAGCGATTACTTCCAACAGATCGCAGGCGTGAATCAGACGTTCGTGTCTGCCGGCAAGTCGCAAACCATTGACCTTAAGCTGCAACGCGTTATCGAGCGCAGCCAGAACGATGTGCTCGGCGTGCAGTTCCGCCTCTCCCGGCGCTTCGGCAAGAGCTTCATCGAGGACACGGAGATTCCCCAGCAGCGGCGCAACAACACGACCGCCGAGGTGGGGCTCACAGACCGCCATTACTTCGGCGCGGCGCAGCTCGATGCCAACCTGGCATATCGCCAAGGCATCGGCGCGTTGGGCGCGCAGGACGACACGCTCGCGGATGGCGGCGGCCCGACCTGGCGCTACCACATGGTGGTGGCCGATGCGAACCTGTCCGTGCCGTTCAAGATTGCATCGCAGAACCTGCGTTACGTCACCACCTTCCGGGGCCAATACACGCGCGACCACCTGTATTCGCTCGACGCTCTGACGATTGGCAGCCGCTACACGGTGCGCGGCTTCGACGGCGAGAACCTGCTTGCAGGGGACTACGGCTTTTACTGGCGCAACGAGCTGCAAGCGCCGATCGGCAACACGGGCCTGTCGGTCTACGGCGGCGTGGATTACGGCCACGTCTATGGTCCTTCCACCGTCAACATCATTGGACGGCAACTCGCTGGTGCGGTGATTGGATTGCGTGGCGGCTGGGCGACGCGCTTCGGCTCGCTCTCCTACGACCTGTTTGCGGGCACGCCGATCTACAAGCCGGCGGGCTTCGCCACAGCCAACATCACGACGGGCTTCCAAGTCACGTACCAATACTGAGTCCAGCACAGGGGCGAACCACATGTACCGTGATATCACGGTCAAAAGAATTAGCGCCGGCTCAATGATCAAGCTCATTGCGATCGGCTTGTACCTGTCGATTGTGCCGCTCAGCTTGCTGATCGGGGCTCTCTCGCTGTTCGGTATTGGCCGGGTGATGTGGAATGGCAGGCCGCTCCATGGTCTTACAGCATTAAACGCAAGTCCGTTCGTAGGTGTGTTTCTGGCGGCAATGCTCGCAGCCATTGTCTGGGTAGGTTGCTCTTTCGGTCTCTGGGTTTTTTCCAGGTATCGTTCGATCGTTTTGGAGCTTCAGGAGGCCGACCCGGCCGGCCAAGACAAATAGCCGCGCGGCGAAGCTGTACAACACGATCACGATTCCGTTCTTGCATAGACGCGGCCGGCTACAACAGCTGCCGCGTCGCTGCCCAGCATTCTCAGCCGCGAGCGAACGAGCTAACGCCCGTGACGCCCATCAATCCGATACCCGGGCTCCCACGTCACCTTCACCGGCGCCAGCTCCTGTTCGATCGACGCTTTTTGCTTCTCGCCTAGGTAGTCATCCTCAATCAAAAACGTAAGGGCTGCCGGAAACAATTCCCGTAGCCGTTGGCACGCATGCGTTTCTGAAAACCACGCTTCCGCCTCATCGGCGTCGATCGCCAGCTTGATGACATTCCGCGCAACGGGCGCTGACTGCGCGATGCCCCGATGCGGCTCCGGGCTGTAGGGGTAGAAGGTTGGAGTTGTCGCCATGTGCCTGAGTTGTCTACGTCGTCCATCGAGGTCACGTTTCTGGTGAAGCAATATAGCCGCGCCGCTCAGCCACTGGTGCAACGCTAGTTGGCGCACGCCGCTCCCTCATCGCCCACACGTCCCAAACCGGTGCACCCCGCACCAACTCCAAGCGCCCAATCCCCCACACCCCCAGCCCACGCCTCACCCAAGGGCAAAGCCCAGGCAACCAACCCCCCGCAATACCGCGCAATACGCTGCTTTATGCTGCATGGCACAAAACTCGCATAAGCCGTGGGCGACCGGTCAGACCACGACCGTGTCTTTCTCCAATCCCGGCCCATGCACAGCATTCCATCCTCCGTCGCGCAAGCACTCCAGCAACGCATCCTGAGTGGCGAGTACCCCAGTGGCAGCCGCCTGCCGCCGCAGCGTGAGCTGGCGGAAAGCCTGGGCGTGAGCCGCGCGTCGTTGCGCGAGGCGCTCACCGTGCTCGAAACGCTGGGCCTGGTGGACATCCTCCCCAGCCGGGGCGTGGTGGTGCGCGGCCAGACGTTTGGCGCAGAAGGGGCGAATGCCGAGCGCATGCACCGGCCGTTTGCCACGCCGGCGCTGGGCACGCTGTCGCCGCGTCAGTTGATCGAGCTGCGCCTGGTGCTGGAGCCCGGCTGGACGGCGCTGGCTGCCGCGCGCATGCATGCCGCCGGCCTGCGCCACCTGCAGTGGCTGCAGCAGCAGTTGGCCCACGCGCTGGAGCGCAATGATTTGCTGAGCGCGGCAGAGGCGGATTTGCACTTCCACCTGCTGCTGGCGCAGTTGTCCGGCAACCCCGGGTTGATGGCGATGGCCGGCCAGTTGGAACACGCCATCGGCCACAGCCTGCGCCTGCCCTTTGCCCGCAACGGCGCAGACGACCACCCCGCGCACGAGCACGACGCCATCGTGCAGGCCATTGCCGCGGGCGATGTCGCCGCCAGCGCAGAGGCCATGCGCGCGCATCTGCTGTCGGCCGCGCGCCGCAGCGGCATTGATCTGACTGCGCCGCCCGCCACGCCCGAACCCATGCAGCACGAACCGGCTTCGTTTCGCCTCGCCTCGATTTCCTGATCCTGAATTTCCTGAAGGAGTTTTTGAATGACCCGCATCACTGCCCGCCACGCTTCGCGCCCCATCTCGCGTCGCTTCTTCCTCCATGCCGTCATGGCGGCCAGCGCTGTTGCGGCGTTGCTGCCCGGCCGCCCGGCACATGCCGATGCGCTGGCCAACATCCAGAAAGCCGGCGTGATCCGCGTGGCCATCCCGAACGACTTCCCGCCGTTCGGCTCGCTGGGGCCAGACCTCAAGCTGCAGGGCTATGACATCGACATGGCCAACCTCGTCGCCAAGGAACTCGGCGTCAAGGCCGAGCTGGTGCCCGTCACCAGCACCAACCGCATTCCGTTCCTCACCACGGGCAAGGTGGATGTCGTCATCTCCAGCTTGGGTAAGAACGCCGAGCGTGCCAAGGTGATCGACTTCACGCAGGCGTATGCGCCCTTCCCCAAGAGCGTGTATGGCCCGAAGGATGTGTCGATCAAGGGGCCGGCAGATCTGGCCGGCAAGACGATCGGCGTCACACGCGGCTCGACTGAAGATCTGGCGCTCTCGGCCGTTGCGCCGGCGTCGGCCACCATCAAGCGCTATGAAGACAACAACGCCACCGCGCAGAGCTACCTGATCGGCCAGGTGCAGTTGGTGACGGTGGGCAACATCGTCGCCAACGCGGTGAACGAGCGCACGAAGCTGCGCCAGCTCGACCTGAAGTTCCCCGTGGAAGACACGCCCTGCTACGTGGGTGTGGCCAAGGGCGAGCCCGCGCTGCTGGACAAGGTGAACACCGTCATCACCAAGCTGAAGACGGATGGCCGCCTGAACGATCTGTCGCAGCGCTGGATCAAGATGCCGCTGCCGGCCAAGCTTTAAGCGCACGCACGCCTTCGCAACACAGGCCCGGCGCCCACGTTGGTGTGCCGGGCCACGGATGACCTCCATGGCCTATCAATTCGACTTTGGCGCTGTCTTCAGTTACAGCAGCCAGCTCGCGCAGGGCGCGGCATTCACGCTTGCGCTCACGGCGGCGGGCGCGGTGCTCGGTGGCGCCATCGGCATTGCCGGGGGTGTGTGCCGCGCCTGGCGCATCGCCCCGTTCAATGCGTTGTTCAAGGTGTATGTGGAGGGCATCCGCAACACGCCGTTCCTCGTGCAGTTGATGTTCGTGTTCTTCGGCTTGCCCTCGCTGGGCGTGCAGATCAACGAATGGCAGGCGGCGCTGCTCACGGCGGTGGTCAACCTGGGCGCGTACATCACAGAGATCGTGCGTGCAGGCATTCAAGAAACACCGCGCGGCCAGCTGGAAGCCGCCAACGCGCTGGCGATGAGCCGCTGGGCCATCTTCCGGCACGTGGTGCTGCGGCCCGCGCTGCAGAAGGTGTGGCCGGCGCTGAGCAGCCAGATCGTGATCGTGATGCTGGGCACGTCGGTCGTCTCGCAGATTGCTGCACAGGATCTGACCTTTGCGGCCAACTTCATCCAGTCGCGCAACTTCCGCGCGTTTGAAACCTACCTGGTGGTGACGGCGCTGTACTTTGCGCTGGCGCTGTTGCTGCGTCACTTGCTGGCCTGGATCGGGCAGCGCTTTATTGTCGGGCGCCGCGCGCCTGCGGTGTCCGCTGCACCGCTTGCTACTCCTGCCAACGCAGCCGCTTCCGTTGGAGACGCCGCATGATCGCCGACATCCCTCTGTTGCCCATACTCCTCAAGCTGGGTGAGGGGCTGCTTGCCACGCTCATGCTGTCGCTCATGGCCTTTGCGCTGGGCGGCACCGCCGGCCTGGTGGTGCTGTTTGCCCGTGTGGGGCGCAACGCCACGCTGCAGCGCGTGAGCAAGGCGTACATCCAGCTCTTCCAGAACACGCCGCTGCTCATGCAGATGTTCATCGTGTTCTTTGGTGCGTCCATGGCGGGGTTCGAGATGTCGCCGTGGACGGCTGCCGCCATCGGACTGACGCTGTACACCAGCGCCTATCTGGCCGAGGTGTGGCGCGGCTGTGTCGAGGCCATTCCGCGCGGGCAGTGGGAGGCGTCTTCCAGCCTGGCGATGGGCTACTTCCAGCAGATGCGCCACGTGGTGCTGCCGCAGGCGGTGCGCCTGTCGATTGCGCCCACCGTGGGGTTCTCCGTGCAGATCGTCAAGGGCACGGCGGTGGCCTCCATCATCGGGTTTGAAGACCTGTCCAAGCTGGGTTCGGTGCTGGCCAATGCCACCTTCCAGCCATTCCTCATCTACGGGCTGGTGGCCATTGGGTATTTCGCGCTGTGCTGGCCACTGTCTCTTTACGCCTCTCATCTGGAAAAGAAGCTCTATGCCGCTCGTTGATCTTTGCGCCGTACACAAGCATTACGGCAACAACCACGTTCTCAAGGGCGTCGACCTGCGCGTGGAGGCCGGCCAGGTGGTCGCCATCATTGGGCGCAGCGGCTCGGGCAAGAGCACGCTGCTGCGGTCCATCAACGGGCTGGAAGCGATTGACGACGGGCAGATCGTCGTGGACAACGCGGTGCTCCAGGGCTCGCAGGCCACGCCCGCGCGGTTGCGCGCGCTGCGCCTGAACGTCGGCATGGTGTTCCAGCAGTTCAACCTGTTTCCGCACCTCACAGCCGGCCAGAACGTGGCGCTGTCGCCCGTGGTGGTCAAGGGCATGAAGAAGGCCGACGCCAACGACCTCGCGCGTCAGATGCTCGTCAAGGTGGGCCTGGCCGATAAGTTCGATGCGTACCCCGACCAGCTCAGCGGCGGCCAGCAGCAGCGCGTGGCCATTGCCCGCGCGCTGGCCATGCAGCCGAAGGTGCTGCTGTGCGACGAGATCACCTCCGCGCTCGATCCGGAACTGGTGAACGAAGTGCTGGCCGTGGTGAAGCAGCTCGCCGCCGAAGGCATGACGCTGATCATGGTCACGCACGAGATGCGCTTCGCCCGTGACGTGGGCGACCAGCTCGTCTTCATGCACCAGGGGCTGATCCATGAAAGCGGGCCGGCCAAAGAGGTGTTTGCCAGCCCCAAGACGGCGGAACTGGCGGCGTTCATTGGCGCGGTGCAGTGAGCCGCAGGGCATAGGCAGGCATCCGCGCGGCCTTGCCTCTGCCATAATTCGCGCACTCCCCTGCAACGCATTCGCGTCTTCCCATGGTTGTCCGCCCCCATCTGCACTGGTTCCGCATGCTGCTCGCATGGCGCGGATCGGTGCTCCCTCAGCTCCTGCCTCGTCTGTTCCTGATCTTCCTCGTGTCGTTGGTGGCCATCGCGGTGCATGCGCACCTGCTGCCCATCTCGGTCAACCTGAGCACGACGCCATTCTCGCTCGTCGGCATTGCGCTGGCGGTGTTCCTGGGCTTTCGCAATAACGCCAGCTACGACCGCTATTGGGAGGCCCGCAAGCTCTGGGGCCAATTGCTCACCACGGCGCGTTCGCTCATGCGTCAGGCGCTGACGTTGCCGCGCGGTGAAGGCCTGAACGCTGCCGCAGCGGATGCAGACGTGCGTGAGTTCGCACAGGTGCTAGGTGCGCTGCCACACGCGCTGCGCCACCAGCTGCGCCACACCGATGCGCGCGACGACCTCGCCGCCCGCCTGCCCGCGCCGT
The DNA here is from genome assembly GCF_030582395.1 of Ralstonia pickettii. NCBI lineage: Bacteria > Pseudomonadati > Pseudomonadota > Betaproteobacteria > Burkholderiales > Burkholderiaceae > Ralstonia > Ralstonia pickettii. The sequence goes on from NZ_CP104381.1 coordinate 47,947, forward strand.
TGCTCGAGCGCGTGATGGCCTCGCGCTACCGGCCCATCGCCATCGTGCAGTGGCTGGGGGAATGGGTGCAGCGTCGCGCGCAAGCCGGTGCGCTCGATGGGTACGCCGCCCTCGCGTTCGACCGCAACCTGAACGAGCTGTCGAACAGCATCGGTGGGTGCGAGCGCATTGCCGGTACGCCGCTGCCGTTTGCGTACTCGGTCATGATCCACCGCACCGTGTACTTCTTCTGCGCGGCGCTGCCGTTCGGGCTGGTGGAAAGCATCGGCAGTTTCACGCCCGTGTTTGCGGTGTTCGTGGCATACACCTTCATGGCGCACGAGGCCATCGCCTCGCAGCTTGAAGATCCGTTCGGCACGGAAGACAACGACCTCGCGCTCAACGCGCTGTCCAACACGATTGAAGATGCCGTGCGCGACATTCTGGGCGAGCCGAGTCTGGCTAGTGCTCAGGGGACGCACGATTGCATCCTGCATTGACGCATGCAGCGACACCGCTCGATCCCGAGCCCATGACGCACGCAATCGACACCGAAGATCGCTGCCGTCGCTGAACGAACGCGCACAAAGCCCCTCGCCATCGCGAGGGGCTTTGCATTTGTGCAGACCATTTGTGCAGACCGATTCTGCTCAACTCAGCTCAGCCACAACCTGGATCTCAAGGCACTGCCACGATCGCCATCCCGCGCGGGATGTTGCCGGTGGCGGCCGATCCGCTTGGCACGGCGGTCAGCTTGCCGGTGGTGCTGTCGATGCTGTACGCGCTGACGGTGTTGTCCACGGCGCTCACCACATAGGCGAAGGTGCCGGCGGGGTTGACGATCACGGTCACGGGCGCGTTGCCGGTGGGCGTGGTGGCGACAGCTGTGAGCGCCCCGTTGGACGGGTTGATGCTGAAGACGCTCACGGTGTTGTCCAGCACGTTGGTTACGTACATGAAGCCGCCTGACGGTGCGATGGCGATGTAGTACGGGTTGGTGCCTGCCGCCACGGGTGTGCCAGATGCGGTGAGCGCCCCGGTGTTGCTGATGCTGTAGACGTTGATGGTGTTGTCTGCGGCGTTGGTCACGTAGGCATAGGTGCCCGCCGAGTTCACCGCAATGAACTGCGGCGTGTTGCCGGTGTTGACCGTGGTGCCCACCTGCGTGAGCGCGCCGGTACTGTTGTTGACAGCAAACGCCATGGCCGTGCCGGGCGTGGCGCCGCTGTTGGCGTTCACCACATAGGCGAAGGTGCCGGCGCTGTTGACGGTGACGGTGTACGGGTTGGCCCCGGCGGTAATGGGCGAGAGCGCGGTGAGCGCACCCGTGCCGGTGTTGATCGAGAACGCCGAGATCTTGTTGTCACCATAGTTGGCCGTGTACGCAAACTTGCCGTTGGGCGTGCGCGCAATGCTGTACGGCTGTACACCCGTTGGGGTGGCTGATCCCACGACCGTCAGCAGGCCGGTATCGGCATTGATGGACAGCGTGGTGATGGTGTTCGCGTTGGCGTTGGCCACGTAGACGAACTTGCCCGCAGGGTCGATGGTCAGCGACAGCGGGCCCGCGCCCACCGTGACTGCCGTACCGATGGCCGTGGGCAGCCCGGTGGACGCATTCAGTGTGAAGGCGGAGATGGTGCCGTCATTGGAGTTGACCGCATAGCCGAACAGGGGCTTGGGCGTGCACGCCACCGCAATGGTGGTCACGTTGCTGGTGCCTACGGTGCCGCTGCCGTTGGTGACGGTGCAGGTCTCTCCCACCGGACGTGTGCCGACCGTCGCTGCATAGGGTCTGCCCTGTGCGAGCTTGGTGGGGAAGTTGAAGCTGCCGTTGGCGTTGACGACAACCGCATCGCCGCCGTTGTCCAACAGCGTGACGGACTTGCCGCTGGTCAGCCCGCTGACGGTGCCGCCCACGGAATAGGTCGCGGGCGCAGGCGCGGGCACGGGCGCAGGTGTGGGCGCCGGCGTTGGTGTGGGCGCAGGTGATGGCGATGGCGCCGGTTTGGGCGCCGGTGCGGGCGCGGGTGACGGGGTGGGGGCTGGCGTGTTGTTGTTCGTGGGCGGGGTGGTGGTGCCGGCATCGTCGCCGCCACCGCAGGCACTGAGCCCCAGTGACAGCGCGGCGGCCATCACCAGCGCGGCGCCGTGCATGCCGCGTGCGTGTCGGAGGGCGTCGGGCGGAATCGGTGCCGGTGTGGGTTGTGTGAGTGCGCTGCTGCTTTGCGCTTTGGCGATCAAAAGCTCGGCCATGGCTTCCCCCCGTTCCGGTTGTCGCGGTTTGTAGATTTATTGACTCGCGTTTCCCGAAGCATAGGTAGCTGGGCACATGCCGACATAGGCCAATTGACGGACAGAGCCCTCGGCTTCATGGACGGAGGCGGCACTGTAGGTCGCGCGGGTGTGATTGGCGCGATACTGCGGGCTATAGTTTGCTTTTCGCCTACACGCTGATCGCCTTGCCAGCCATGTCCAACGCCAGCCCAAACTCGAACAACACAGTCTTGATCCGTCAGTTGTCTTCTGCGGAGGCAAACGATGTGGCTGACTACCGCGCCATTCGCCTTGCCGCGCTCAAGGATTCGCCCGACGCATTCGGATCAACCTATGAGGCCGAAGCGGGGCTCTCCACGGAAGCGTTTGCCGAACGCTTGGCGACCACCATCGTGCTGGGCGCCTATGCCGGAACGGGCAGCGACGCGCGCATCGTCGGCATGGTTGGATTCAAGCAGCAAACGATAGCGAAGCTCGCGCACAAGGGTTTTCTGTGGGGCTTTTACGTGGCGCCGGCCGCGCGCGGGCGCGGCGTGGGTGTGGCGCTGGTGGATCGCATCGTGGCGGCCGCAACGGGCCTGGTGCAGCAGCTCACCTTGTCGGTGGTACGCGGCAACGATGCGGCGCTGGCGCTGTACGAGCGTTGCGGGTTTGAGACCTACGGCGTGGAGCCCCGCGCGCTTAAATCGACCACGGGCTATGCAGACGAAGTGCTGATGGTGCGCTTCCTGCACGGCTGAACTTGTTGAGCCTGTAGGTGCAGCGCCTACGCGTGGGCGCAAGCGCTGCTGTACAGCGATCGTCCGACCGGCGGCGCAGTGCTTGTCAAGCCGCTGCAGCATACGGCGCGTTCAACGGCACCGGGTTGCGCAGGCTCACGTTCAGCAGGTTCCAGCTGTTGATGGTGACGATCACAAAGCTCAGTTCGGCGATCTCTTCATCGCTGAAGTGCGTGCGCAGGCGGGCGAACTCTTCGTCGCTGGCATCGCTGTGCGGCGTGTTGGTGACCAGCTCGGCCCAGCGCAGGGCAGCGCGCTCGCGCTCGGTAAAGAACGGCGCTTCGCGCCAGCCGGCCACGGCGTTCACGTGGCGGGGGTCTTCGCCCATCTTCATCAGGTCGCTCCAGTGCATGTCGATGCAGAAGGCACAGCCGTTGATTTGCGACACACGCAGCAGTACGAGGTCGACCAGCCTTGCCCCCAGCAAGTCGCGGCGCAGGCCGTTGGACAGGTTCAGCAGGTGGTTGAACGCCTTCGGTGCGAGTTCGAAGAAGGCAATGCGTGGGGCTTGCGACATACGTGGCTCCTGAGGGTTTGAATGGATGAAGGCGCCGAGGCAGGCAGTGGGCAGCGGGCAGCGGGTGCTCGCCTTGCCTCGCTCCATACCCTGAAGACGCCTGTCGCGGCTGCGTTGTGACAGCCCTGCCAGAAAACTCGGTTTTTTATGCGCCGATGCCGATGTGCGCCAGCTTGTCCGGATTGCGCACCACGTAGATGGCTACGATCTGGCCGTTCTCGATGACGAACGACTGCGCCGATTCCAGCTTGCCCTCCACGTAGCGCAGCAGGCCGGGCTCGCCGTTCACGCGGGCCTGCACGTAGCGGACGTCGCCCATGGCGCGCACCAGCTCGCAGTAGATCTTGGTGATCTGCCCGGCGTCTTGAATGATGCGCATGAACGAAGGCACCTTGCCGCCGCCATCGCCCACCAGTTGTGCGTCGTCTGCAAGCAGCGCGCGGATGGCGTCGCGCTGGCCCGTCCGCGAGGCTTCGGCAAAGCGCGCAAGCAACTCCCGATGCGCATCGGGCGCGACATCAAAGCGCGGGCGCCCCTGCTGCACGCGCTCAAATGCGCGGTGCACCATCTGCCGGCACGCAGCTTCGGTCTTGCCCAGCAGGGTGGCGATCTCCGAATAATCCTGCTCGAACACGTGGCGCATCAGAAACGCCGCGCGCTCCTCGGGCGACAGGCGCTCGAGCACCCACAGCAGGGCCATCGACAGATCGCCCGCCAGTTCCACGGCGGCTTCGGGCGAGGGGGCGTGGCTTTCGGGTTCAACCAGCGGCTCGGGCAACCACCAGCCGACGTAGGCTTCGCGCTCGGTCTTGGCGGCGCGCAGGCGGTCGATCGACAGGCGCGTGACGACGGTCACTAGCCACGCCTCGGCCGATTGCAGCGCGGTTCGGTCGGTCTGGTGCCAGCGCATCCAGGCGTCCTGCAAAACGTCTTCCGCGTCGGCCCGGCTGCCCAGCATGCGGTAGGCAATCGCAAAAAGCCGAGGCCGCGCGGCGCTGAAGGCCGTGTCTTCGCGATCAGTGCGGGTAGCACGGTCGGGGTGTGGTTGTGACGTCATGGCGGAGGTGTCGTCTAGGGAAGATGCTCCCTAGACGGACAGGCGCGGTCAGTTGTGACAGGACGCAGCGATTATGCGGCGTTCGTCACATGTCGAGTTGCCGCGTTTACGGTCGTACCGAGCCATGGCGCCAGCGCTTCATGCAGCAGCGTCAGTTCGACGGGCTTGGCGAGCACGCGCGCGCCCGGAATAGGCTCGCCAATCTCGGCGTGCGCGCCGTAACCGGTCATCAGCAGTACGTCCATGTGTGGGTGCAGCGGCCGCAGCGCACGGGCGAGCTCAGCGCCGGATCGGCCCGGCAGGGTGAGGTCGGTCAGCAGCACTTGAACCGGGCGCGTGTGGGCCAGCGCGAGTGCGTCTTCCGCAGTGGCGGCGGCCAGGCATTGCAGGCCGAAGGTGGCGAGCACCTCCTGCAGGGCTTCGCGGGAGGCGGTGTCGTCTTCCACCAGGAGCACCGTGGGCGGTGGCGACGTGTCGGCAACCGCGGTTCCAGCATCGTCAATGGATGTCGTTGAGGTTGGCTGCGCCTGCGCTTGCCCTGTGCGGCTGCTGTTGAGCACGTTGCGCACCATGCGCGCCAGGTCATCGCGCCGGTAGGGTTTGTCGAGCAGCGTCACGCCGGGCGGCAGCCTCCCGTCGTGCAGGATTTCGTCACGCGTATAGCCGGAGACGAGCAGCACCGGCAGCGGCGGTACGCGTTGCGCGGCCCGGATCGACAGTTCGCCGCCCTTGATGGGGCCCGGCATGATCACGTCGGTAAACAACAGATCGATGGGCGTGCCGCTGTTCATGAGTTCCAGCGCGGCCTCGCCGTTGGCGGCGGTCAGCACGCGGTAGCCGAGCTGGGTGAGCATGTCGACGGCGGTCAGGCGCACGTCGGTGTCGTCCTCCACCACGAGGATGGTCTCGCGCCCACCCATGGGCGTGACGACGGTATCGCGCAGTTCGAGGGCATCGTCCTGGGCGGCCACCGTGCTGCGCGGGAAGTAAAGCTGCACCGTGGTGCCCCGCCCGACGGCGCTGTCGATGGCGACATGCCCGCCGCTCTGCGTGACGAAGCCGAACACCATGCTGAGCCCCAAGCCTGTGCCGTGGCCGTCGGGCTTGGTGGTGAAGAACGGTTCGAAGACGTGTTCGACCACTTCGGGCGGCATGCCCACGCCGGTATCGGTGACGGAGAAGACGACGTAATCCCCGGGCGCAAGCTGGCCGCGCCCCTGCGCCTGCGTGCTGTCGAGCGTGACGTTGGTGGCGGCGATGGTCAGCACGCCGCCGCCGCGCATGGCATCGCGTGCGTTGATGGCAAGGTTCAGCAGCGCGTTCTCGAGCTGGTTGCGGTCGGCCTGCACGTGCCACAGGTCATCGGCCAGGTGCGTTTGCACCTTGATGGCTTCGCCCAGCGCGCGGTGCAGCATCTCGCTCATGCCCTGGATCAGCCGTGTCGGGTTCACCACCGCAGGCGAGAGTGGCTGGCGCCGCGCGAAGGCCAGCAATTGCGCGGCCAGCGTGGCGCCGCGCTGCACGGCGCGCGTGGCAGCGGCCACCCGGTGCTGAACGCGCGTGTTGCCCGGCGCTTCCACGGCCAGCATCTGCAGGTTGCCGGCAATCACCTGCAGCACGTTGTTGAAATCATGCGCGACGCCGCCGGTCAGGTTGCCGATGGCTTCCATCTTCTGGGCCTGGCGCAATTGCGCTTCCACTTCGGCGCGGGCAGACAGTGCGTCGGCCACGCGTTGCTCGAGCGTTTCGGTCAACTGGCGCAGGGCCTGCTCGGCGGCCTGCCGCTCGCGCTCGGTCTGCACGCGCTCGGTGGTTTCCACCACGATGGCAAGCACGCCACCCGGGCGGCCCGTGTCATCGGGCAGCGGGCTGTAGTAAAGATCCATCCACACGTCTTCGGGGCGGCCGCTGCGCAGCAGGACAAGTTCCTTGTCGCGGTACGACAGCGTGCCGCCACCGAGGCAGACATCCATGACGTGGCGGTTGAAGTCCGCCACTTCGGGCCAGCCGAGTTCAACGGGGCAGCCGAGCAGATACGGATGACGTCCGCCGGCAAACACGGCGTAGGCGTCGTTGTAGACCATGTAGCCGTGGCGGCCCCAGAGCATGACGAGCGGCACCGGGCACGCCAGCACCATTTGCACAGCGGCACGCAGACTGGATGGCCAGTGTTCGATCGGGCCCAGCTCCGTGGACGCCCAATCGAATGCCAGCACGCGCTGCGCCATCTCACCGCTCCAGCCGAGGCAGTCATGGTCGTGCGCGAGGAACGGCATAAGGTCTCCTGTCCGGCGGGCAGCAGCGTTGGCCCGTGTGGTGCATTCTAGAAAATCGGGAGGCCGGCCGGTGGCGGCATCAGGCGGCTCAAATCGCGTGGCAAATCGGTGGCTCAAAGCGGATGCTGCGCACGCAGAAAACGTGCCCATGCCGCAGGCACGCTTTGCGCTGACTGTCTATCATGTGCATCCATGCCCGCGCGCCGAATGTGCTGCAGAGCGGCCCGGTTTACCGACCCGTCACACACTCTCACCAGCCAGGAGATTCCATGAAGTTGATCGGCATGCTTGATTCGCCGTATGTGCGCCGCACGGCCATTTCGCTCAAGTTGCTCGGGGTGCCGTTCGAGCACGCGTCGGTCTCGGTCTTCCGGCATTTCGATCAGTTCAGCGCCATCAATCCGGTGGTCAAGGCACCCACCTTGGTGTGCGACGATGGCACCGTGCTGATCGACTCCACGCTCATCATCGATTACGCAGAAATGCTGGCGGGGCGCAGCCTGATGCCTGCCACCATTGCCGAGCGCCAGTACACCCTGCGCGTGATCGGCCTGGCGCTCGCCGCGTGCGAGAAAGCCGTGCAAATCGTCTATGAACACAACCTGCGCCCGAGCGAGAAAGTGCACGGGCCGTGGGTCGAACGCGTGCACAGCCAGTTGCTGGCGGCGTTGGAAGCGCTTGAAGCGGAGTGGAAGGACGCGCCGTTGCCGGTGGACCAGAACGAGCTGAGCCAGGCCGGCGTAACGGTGGCCGTGGCCTGGGCCTTCATCCAACTGATGGTGCCGGACCGCGTGCCGGCGGCGGATTACCCGCGCCTGGTGGCGTACTCGGTGGCGGCGGAGCAGCTGAGTGCGTTCCGCGAGTTGCCGATGGACGCGGTTTGATGGCCGTTCAGACGACTTGCGGCTCGATGTTGGCCTGACGGTACAGCCCGCCCACCAAGTCCGATTCAGTGACGATGCCGGCCAGCCGGCCATCGGCGTCCAGCACTGGAATGTGGTGGTGGCCGGCGCTGGCAAACATTGGCACCAGATCCGACATGGGCGCACTGGCGGCAATGGTCTGCACGCGCGTCTTCATATGATCGGCCACACGCGGCGGGGTGAGCGCGCCGATGCTGAACCAGCGGCGCAACGTCTGGCGCAGGTCTGCCGGTGCCAGGCCGAGCAGGTCGACACGCGTGACGATGCCCACCACGCGCCTGTCTTCGTCCACCACCGGCAATGCCTTGAAGCCATGCTGGCGCAGCAGTTGCAGCGCACGCGGGATCGACGTGCCCGCCGAGACCGTCACCACCGGCGCGGTCATGATGTCTGCACAGGTGAGCGCCTGGAACGTGCGCGTGTAGGCCTGCAGTTGCATCTCGCGCAGCACGGCTTCGATGTCTTCGGGGTCGATGTCGAGCAGCTCGCTCTGGCGGCGCAGCGCGGCGACGATGTCGGCGCGGGTGAAACCAGCCGCCGTGGGCGGACGCTCGGCAGCAGGCAGGCGTTGCGCGTGCGGATACCGGTGGCCCGTGGCCGCGTGGTACACGAGTGCGCCCACCAGCAGCAGCGCTGACTGGATCAGGATGGGCTCCAGCACGAAGCGATAGCCCAGCGCATGCACGGCCGGGCCGCCAATCACGGCGGTGAGCGCCACCGCGCCCGAGGGCGGGTGCACGCAGCGCAGCGCAAACATGCCGGCAATGGCCGCCGAGACGGCCAGCGCAGACGCAATCACCGGATCATCGACCAGCAGTGCGAAGGTCACGCCCACGGTGGCGGCCACCAGATTGCCGCCGATGATCGACCACGGCTGCGCGAGCGGACTGGCCGGCACCGCAAACAGCAGCACGGCCGAGGCGCCCATGGGCGCGACCAGCAGCGGGATCAGCGTGGCAGCGCCGGGCACCAACTTCATCATCGTGCCCGTCAACAGGATGCCGAAGAGGGCGCCGACGGCGGAGCGGATGCGTTCGCCCCGGCGCACCGTCACCGGGGCAGGAACGAAGCTGTGGAGCCAGCGGCGCAGGGCGGGATGCAAAGGTGAAGCGGGCATGGTCGACGGGACGGCGATTGCCCGGACCAGGCTTCACCAAAGTCAAAGAGTGCGGCCGGCAATTGTATCACTCTGTGACATAACGTACTGGCAGCGCTGTCATGGCAAGGAATGCCCCAATGTGGGGCGTAGATCACGCGGATTTGTCAACGAAACGTCACCGTTGTTTCATGCCGCGTGCCGAGACTGCGGGGCTTTCCAGCGCTCTCGCCGGGCTGCACGCCCGCCGCACCATGTCCCCCACTGTCCGCCCCGTGTTTTCCCGCCCGCGTCTTTGCTCCAGCCTCGTTGCGCTTCTTGGCGCCCTCGCGCTCACCGCGTGCGGCGGCGGCGATGACAACACCAGCAGCACGCCCGTTGCCACCACGCAGGCCATTCCGGCGCCGCCGGCAGACCCCGGCTTTGTCGACACGGCTGCCGTGGCCAGCGGCGTACCGGCGTTCGTCGACAACATCGCCAGCAACCAGCGCGGCGATGCACGCTACGCCACGCTGGGCACCAATGCCGGCGTGCGCCTGTTCACGCGCTTTTTGGATCTCTGGCAGCCGCTTACGGAAATCGTCGATGCGGGCGTGAGTGCGCCGGCCAACGGGTCGTTCCCGGCGGTGGTGGCGTCCACGTGGACGGGCCTGCCCAACGACGGCACGGCCGGTGGCACGCAGCTCAATCTGCCGGTCTTGAACGCAAACGTTCAATACGTGGTGAATGCCACCACCAACCGCACGCAGGCCCAGGCCGACGCGGCGTACTTTGACGACCGCCGCGGCAAGGGCTACAGCGTGACCGACGGCATGGGGCCGCTGACCACCGCGTGGCGCACGCTGGCGCAGCAGACCACGTCCATCACCACCGTGCCGTCCGACGCCACGACCGTGCTCTACAACGACAGCGGCAACAACACGGGCGTGGGCACCTCGGCCGGCAATACTGCCTTCGGCAAGGTGGTCGACCTGATCAACACGGTGGGCAACAACGCCTCCACTGAGCCTTCGAAGCGCTTCTACAAATACGCGCGACCGTACCGCTGGAGCAGCAGCGTAGTCGTCGTGCCGACGCTGGTGCCGGCCGAGAGCCCGACGCCCACGACCGACGGTGGCTTCATCAGCGGCCACTCGGCGGAAGCAACGCGCGATGCGGTGGCCATGGCATACCTGGTGCCTGAGCGGTTCCAGCAGATGCTTGCCCGCGGCATGGAACTGGGCGAGAACCGCATTCTGGCGGGCATGCATTCGCCGCTGGATGTGATGTCCGGCCGCATGATCGGCATTGCCGCCGCGGCGGCCAACCTCGTCGACCCGGCCAACGCCGCGCTCAAGGCGGCGGCCTTCACGCAGGCGCACACCGCGCTGATGGCGCAGACCGGCACGGATGCCACGACCTTCCAGGCGCTGGCCCAGTCCGGTACGCTGGCCACTGATCGCTTTGCCGACTACGCCACCAACCAGGCCAACTTCACGCGCCGCATGACGTTTGGCTTTACGCAGATCGGCGCGACGACGCTGGCGCCGGTGGTGCCCAAGGGTGCCGAGGTGCTGCTGGAAACGCGCTTCCCGTACCTGAGTGCTGACCAGCGCCGCGTGGTGCTCAAGACCACCGAGCTGGCGTCCGGCTACCCCGTGCTCGACGACGCCGAAGGCTGGGGCCGCCTCAACCTGTTCGCTGCGGCCGACGGTTACGGCGCGTTCAACGGCAACGTGATCGTGTCGATGGATGCTACGCAGGGCGGCTTCAATGCCGCCGATACGTGGCGCAACGCCATCTCGGGCCCGGGCAAGCTCACGCTGCAAGGCACCGGCCGGCTGCGTCTGGCAGGCGCCAACACGTACACCGGCGGCACGCAGGTCGCAGGCGGCGTGCTGGAAGCCGATTCGGCCAATGCATTCGGTGCGGGCGACGTGTATGTGGGCGCCGGCACGCTGGCGGTCAACGCGCCGGCGGCGGTGGCCATTGCCGGCAAGTTCACGCAACTGCAGGGCACCACGCTTGATCTGGCCATCGGCCCGAACGGCCAGGGCAAGTTAAGCGTGGCGGGCCTCACCACGATCGCCGGCGGCACGCTGCACGTGAAGTTCGTGAATGGCTACACGCCCAAGGTGGGCGACACCATTGCCGTGTTGGATGGCGCCGGCAGCAACCGGCAGTTCACGTCGGTAGTGGTGGACGGCTTCCAGGCCACGGCCATCTACACGGCGACCGGCATCCAGATCCACCTGGACGCCTGATCGTCTGATCGCCTGAACGTCTGGACGCTCACCTGAGCGGCAGGAGCACGTCAGTCACAGCTTCGTGCTCGGGCACGTCGGGGTAGAAGCGCACGCGCTGGAACAGCAACGGCGCGTCGCGCAGTTCCTCGCCGCTGGCGGGCAGCCAATCGGCATACAGGTACGCCACGCTTTGGGCGAGCGTGTCGTCGGAGCCCGTGTGGCGCAGCACGGCGTAGCGGCCGCCGGCCAGCGTTTTGCTCGCTACGCCCGCTTCATTGGGCGCAACCGGCGAGCGCGTCGCCGCGCAGATGTCCATGCGGAACGCCTCGGGCGGCACATCGTCGGGATTGTCGTAGACGACGTTGTACGTGGCCGAAACGCTCGGGTGCAGCCGATGCTCGCGGCGCCAGGCGATGAACCTGCGAAGGGTCTCGCCAAGGCGTGCTGGGTCACCGCGGTGCTCGATGGCGGCGACGGCAACGGCCTCGCGCTCGACGATCTCAACGGATTGGATTTGCGGTTGTGCGGGCATGTGTTTGCTCCTGAGGGCGCGCAGCGCCTGTAGATCGGTCGCCCAGGACGCCCACTGCGGCGCCGCCCGAAATGCCGACGGCGATTGTCCCGCCTGCCTGCGGAACGCCCGCGCAAATGCTTCCGGCCCTTCGTACCCGCACGCCAGTGCGATGTCGGTGATGCGCGCTTCGTCGCGATAGGCGAGTTGATGCGCAGCGCGCTTCAGGCGCAGCAACTGCACATAGCGCCCGACGTTCATGCCGAACAGCAACGAGAACTGGCGGTGGAAGTGGTAGCTGGAAAACGTTGCCACTTCGGCCAGCCTGTCCACGTCGAGCGTGTCTTCCAGATGCGCGTCGATGTGTGCGAGCACGGCGCGGAAGCGGGCGAGGTAGCGGTCGGTGGCGGTGGTCAATGCGTGGCTCCTGGGTGGCGCTAAGGTATCGCCGGCAGGCTGGCTGCGCCTGATCGAAATTGCGCAATCGCCTGCCGTGATCTTTGCCCCGTGCCGCTTGCCATGGGGCGCGGTTGGGCACATGCGGCGCATATCGGCGCTGCCTCGGCGTCTCTAGAGTGGGTCTTGCCGTAGGGCGGTTCCTTGCGGCACGCCGGCAATCCGGCCGGTACTTCACGCTCATGGATGACGAGGCCACATCATGGCAGAACAGACGCTGTACACATCGCACAACAACTATTCGAGCCTGCAGACGCAAGGCGGCGGCACTGACACCGAACGCCGCCTGGGCTGGTGCGCCGCCGCCAGCGCGCTCTGGTGCAAGAGCACGCTGGACGCGTCGATCGCGCCCAAGGACTCCGACCCGAGCAAGCTGCGCGCCGGCATCTTGCAGGTTAAATATCGGTGGGATCCAAATGGCAACGGGCAGGACGTGCTGACCTTGCTGAGCAACGTGGACCTGCATGGCGTGCAGGTTGCCAACGCGGTGAACTTCGATGCGCTGCTCGATATCGTGACGGGTACGCCGGGCGTGTACTGGCTGTCCGATTACGGCCACGCGACAGCCGTGGACACGCGCCCCGGTCGCGAACTCTTCTACGACATCGAGAACGGCCTCTTCCAATATGCCAACGCCGCTGAACTGCGCCAGGGCATTCGTGCCCGCTACGGCAACTCGCCGCACTGGCGGGCTTTTCGCGTGACGGCAGCTTGATTGCTGTTGCTGCGAAGGCCCAAGAAAAAACCGCCCCGAAGGGCGGTTTCTCGTTGGCATCAGCGCTGGCTCAGGCAAACGCCTTGGCCGGCTCGCCGGTCAGGCCAGCCGCTTCGCGCAGCAGCAGGGCCTTGTCGGTGGCTTCCCAGCTGAACTCCGGTTCTTCGCGGCCGAAGTGGCCGTACGCGGCGGTCTTTTCGTAGACCGGGCGCAGCAGATCGAGCATCTGCACGATGCCCTTCGGACGCAGGTCGAAATGCTCGTGCACGAGCTTGGCGATCTGGTCGTCCGGAATCACGCCCGTGCCTTCCGTGTACACCGTGATGTTGATCGGGCGTGCCACGCCAATCGCGTAGCTGACCTGCACCTGGCATTGGCGCGCCAGACCGGCCGCCACCACGTTCTTGGCCACGTAGCGCGCAGCGTAAGCGGCCGAGCGGTCGACCTTCGACGGGTCCTTGCCCGAGAATGCGCCGCCGCCGTGCGGGGCGGCACCGCCGTACGTGTCGACGATGATCTTGCGGCCGGTCAGGCCGCAGTCGCCTTGCGGGCCGCCGATGACGAAGCGGCCGGTCGGGTTCACCAGGTACTTGGTGTCGGCCAGCATGTGCGACGGCAGCACCGGCTTGATGATCTCTTCGATCACGGCTTCGCGGATGGCCTCTTGCGACATTTCCGGCGCATGCTGGGTGGACAGCACCACGGTATCGACGCTGTGCGGCTTGCCATCCACATAACGCACCGTCACCTGCGACTTGGCATCCGGGCGCAGCCAGGGCAGGCGGCCGTCGCGGCGCAGTTGCGACTGGCGCTCGACCAGGCGGTGTGCGTAGTAGATCGGGAAGGGCATCAGCTCGGGCGTTTCATCGCACGCGTAGCCGAACATCAGGCCCTGGTCGCCGGCGCCCTGGTTCAGGTAGTCGTCCGACGCGCGGTCGACACCCTGCGCGATGTCCGGCGATTGCTTGTCGTAAGCGACGAGGACGGCACAGCCCTTGTAGTCGATGCCGTAGTCGGTGTTGTCGTAGCCGATCCGCTTGATGGTCTCGCGCGCGACCTGGATGTAATCGACGTTGGCCGACGTGGTGATTTCACCCGCCAGCACCACCAGGCCGGTGTTGCACAGCGTTTCTGCAGCGACGCGCGCATATTTGTCCTGGGCGAGGATGGCGTCCAGGATGGCGTCGGAAATCTGGTCGGCGACCTTGTCGGGATGGCCCTCGGAAACGGATTCCGAAGTGAAGAGGAAGTCGTTTGACACGGTTGTAAGCTCCAGAATGGCGAACTTGCTATTACGCGCCATCCGTTTGAGCCACGGCCGGCGACGCTTTAGCGGTATTTAGTAACCTTGCCCAGGTTTGTGACCCGACAAGGATTCGCCCCGCAAGTTGTCAGTTAACTCGGCGAATCGCGCTATTATACGCGGCACTTTTTCGGGCTGCAGCACGGCCTGCCAAGACCCTGCTCCTCTGTCGACTGCGACCAACACATTGCTGCGACCGCACGCATGACCTTCCTGTTCTGGCTGTTTTCACGCTTGCCTTTGTCAGCGCTGCAGGCGCTGGGCGGCTGGCTGGGAGCCCTGGCCGCCAAGGTACCCGGCCGCTACCACGACCGGCTCATCGCCAACTTCCGCCACGCCTATCCCGACGTCACGCCCGCCATGCTCAAAGAGGCCGGGCGCTCCGCAGGCCGGATGGTGTTCGAGATGCCGTACTTCTGGGTGCGCAAGAATGGGGCACAGGTCGCTCCGCACCTGTTCGACGTCTGCCGAACCGTCATCGAGCGCGCGCTGGCAGACGGGCGCGGCCTGATCTTCCTCACGCCGCATCTGGGGTGCTTCGAGGTGTTACCCCAGGCCTACGCAAACGAGCATCCCGTCACATCGCTGTTCAAGCCGCCGCGCAAGGAAAGTCTGCGCGCCTGGATCGAGCACATGCGCACGGGGCCGAACATGCACATGGCCCCCGCAGACCCGCGCGGCGTGCGCATGCTGGTGCGCGCGCTCAAGCGCGGCGAGTCCATCGGCATCCTGCCCGACCAGACGCCCACCGGCGGTGAAGGCGTATGGGCGCCGTTCTTCGGCAAGCCCGCCTATACGATGACGCTGGTGCACCGCCTGCATCGGCTCACAGGTGCGCCCGTCGTGGCATTGTTTGCCGAGCGGCTGCCACGCGGAACGGGCTACCGGCTGCACGTGGAGGAGATCGGCGATCTGCCCGAAGACGCCACGCAGGCCGCCACCCGCATCAACGCCGCCATTGAACGGCTGATTGCCGTGGCGCCGACGCAATATCTCTGGGGCTATAACCGCTACAAGCATCCCAAGGGCGCGGACGCTCCGCCCGCTGCCTGACACTGCTGCCTTTATGGAACGTTTCTCTGCCAAACTCGGACTCGGCTTCTTGTGGCTGCTGTCCCTCCTGCCATACGGCTTTGTCGCGCGTTTTGGCGAAGGCCTGGGCGGGCTGCTGTACCGCATTCCCAATGGCCGCCGCCGCGTGGTGCTGGCCAACTTGCGCGCATGCTTTCCCGAGAAATCTGAAGCCGAGCGCGAAGCCATGGCGCACGAGGTTTTCCGCAAGGTCTTCCGCAGCTTTGCCGAGCGCTCGTTTGCGTGGTTCGCATCGGAAAAGCGCCTGATGCGCGTGGTGAAGATCGACGACCAGGCCAACCTGCCGGCGCTGCACGGCCAGCCGCACATTCTCGTCACGCTGCATCTGTCGGGCGTGGAGATCGGCGCGCTGGCGCTGACAGACTACCTGCGCAAGAACGTCGGCAACGCGGGCTGTTCGCTGTACACGCACATGGCCAACCCGGCGCTCGATGCAGCCGTGAAGGCATTGCGCAGCCGCTTTGGCGCGACCATGTTGGAGCGCAGCGAAAACATCCGCCAGATCATGCGCACCATCAAGCGCGGCGAGGCACTGCAGCTCATCTCCGACATGGATTTCGGCGAGCGCGATTCCGAGTTCGTGCCGTTCTTCGGTGTGCCGGCGCTGACGCTCAACGCCATTCCGCGCATGGCGTCGATGACGGGCGCCAAGGTCGTGCCGATGTACACCGAAATCCTGCCCAACTACGAGGGCTATGCGCTGCGCATCCTGCCCGCGTGGGAGAACTACCCCACCGGGGACCTGACCGCCGACACGCGCCGCATGAACGCCTTCTTTGAAGACGCGATCCGCCCGCGCATTACCGAGTACTACTGGGTGCACAAGCGCTTCAAGCACCGCCCCGAGGGCATGCCGGGCATTTATTGATGCCCGCAGCCGGCCCGGGGCAACCGCGGCCGGCTCGCTTTAGAATGGGCGTTTTCCGAACGCTCATCGCCGCAGCTGTGCGGTCCGCCATGAAACTGCACTTCACCAAGATGCACGGCGCGGGCAACGACTTTGTCGTGCTCGACGGCATCCAGACCCCGATCGACTTCACGCCCGAGCAATGGGCTGCCATTGCCGACCGCCATTTCGGCGTGGGGGCGGACCAGCTCCTGCTGGTCGAGCGTTCAACGCGGCCCGACGTCGATTTCCGCTACCGCATCTTCAACCACGACGGTGGCGAGGTGGAGCACTGCGGCAACGGCGCGCGCTGCTTCGTCAAGTTCGTCACCGACCGCGGCCTGACGGACAAGCGCACCGTGCGTGTTGAAGTCATGAACGGTATCGCCACGCTGACGATGCAGGACGACGGCCAGGTCACCGTCGACATGGGGGCGCCGGTGTTCGAGGCAGCGCGCCTGCCGTTCTTGCCCGAGGGCCTGCCCAGCCGCGTCGAAGGCGAAGACACGCAGCACGCGCTGCAGATCAACGGCCGCACTGAATGGCTGTCGACCGTGTCGATGGGCAATCCGCACGCCGTGCAGATCGTCGACGACACCGAGGCCTTCCCCGTGCTGGAAGACGGCCCCCTGATCGAATCGCATGCCGTGTTTCCGCGCCGCGTGAATGCGGGCTTCATGCAGATCATCGATCGCCACTCCGTGCGTCTGCGCGTGTACGAGCGCGGCGCGGGCGAGACGCTTGCCTGCGGCACCGGCGCCTGCGCAGCGGTGGTGGCCGGCATCCGCCGTGGCGTGCTCGATTCGCCCGTCAAGGTGGCCACGCATGGCGGCGACCTGACGATCGCCTGGGCCGGCGTCGGCCAGCCCGTAATGATGACGGGCCCCGCCACAACCGTGTTTGAAGGCACGCTGGACCTGGATGCGCTCAAGCTGACTGCCGCAGCGCATTGACACCGCGCGGCCGCGTGCCGCAACGTCAGAACAACAAGGAAATACCGTGGGCACGAACGGCAAGAACCTGATTGACGACTACCGTTTCGACGGCACCAACAAGTTCAAGATCGCGAAGGTGGATGCCTCCAGCAAGCCGTTCTCCACCGGCAACAAGGCGGACGACAACGCGCGGCTGGCGGAAGTGTCGGCCAAGCTGGACGCGCTGCAGGACGTGCTCTACGCCGAGCACCGGCGCAAGGTGCTGGTGATCCTGCAGGGCATGGACACCTCCGGCAAGGACGGCACCGTGCGCGGCGTCTTCCGCGCGATGGACCCGCTGGGGCTGCGCGTGGTCGGCTTCAAGGCGCCGACGCCGCAGGAACTCGCGCACGACTATCTCTGGCGCGTGCACGCCCAGACGCCCGCTCGCGGCGAGATCGTCATCTTCAACCGCAGCCATTACGAAGACGTGCTGATCACGCGCGTGCATGGTGACATCGACGCGGCCGAGTGCAAACGCCGCTACGGGCATATCAACGCGTTCGAGCAGATGCTGTGCGACACCGGTACGACCATCGTCAAATGCTTCCTGCACATCTCGAAAGACGAGCAGCGGCGGCGGCTGCAGGAGCGGGTCGACGATCCGCACAAGCACTGGAAGTTCGATCCTTCCGATATTGCCGAGCGGGAGTTCTGGGCGGGCTACATGGAAGCCTACGAGGCCGCCATCAACGCCACGGCAACGCCTGAAGCCCCTTGGTATGTCGTCCCCGCGGATTCCAAGACACACCGGAATGTGATGGTCGCGGAGATTTTGTTGCGGGTGTTGGAGGGGATGAAGCCGGAATATCCGGAGGGGAATCCGGCGTTTGAGGCGTTGAGGATTGAGTGACTGGGTTGGCGGTGTCGGATTTTTGCCCTGGTGGTCCATCCCCCTTTCGTTCCCTGCCGGGACCGACTCACTTTCTTTGTCTTGCCAAAGAAAGTAAGCAAAGAAAGGCGCGCCCGAGATGGCGACTTCCCCTTGAATTTGTGTGACCGTGCGGGGAAGGAGGCAAACTCGCTGCGCTCAGACAGCCTCCTTCCTTGATCCGCCCGCTCACAAAAATTCAAGGCGCCATCAAGGGCTCAACGTCAAAAGATAAAGGCCAACCCCATCGTGAGGTTGGCCTTGTCGTTTGGGCGTGCGCTTAGTTGGTGTGGCTTTTGTCCTTTGACTTTCCTGCCCTAGATGGCGCCTTGAATTTCTGTTGCGGGGAGGAAAAAGGAAGGGAAACTGTCTGAGCGCAGCGAGTTTTTCCCTTCCCCGCCCTGCGACATAAATTCAAGGAATCTTTCGCCATCTCGGGCGCGCATTTCTTTGCTTACTTTCTTTGGGCAAGACCAAAGAAAGTGAGTCAGCCCCGGCAGGGGATGAAACAAAGGCCAAACCAAAAAACAAAAACCCCGGCGAACCACATCCACCGGGGTTTTTAAACGCAGCAAAAACTCAAATCGCGCTAACGCCGTACTTATCCCGATACGCCGCAGCCTTTTCACGATACCCCGCCAGCGCAGGGTCCCCAGCGTTATCCAGATACCCCAGCAAATCATCCAGATTGGCAATCGACACAACCGGCATCCCGTATTGAGCCTGCACATCCTGCACCGCAGAGCGCTCGCCAATATCCACCGCATTGCCGCTGCGCTCCATCCGATCCATCAGGATCAGCACGGCAGCCGGGGTCGCGCCGGCGGCGCGAATCAGCTCGACGGACTCGCGCACCGAGGTGCCGGCAGAGATCACGTCGTCGACGATCACCACCCGGCCCTGCAGCTTCGCGCCGACCAGGCTGCCGCCTTCGCCGTGGTCCTTGGCTTCCTTGCGGTTGTACGCAAAGCCCACATTGCGGCCCAGGCCCGCGAGCGCCACAGCGGTGGCCGATGCCAGGGTGATGCCCTTGTAGGCCGGCCCGAACAGCATGTCGAACTCGACACCGGAGTCCAGCAGGGTTTTCGCATAGAATTGCGCGACTTGGCCCAGCAGGGCGCCGTCTGCGAACTTGCCGGCGTTGAAGAAATAGGGCGACGTCCGCCCCGCCTTGGTCACGAATTCCCCGAATGACAGCACGCCGGCTTCCACCGCAAAGCGGATGAAGGATTGGCGCAACTCGCTGTTTTGGCTCATCTTTTTTCTCTGGTCCGCAAAAAAGTCCCGCCATGTTACGCATCATTTCCGCCAACCTCAACGGCGTTCGCTCCGCTGCCAGCAAAGGCTTTTTTGAATGGATGGGCAAGCAGGACGCCGATTTCGTCTGCGTGCAGGAACTGAAATGCGCGCAAGACGACATGACGCCCGAATTCCTGGCGCCGCACGGCTACCACGGTGTGTTCCAGCACGCGGTGAAGAAGGGCTACAGCGGCGCGGGCATCTACACGCGCCACAAGCCCGACGAGGTCATCATCGGCTTCGATAACGGCGAGTTCGACGCCGAAGGTCGCTACGTCGAGGCGCGCTACGGCAAGCTGTCGATCATTTCGGTCTACGTGCCATCGGGCTCCAGCGGCGAGGAGCGCCAGCAGGCCAAGTTCCGCTTCATGGATTTGTTCATGGAGCACCTGAAGGACTTGCGCCACGAAAAGGGTCGCGAGGTCGTGCTGTGCGGCGACGTCAACATCGTCCACAAGGAAATCGACATCAAGAACTGGAAGGGCAACCAGAAGAACTCCGGCTGCCTGCCCGAAGAGCGCGCATGGCTGACCAAATTGTTTGACGAAGTCGGCTATGTGGATGTGTTCCGCACGCTGGACGACCGCCCCGAGCAATACACGTGGTGGAGCAACCGCGGCCAGGCATACGCGAAGAACGTCGGGTGGCGGATCGATTACCAGATCGCCACGCCGGGCATTGCCGCCACGGCGCGCCGCGTGTCGATCTTCAAGGACATCAAGTTCAGCGACCACGCGCCGCTGACGATCGACTACGACACCAAGGTGCACTGGTAAGCACATTATTGCGCTGCCGCGGAAATGCCTTCGTCAGCCGCTACAATGCAAACCTCACGCGCCGGCACCGCTTGCCGGCGTTGTCTTTGGCCCCCAGTTTTTTAGCGAGATCACCATGGCATTCAAGGTTTTCGTCGACGGTCAGGAAGGCACCACCGGCCTTCGCCTGCTCGACTATCTGTCGCAGCGCGACGATATCGAACTGCTGCGCATCGCCGAAGACAAGCGCAAGGATTCAGCCGAGCGCGCCAAATTTCTGAATGCCGCCGATGTCGCATTCTTGTGCCTGCCAGACGTCGCCTCGCGCGAGGCCGTCTCGCTGGTCAACAACCCCAACACCTGCATCATCGACGCCAGCACCGCGTTCCGCACGTCGGACGACTGGGTCTACGGCCTGCCCGAACTGGCCCAAGGCCAGCGCGAGCGCCTGCGCAACACCAAGCGCATCGCCGTGCCGGGCTGCCACGCCAGCGCCTTCGTGCTGCTGATGCGCCCGCTGGTGGATGCGGGCATCGTCCCGGCCGACTACCCGGTCACGGCGTTCTCGCTCACCGGTTACAGCGGTGGCGGCAAAGCGATGATTGCCGACTACCTCGCCGCCAATAATCCGAAGCTCGACAGCCCGCGCCCGTACGCGCTGGCCCTGGCTCACAAGCACCTGCCGGAGATGCGCGTGCAGAGCAAGCTGTCGCTCGCGCCGATCTTCACGCCGGTCGTGGGCAACTTCCTCAAGGGCCTTGCCGTGACGATCGGCCTGCACCCGCAGCACCTGGCGCGCAAGGTGAGCCCGACGGACATCGCCCGTGTGCTGGCCGATTACTACCAGGGCGAGCAGTTCATCCGCGTGGCGCCGGCTGACAACGTTGCGACGCTCGACAACGGCTTCTTCGACGTGCAGGGCGCCAACGACACCAATCGTGCCGACCTGTTCGTGTTCGGTTCGGACGAGCGCATGGTCGTCACGGCGCGTCTGGACAACCTGGGCAAGGGCGCGGCCGGTGCGGCGGTGCAATGCATGAACGTGCATCTGGGTGTGGATGAGGCGACCAGCCTGCACGTGGAAGCACCGATTCCTGCGGCTGGCGCCGAGCACGCCGTGCGCGAAGCCGCGCCGGGTTTCGCGAGCTGATCGCCGCCTGAGCGGAAACGAAAAACGCGCCTTCGGGCGCGTTTTTCTTTGGCCGTTTTGACGACCCGGGGCTTACTTGCTCTGCGCCCCCGCCGGGATGTTGAACAACATGCCGCCGCCGTTGCCGCCCGCCATCACGCTCGGCGTCACGCCGTTCCATTTCTCGATGGCGGCACGTTCGAGCTTCAGGCGTTCCCAGGCGAGCAGCCGGTCATCCAGCGACGAGGCGAGCGCATGGTTGGCCGCGGCTTCCCCTTCGGCAATCGCCACTTTCTTCTTGGCCTCGGCCTGGGCGGAGCGCACTTCGTTCTCGGTGCGGATGGCGTCCTGGATGGCCTTGGTCTTGGCGCTCACTGCATCAAGCAACGCGCGCGGCGGACGCAGCGAGCCGACGATGCCGAACTGCTTGATCGACACGCCCAGCGGTGCGAGCCGCGTGTCCAGCTCCTTGGTGAGCCGCGCGACGAACTCTTCCTTCTTGCCGCCGTTCACGTCGTCGAAGTTGTATTCCGAGCCGATGGCGACGATCACGTTGCGCGCCGTGTCGCGCAGGTAGCCGTGCGTGAAGGTCTCGATGCGATCGGCGCGGAAGTTGGTGTAGAAGGCTGGCACCTTCTCGCGGTCGAGCTGGTACGAGACAGCCACGTCCACGTTGACGGGCACGGCGTCCTTCGTGTTGAACGTCAGCTCTTCGTTGAGCGCGCGGCCTTCGTTCACGTCTTGCGTCCAGATCACGCGCTGCACGTAAGTCGGGTACTGGATGATCGCTGTCTGCACGGGGTTGTAGAACACGAACCCGGTGACGACGTTTTCATGCGTGATGCCGCGATCAACGAGCCGGTTGATCTTGATGCCCGTGTAGCCGGGCGGAATGATCTGCCAGTTCAGCAGGAAAGTCCGCCCGATCACCAGCGCCGCAACGGCGCCGAAGACGAGCGCGAGCAGTTTGACCGGCAGCTTGCTTGCCGTGACTTGAGGCATGAGGGTTCCCCTTGCTTGTTGGTTTGCTTCTGAGGTGTGGCTGGCGGGGTGGGCGCTGCTTACGCAGCGGCCCACTTGCTGGCGCAGGAATCGTCAGCGATTCCCGTCAGGGATGGCCGCGCCCGGTGGGCGGGTGCTGGCAAGCGAGCTTGCCAATGGTGATGAGGCGGTGAGCTTCAATACGGCCGAGATGGCGCATTGCGATGCCCGGATGTTGCGATGCACAAAGTATAGGTCGGCGCCGGAATTTTGCTCCCCCCCGGAAGCACTAGAGCACCACTTCGAATGCCCGGCGCTGGGCCGCCGAATCAGGCGTCACCGGGGTTGATGCGCGCGGGGTTCCAGCCCAGCGCGTTGTACATGTGATAGCGCGCGATGCCGATCCACTCGTGCAATGCGAAATCGGTCAGCGCAAAGTTGTATGCCATCGGCAAGGGCGAGGCTGCGGCCTGCAGATCGTCGGCGCGCACGGGAATCGGCGCCATGCCGAAGTGCGTGAAATACAGCAGGCTGCGCCGCAGGTGGATGGCGGACGACACGAGCACCGTGCGGTCCGGCGCGTATTGCGCCAACACCGTGCGCGAGAATTGCGCGTTCTGCCACGTGTTCATGCTCTGGGGCTCTATGAGCACGTCGTCCTTGGCGACGCCCAGCCTGA
Source organism: Ralstonia pickettii (assembly GCF_030582395.1). Classification (NCBI taxonomy): domain Bacteria; kingdom Pseudomonadati; phylum Pseudomonadota; class Betaproteobacteria; order Burkholderiales; family Burkholderiaceae; genus Ralstonia; species Ralstonia pickettii. The sequence continues at coordinate 70,727 of NZ_CP104381.1, forward strand.
CAAGCTCGCGCTGATACACGGTGGCTTCCGGCGAGCCATGGTGACGTGCATCGCCGCCGCTGACGAGGATCTTGCAATCGGCATCGGACTTGCGGCACGCCTGGTACAGCTGTGTGGTTTCCACCAGCCGCGGATACGAGAACAGCCCCGGCTCGACCGAGTCGCCCACGCGGAAAGTGCCCGCGCCCAGCAGCACGATGGCGTTGCGTGTGCCCCATTGGATATGAGGCTCGTTCTCGAACGGTTTTTCGAGCGAATCGAGCAGCCATGCCGGCATCGGTCCGCAGCCGATGGCGATCACCAACACGCCGCAGAGCACCGCCAGCCCGCGCGCAGCGCGACGTCGGCCGCGTGCTGCGCACACCGTTGCCACGATCACCAGCACACACAGGATTGTCAGGCTCACACACTCCTCCAGGTTGGCGCCTCATGGGCGCACGTGAGCCGCCATCGTAAAGAGGATCGGCCCGGCGCGCGACCCGTTTGCTTACGGGGTTGTTGCGGCCGATTGCGGATATTGCGACACGCTAGAGCGACAGCCCTTGCGACGCGCGGAAGTCGTCTGCCTGTTCGATTTTCAACCCTGCACGCTCGGCGTACAGGCGGGCCTCTTGCAGCAAATCCGCCCGGATGGGAAACGCAAAGTAGTCGTCGCCGCCAGTATCGACGTGCAGCAATTCGTAGCCATGCGGACGCAGCCACGCGCCAAAATCGAGCAGGCCGTCGGCAACGGTGCGCTCGGCTTCAGCGCGGGCCCATTCCCAACGCGCCCCGATGCCGAGCGTGTCGAGCAGCTTCTCTGTCTGCCATTCGATTTCATCCCAGGCTTTCCAATCGACCGAGATGGCCAGCGTCCACGGGGCGCCATCTCCCAGGTTTCGGGCGAGTGACCATGTCAGCAGGCCGGCGATGTCGTCGCCGGGGAGGTCACCGGTTCGCACGGAATCGGCTATCTGATCGGCCTCAGCCTGCCCGCACGGGCTTCCTACAAGGCGCACGAATTCGGCGAGGGCATCGAGCGTTTCCGCGCTGGGAGAGAAGTCGTCCCGCAGGATGTCGTCGTCGCGCAGCGGATCTTCCGATACCGGTGTCGACGCAGGCCGGCTGAACAGGTGTTTGAATCGCTTCAGCATGAAGGTGCTCTCCTTTCTGCGGGGTTCAGCCGCCAACGCCACCGATCTTACCCAGCAGTTCGCGCAACATCGCCCGCTCTGCCGGACTCAGCGCCGCAAGCATCCGCTCTTCTGTCTGCACATGCGAGGCGACCAAGCTGTCGACCAGTGCGAAGCCTTCGTCGGTCAGCACGATCTGCAGTCCGCGCCGGTCGTCTGGATCGGTCTTGCGGGCGATCAGGCCGCGTTTTTCCAGCCGGTCGAGCCGGTTTGTCATGGCGGAGGTCGACAGCATCATGTCCTTGGCCAACGCCGAAGGCGACAGCGCCTGGTCGCGGCCGTTGCGACGCAGCGTCAGCAGCACGTCAAAGCCCGCCATGTCGAGATCGGCTCCCGCCACGTTGGCGACCACGCCGCTGCGCAGCCGCTCGCCGGCGCGCCAGACATCGCCGCAGACTGCCATCGGGCTCGGGTCGATGTCGGGGCGCTCGCGCCGCCATTGCGCGAGGATGTTGTCCATCGGTGCCCCTTGCGGGGATGTGGAATCGCCTTGACCCATAAAACTCCTCATCCTAGTATTTCGACATCGAATTACTTGATGTCGAGGCTCTAGGAATCGTATCGGGTTTGGCCGGGCGAGACAACGCGAGCCGTGATGGTTCCCGCAGAAGCCACGGGGCGTCGACGCGAGTGGGGCTTTGTAGCGGAACACGCATGAAACCTATCCAAGCGACTCATTATTTCGATATCAAATAACGTGACATGGAGAGTTCTCATGCAGTTCAACCGCTTGACGCTCATGTTGGCTACCGCTGCGGCACCCGTTCTGTGGGGCACGACATATCTGGTGTTCACGCAAACGCTGCCCGTTGGTCACCCGTTGCTGGTCGGCGCGCTGCGTGCGCTCCCGGCAGGGGTGCTGCTCCTGCTTCTCGGCCCGGGCCTGCCGCCGCGTAGCAAGTTGCTTCCCTTGCTGTTTCTCGGGCTGGCGAATATCGGCGTGTTCTTCGCGCTCTTGTTCTTGGCGGCGCAGCGCCTGCCAGGCGGCGTGGCAGCGACGATCATGTCGGCGCAACCGCTGGTGGTGGCGCTGCTGGCGTGGCCCCTGCTGGCGCGCAAGCCGCGTCCGGCGCAACTGGCGGCAGCGCTGGCAGGGTCGATGGGGGTGGGGCTGCTGATTCTCGGCCCAGCGGCCAGGCTCGATGCGATTGGTGTGGCGGCAGCCCTGGCCGCTGCGTTTTCGATGGCGATCGGCACCGTGCTCATTGAACGCTGGGGCCGAATCGGCACGCCGCTGGCGGTGGCTGCCTGGCAGCTCGCGCTGGGCGGGCTGGTGCTGCTGCCAGTGGCGTTGTTCGTGGAAGGCTTGCCGCCCGCGCTCACGGCGCGTAACGCGGTGGGCTTTGCGTACCTCATCGTCATCGGCACGGCGTTGGGCTACTGGCTATGGGTGCGCGGTATCGGCGTGCTCGGCGCAGACGTGACGTTTCTGTCGTTGCTCAGCCCGCTGACGGCGACCGTGCTCGGCGCGCTGGTCCTGGGCGAGTGGTTCAGCCCGATGCAGACGGGCGGAGCGGTGCTGATCCTGGGCGCAACGGTGGCGGGGATGGCGTTGTCGCGGCGGGCACGGCGAGAGCCCGCAGTGCAGCGTTCTGGCTCAAGCGAGCAACTGCAGCCGCATTGATTTGCACACTACCGCCGCACCATGGGCCGCATCGGTGCTTCGTCGCCATTATCAACAGGCGCGGCGCCCAGATATTGCATGTTCGACCGATATTCGGGCAGTTTCGCCATCGTCATATGGCGGGCATCGGCAAACAGCGTGAGCGTTTCTGGCAAATGGCGTGACAGCACCGCCATCCGGGTGCGCCCCGATGGGTGTGTCGACAGAAACTGCTTTTGCTCCGTCCCGCCGATCGAACCCATTTTCTGCCACAGCGTGAGGGCGGCGCGCGGGTCATAGCCGGCGCGGGAGGCGATGTCCATGCCGACCAGGTCGGCCTCGGTTTCCTCCGCACGCGAGAACGCCAGCAGGTGCATCTTGGCGCCTTCGCCGAGGTCCGTATCGCCCCGGTTGCCGAAGCCGAACAATTGCGAGATGACGTTGGCGCCCAGGTTGGTGATTTCACGCTGGCCGGCGCGGGCGCGGGCGTGTTCGCGCAACGCGTGGGCGATCTCGTGGCCGAGCGCCATGGCGAGTTCGTCGTCCGTCAGCTTGAACTGTTCGAGCAGGCCCGAGAACACGGCGATTTTGCCGCCGGGCATGCAGAACGCGTTCACCTGCGACGAGCCGATCAAGTTGACGTCCCACTGCCAGTGCGTGGCGTCGGGGTTCCAGCGCGGTGCCTGAGGTGTGAGCCGTTTGACGATGCCGCGGATGCGGATCAGATCCGGCACGTTGTCCGGCGCCAGCGCGCCTTCGTGGGCCGCGTTGTCGATGATCCCCTGATATTCGGCCAGCGCGCGCTTATCGATTTCCTCGGCCGGAATGACGAGCCGGATGTTGGGCGATGTGGTGGTGGGCGCTTCCAGCTTCACGCCGTCGGCGGGGACGGGCAGCGGGCCGTCCATGGCGGTTGCCCACGCAGATAGCGCGAGGCCGAAAGTGGTCAGCAGGGAGCGTGTGACGCGGGGCATATGGGTGAGGGGACGGATCCGTGCGACATAATATCGGCCAACGCCGCGCGCCACGCTACGTGGCAACCCGCATTCGCCTTCGCCACCGGCCTGCCGCATGACCTTCCACGATTACCTCGATATTTTCCGCAACCGCCGCATCGGCGCGATGTTGTTGCTGGGCTTTGCCTCCGGCCTGCCGCTGGCGCTCACCTCGGGCACGCTGCAGGCTTGGATGACGGTGGAAGGGCTGGATATCCGCACCATCGGGCTGTTCTCGCTGGTGGGGCAGGCCTATATCTTCAAATTCCTGTGGGCGCCGTTGATGGACCGCTTCACGCCGCCGCTGATGGGCCGTCGGCGCGGCTGGCTGGTGCTCACGCAGGCCGGGCTGGTGGCGTCGATTGCCGCCATGGCCTTCACGCCGCCGCACGCCGCGCTCTGGGCACTGGCCGGGCTGGCGGTGCTGGTGGCGTTTCTGTCGGCGTCGCAGGACATCGTCTTCGACGCCTACAGCACCGATGTGCTGCATTCGAGCGAGCGCGGCGTCGGCGCAGCCGTGAAGGTGCTCGGCTACCGGCTGGCCATGCTGGTGTCGGGCGGCCTGGCGCTGTATCTGGCCGATCGCGTGATGGGCTGGAGCAACATGTATCTGCTGATGGCCGGCCTGATGGCGCTGGGTATCTTCACCACACTGTGGTCGCCCGAGCCGGAGGTATCGGCGCGCCCACCGCGCAGCCTGCAGGAAGCGGTGGTCGGCCCGCTGCGGGACTTTTTCTCCCGCCGTGGCGCCTGGGCGCTGCTGGCGCTGATCGTGCTCTACAAGCTGGGCGATGCGTTTGCGGGCAGCCTGTCGACCACGTTCCTGATCCGCGGTGTCGGCTTTTCTGCGGGTGAGGTCGGCATCGTCAACAAGACGCTCGGCTTGGCCGCCACCATCGTCGGCGCGCTGTATGGCGGCACGCTGATGGTCCGGCTGGGGCTGGTGCGCGCGCTGCTGATCTTCGGCGTGCTGCAGGCGGTGTCGAACCTGGGCTACTGGGTGCTGGCCGTGACGCCGCAGCATCTGTGGACGATGGCGGTGGCCATCGGCATCGAGAACATCTGCGGCGGCATGGGCACGGCGGCCTTTGTGGCGCTGCTGATGGCGCTGTGCAACCGGTCGTTCTCGGCGACGCAGTATGCGTTGCTGTCGGCGCTGGCCTCCATCGGCCGCGTGTACGTCGGGCCCACTTCGGGCTACCTCGTTGAAGCCTACGGCTGGCCCGCGTTCTATCTGATGACCGTGGTGTTTGCCTTCCCGGGCCTTGCGCTGCTGTGGTGGATGCGCGGCACGATCGGGCGCTACGAAGCCGAGCAGAACGAACGCGCCCTGGAAGCCAACGCGGCCAAGGCCGCGTCAGCCTGACCGACTAACCCAAGCGGTTCGAGCGGTCGGCATCGGTAAAGCCGGCCAGCGGCAGCGCCGCATCGATGCCTTTGCCCAGCGCGATGGCCTTGAATAGCTCTCCCATTTCTGCCTCGGACAGCAGCTTCTGCACGGCATTGGCTGCCGGCAGAAACTGCATCGGGTCGGACGGGTCGAGCCTCATCAGCAATTCGCCCACACCGGCGCTCAACAGAAAGCGCGCCTGGCTCGTATAGCCTAGCAGTTCCAGCCCGGCTTCCTGGCCCGCCTGTGCAATCCCCGAAAAATCGACGTGCGCGGTGATGTCCTGCAGGCCGGGCAGCCAGAACGGATCGTCGTGCGCGTGCTGACGGTAGTGGCACATGAGCGTGCCGTTGGCGCGGTGCGCGTGGTAGTACTCCGCAGCCGGGAAACCGTAGTCGATCAGCAGCAGCAAGCCACGCTCAAGTGCCGCGCCGGCACTGCGGATGAAGCCCTCGCCGGCTTCGTGCGATTCGGTGACGAAATCGTCCGTGCCGGGCAGGGCGGCCAGCTTGGCGGGCACCTCCGACGGACTCACGAGCCGGTCTTCCCATTGCAGGCCGTTGTCGGCATCGAGCATCACGCCGCGCTGGTGCCACACGCCGCCGCGCCGGGCCCACAGCGAAACGGGCATCGCATCGAGCACTTCGTTGCCGACCATCACGCCGGTGAACGGCGCGGGCAACGTGTCGTGCCACCGCGCGAGGGCGCCCAGCCCGGGGCCGAGCGCAGTCAGACGCTCCTGCTGGCGCTGGCGCAGCTCGCCGGAGAGTTCGACGATGCCGTAGCTGTCGGGCCGCGCGCCCAGCGCATCCAATTCGGTGAGGATGTCGGCGGCCAGCTTGCCGGTGCCGGCGCCAAACTCCAGCACGTGACGCTGCCCTTCGGGCAATGCCTGCAGCACTTGCGCGATCTGGTGTGCCACGGTGCGCCCGAAGAACGGCGTCAATTCAGGCGCGGTGACGAAGTCGCCGCCGTCTTCCACGCGGCGGCCGAACTTGGCTGCGCCGCCGCTGTAATAGCCCAGGCCGGGCGCGTAGAGCGCCAGTTCCATGTAGCGGTCGAACGGAAGCCAGCCGCCGGCGCCCGCAATGGCGTCGGCGATCACGGCGAACAGGTGCGCGGACTGCGCCTGCGCCGCCTCGTTGGGAAGCGGTAAACTCACGGTTTTGCTCATCGCCGGATTGTAAACAATGGCGCAGACGCCCAACCAGTCAACTGCGGAATCGACCGCAGAATCCGCCACCCAGCGGCGCATCGCCCTCGTCACGGGCGCAGGCCGCCGCGTGGGCCGCGTCATTGCCCTGGCCCTGGCCCGGCACGGCTGGGATGTGGCCGTGCATTGCCACCGCTCGCGCACCGAGGCCGACGCCGTCGCCGCGGAGATCACCGCCATGGGCCGCCGCGCCGTCGTGCTGCAGGCCGACCTCTCGGACGAAGCCGCCGCCGGTCGCCTGATTGCCGATTGCAGCGCTGCACTGGGTACGCCCACCTGCCTGGTCAACAATGCGTCGCTGTTCCAGTACGACGTGGCGACCAGCTTCAGCTATGCGTCGCTCGATACGCACATGCGCACCAACGTGGCCGCACCGCTGCTGCTGTCGCGCGAGCTGCACCGAGCGTTGACCGCCGAGGGTGCCGAGCGCCGCGGGGTCGTCATCAATCTGCTCGACCAGAAGCTCGACAACCTGAACCCGGATTTCCTTTCTTACACGTTGTCGAAGGCGGCACTGTCGACGGCCACCATGCAGCTTGCGCAGGCCCTGGCGCCCGCGCTGCGCGTGGTGGGCGTGGCGCCGGGCATCACGATGGTGTCGGGCGACCAGTCGCAAAGCGGGTTTGCACGCGCGCACCAGATGACGCCGCTGGGCCAGTCGTCCACGCCGGAAGACATCGCCGATGCCGTGTGCTATCTAGCTACCGCGCGCGCCGTGACCGGCACCACGCTGTTCGTCGACGGAGGCCAGCACCTGATGCCGCTGGCTCGCGACGTGATGTTCCTGACTGAATAATCTTTCCCCGGACGCCCCATGCTTTCCCTGCTATCCCACCCGCGCCTGTCGCACTGCCGCCGCATGTTTCTGCGCAATTACGAAGTGCAGATCAACATCGGCGTGCATGAATTCGAGAAGAAGGGCGAGCAGCGCGTCCTGATCAATATCGAGCTGTACGTGCCGCTGGAGCATTCGTCGCCCACCGAAGACAAGCTGCATGAAGTGGTGGATTACGACTTCATGCGCGAGACCGTGGCGCGCCGCATGGCGCAGGGCCATATCCACCTGCAGGAAACGCTGTGCGATGACGTGCTGACGGCGATGCTCAAGCATCCGCATGTGCTGGCTGCGCGGGTGTCGACGGAGAAACCGGATGTGTATCCGGATTGTGAGTCGGTGGGGGTGGAGGTGTTTCGAATTAAAGAGTCGGGCTGAGGGCTCTTTTTTTGATGCTCGTGGAGCGTCCCTTGTTTCACCCCCTACCGGGGGCGACTCACTTTCTTTGTCTTGCCAAAGAAAGTAAGCAAAGAAAGGCGCGCCCGAGATGGCAACCCACTCCTTGAATTTATGTCGCAGGGAGGGAAGGGAGGCAAACTCGCTGCGCTCAGACAGGCCTCCCTTCTTTTCCTCCCTGCAACAGAAATTCAAGGCGCCATCTAGGGCAGGGGACGGCCACACCGTCTGTGCGCGGGCGTTGGCGGTGCGCTTTTTTTTTTTGATGGTGGTTCAAGCCGCCGTCGCGTATTCGCGGCGCTGGGCGTGCAACGCGCCTGCGACGCTGGCCAGCAGGTCCAGGGCCAGATGCGCTGTGATCCCGTCTTTGTCGTGGCGCGGGTTGTATTCCACGAGTTCGAAAGCGGCGAAACGTGCGTCGCGTGCGCACGCGGCAAGTGCTTGCGCCATGCCCTGCGCGGTGAGCCCGTCTGTTTCAGGCGTGCCGACGCCGGGTGCGACGGCGGGGTCGAAAGCATCCAGATCGAGTGTCACGCCAAAGGCCGCAGTGCCCGATTTGACCTGGCGAATGGCGTCGGCCATGACGGCGCGCAGGCCGTTGCGTGCCACTTCGGCAGCGTCGATGACGCGCACGCCAAGCAGATCCAGCAACGCGCGTTCGGCGGGCTCGTAGCTGCGCGCGCCGATCACCACGACGTGTTCCGGCAGCAGCTTCGGCGCGGCATCGCCGATCTGCGTGAGGGCCGCCGCACCGTGGCCGAGCAGCGCCGCCAGCGGCATGCCGTGGATGGCGCCGGAATCGCTGGTCTGCGGTGTGTGGCTGTCGAGATGGGCATCGATCCAGATCAGGCCGAGCGGGCCCTTCGGCCGCAAGGCGTTCGCCACGCCGGACCACGTGCCGATGGCGCACGAGTGATCGCCGCCGATGACCACGGGCACATGCCCCTGGTGCACGCTGTGCCCGGTTGCGTCACCGAGCGCGCGCGAAAAACCGGCGACGCCCGGGAGCGCGGCCAGACGCGCTGAGCGGCTGTGCCCGGCCGAGGTGGCCAGTTCGATATCGTGTACGAGCGTGGCCTGCGTGTCCCGCGTCTGCAATCGCGCCAGCGCGCCGGCCTCGAGCAGCGCACGCGGGCCGTCCTTGCAGCCGTCGTCTTGCGCTCCGCAGCCGATGGCCGCGCCGATCAGATCGATGATGGTCATGTCACTCCCCTTGCAAGTTCTTCGGTCATGCCACCTTGCGCCGTGGCCAGCCGGCCAGCGTCTGGCGGATGGCCTCCAGTGCCAGTGCCAGTTCAGCTTCGCCAATCACTAGTGGCGGAGTCAGGCGCACTACGTTGCCGTAAGTGTCCTTGGTCAGCACGCCGCGTTCGGCCAGCGCGAAGGCGAAGTCGTGTGCGTCGATGTCGGCATCGAGTTGCAGGCCGATCATCAAGCCGCGCCCGCGCACCTGCCGCACGCCGTGGCCAATGAGCGTCTCCAGTTCGTCGATGAACGTCGCGCCCACACGGGCGGCACGCTGTGGCAGTTGTTCTTCCATCAGCAAGCCGAGTGCCGCGCGTCCGATGTGCGCTGCGAGCGGGTTGCCGCCAAACGTGGAGCCGTGGTCTCCCGGGTGGAATACGCTGATGACAGCCTCGCGCCCCGCGATAGCCGACACCGGCACCATGCCGCCGCCGAGCGCCTTGCCCAGCACCACTAGATCGGCGTCCACGCCTTCATGCCAGCTCGCCAGCACATCGCCGGTTCGGCCCAGGCCCGTTTGCACCTCGTCGCAGACGAGGAGCACGTTGTGCCGGGTGGCAAGTTCACGCGCGAGTTTGAGGTAGCCGGCAGGCGGTTCGACGATGCCGCCTTCGCCTTGCACCGGCTCCATCAGGATGGCACCCGTGTTGGGCCCGATCGCCGCACGTAGCGCATCAGCGTCGCCGAACGGAATGCGCCGGAAGCCCGCCGCGAACGGGCCGAATCCATAGCGGTATTGATCGTGCGAGGAGAACCCGACGATCGTTGTCGTGCGGCCGTGGAAATTGTTGTCGAAGACGACGATTTCGGCGGCCTCGGGCGGCAGGCCCTTCACGTCGCGCGCCCATTTTCGGGCTGCTTTGATCGCGGTTTCGACGGCTTCCGCGCCGGTGTTCATGGGCAGCGCGCGGTCCATGCGCGTGATGCGGCAGACGTCGGCCAGGAAGGGTCCCAGCTCGGTATTGTGGAAGGCGCGCGACGTGAGCGTCAGCCGGCCGGCCTGCTCCGTCAGCGCGGCAACGAGTTTCGGATGCGAATGTCCGAAGCTGACCGCCGAATACGCCGACATCATGTCGAGGTAGCGCCGGCCGTCCGTATCGAACAGCCACACGCCTTCGCCGCGTTCCAGCATGACCGGCAACGGCGCGTAGTTGTGTGCGCCGTAGCGGTCTTCCAATGCATAGCTCGGATGTTGCATTGCGGTCGTCATGATGGCCTCCTGCCTGGATCGGTCGTTCACTTGCGGCGCATTGTGCGATCTGACAGACTTGAAATCAAATCGAATGTTTTTCGTTTTTCGATCCAAAAATTTGATGGATAAAGGCATCCGTCTTCTGCCATGTCGCACTCTCCGCTGCGCTATCTGCATAGCTTCTTGACCGTTGCCAACGAGGGCAGCTTCGTGCGCGCGGCAGACCGCTTGGCCGTGTCGCAACCGGCGTTGTCGTACCAGATGCGGCAGCTCGAACAGTGGCTCGGCGTGCCCTTGTTTGAGCGCTCGGGGCGCAAGCTCGTGCTCACGCGCGCCGGCACGTCGGTGCGGGCGTGGTGCCGTGATGCGTTTGCCGGGTTGGATGAACTCCGCGCCGCATTGCACAGCGGCGAGATGGAGCGCGTATCGCTCAAGCTGGCGAGCGGTTCCAGCTTCGGGCGCTATGTGCTGATGCCGGCGCTCCTGACGCCTTCGCCCGAATCAGATGCGCCGCTTGTCGACGACGTGCGCCTCGAACTCGCCTTCGGCAGCGATGAAGAGGTGTTCAGCCATATCGAATCGGGCCGCGCCGATCTCGGCTTCGTCTACACGCCGCGTACATCGCGCCTGTTTGAACACCACGCCGTCTACACAGAGGAATTCGTGCTGGCCTGCAGCGCCCGCGCATTGCGTGAGCGCACTGCGCCGCGCACGCTGGCCGACTGCGCTGCATTGCCCTTCGTGACCTATGACGAATCCGATGCGGTTTATGGGCTGTGGTTCAAGGCGCTGTTCCGGCGCATGCCCGAGACGACTGTCAGCGCACATCACGTGTCCGACCTCGAAGAGGTGAGTACGTTGGTGGAGGCCGGCATGGGCTGGTCGGTGTTGCCGCTGCATGCCATCCAGGATGCCGTGGAGCGCGGGCGCCTGGAGGTCGTGCGCCCGATCGTGGCGCGGCGCTGCCTGAACACCGTGTTTGCCGTGCGCCGTACATCGAGCTTTCCGAGCGAAGCCCAAGACCGTCTGCTGGTGCGGTTGGCACAGCTTGACGCCGCAGCGCGCGTGTAGGCACCCGGTCGCGACCCTCCAGGCGAATTTGCGATCCGCCAAATGCAGCCTTGAAATTAATTAATTCGACAATTAATATCTGCGGCATGGCAACCCGCAAATCTTCCACGCGCGGCCCCGGGCGTCCCCGTCGCCAGCACGGCGCGGCGCAGGACGACCTCCGCGACCGTCTGCTCGACATTGCCGTCACGTTATTTGCACGCGACGGCGTGGGTCCGACCACCCTTGCCGCCATCGCGCGCGAGGCCGGGGTGACGGCGCCGATGGTGCATTACCACTTCAAGACGCGCGATCAATTGCTCGATGCCGTGGTTGAGGGGCGCATCCGCCCGTTGATCGATCAAGTGACGGGTCCGGCGCTGGCGATCATCGCCGACGACGCGCATCTGCCCGACCTTGCGCAGACCGTGGCCGGCGTGGCGCAGCGCATGGTGGCGGTGGCCGCGGCCACGCCGTGGTTTCCGACGCTGTGGATTCGCGAGATCGCCAGCGAGGGCGGCCAGTTGCGCGAGCGTGTGTTCGCGCGCATTGCGCTGGAGCGCGCCACGTTGCTGGTCGACCGCATTGCCCGCGCACAAGCGGCCGGGGCGGTGAACGCGGCGCTGCAGCCGCCGCTGGTGATGGTGTCGTTGATCGGCCTGGCGATGCTGCCGCTGGCAACGCGCGCGCTATGGGGCCGCCTGCCGCTCGCGGATCGCGTCAGCGACGAGGACATCGGGCGGCACGTGGCCGCGCTGCTGCTGCACGGTATCGGCCCGGTCGGACCAGCCGAGAACGCCAGCAGGAAGAAGACGAAGCCCAAGTCAACGCCTGACAGAAAGGGGCGCAAGTAGGCGAACACGGCACGCAATCGAATCAATCGCATCAATCGGATCCCGCGGAGGGCGGTATGCGGCAAGCGTTGTGCATCGGCAGGGCTGGGTGTTTGGCGGCGGTATCGGCCGCGGCAATGGTGTTGGTGGGCTGCGCCAAACACGACGATCGCACCTACCAGGGGTATGTGGAAGGCGAGTTCGTCTACGTGGCGTCGCCGGTCGGTGGACGGCTCGAACATCTCGGCGTGCAGCGGGGGCAGACCGTCAACGCTGGCGCGCCGCTCTTCGTGCTGGAATCGGTGGATGAGACGGCGGCCCGCCAGCAGGCTGCCGCGCAACTGCAAAGCGCCGAAGCGCAACTCGCCGATCTGAATATCGGCAAGCGTGTGCCGGAAGTGGATGCGGCGCGCGCGCAACTGGCCCAGGCGGTGGCGGCGGACAAGCTCTCGTCGACGCAACTCGCCCGTGACGAAGCGCAGTTCCGCGCAGGTGGCATCGCGCAATCGCAGCTCGATGCAAGCCGCTCGACAGCCCAGTCGAACGCGCAGCGTGTGCGTGAACTGACCAACCAATTACGCATTGCCCAGTTGCCGGCCCGCAATGACCAGATCCGCGCGCAATCCGCGCAGGTGGAAGCGGCGCGTGCGGCTGTGGCGCAAGCCCAATGGCGGCTCGATCAGAAGGCACAGAAGGCTACGCAGGGCGGGCTCGTTTTCGACACGCTGTATCGCGAAGGCGAGTGGGTCGGCGCCGGCAGCCCCGTGGTGCGCATGCTGCCGGCGGCCAACGTCAAGGTGCGATTCTTCGTGCCACAAGGCGTGCTCGGCGCGCTCAAGCCGGGGCAAGCCGCGCGCCTGCACTGCGATGGCTGCGCTGCCGATATCAACGCCACCCTTACCTACATCGCCACCGAAGCCGAATACACGCCGCCCGTCATCTACAGCAACGCAACGCGCGAGAAGCTTGTCTTCATGGTGGAGGCGCGGCCGGCTGCGGCGGATGGTCCGAAGCTGCGCCCGGGCCAGCCCGTGGAGGTGACGCTGCCATGAGCGCCAATAGCCCAGACAGCCACGAAAGCCGCCCGCACACAGGCAATGGCGACTACGCCATCGACGTGCATGGCCTGAACAAGCACTTTGGTGACAAGCACGTTGTGAAAGACCTCTCCATGCAGGTCGCGCGCGGTGAGATCTTCGGCTTTCTCGGCCCCAACGGCAGCGGTAAGACCACGTCGATCCGCATGATGTGCGGATTGCTGACGCCCGACAGCGGCAGTGGCTCGTGCCTCGGTTACGACATCCTTAAAGAGTCTGCGCAGATCAAACGGCGCGTCGGCTACATGACGCAGCGGTTCTCGTATTGGGATGATCTTTCCATTCGTGAGAACCTGGATTTCGTCGCGCGCCTGTACGAGATGCCCAATCGGCGCGAGGTGGTTGATCATGCGCTGGAGCATCTCGGGCTGGCCTCGCGCGCCAAGCAACTGGCGGGCGCGCTGTCGGGCGGCTGGAAGCAACGCCTGGCGCTGGCCGCCTGCATGCTCCACAAGCCGGAGTTGCTGCTGCTTGACGAACCCACCGCCGGCGTCGATCCGAAAGCCCGCCGCGACTTCTGGGAAGAGCTGCATCGGCTGGCGGCGGAAGGCATCTCGGTGCTCGTCAGCACGCACTACATGGACGAAGCCGAGCGCTGCCACAAGCTGGCCTACATCGCGTATGGCGAGCTGCTCGCACAAGGCACGGCCGATGAAGTGATCGCCGCGCAGCGCCTGTCGACGTGGTCGGTCTCGGGCGGCAATCTCGTGGAACTGGGCCGCAAGCTGGAAGGGCGGCCCGGCGTGGATCAGACCGTCGCGTTTGGTTCGGTGCTGCACGTGACCGGCGCGGATGCGCAAGCGCTGGAGGGCACGCTGCGCAAGCTCGCCGCAGAATCCGGCGCCCGCACCGCTCCAATCGACACCGGCCTCGAAGACGTGTTCATCCACATGATGAAGCGCTCCTCCGACAACTACGGGGCGCAACCATGAAGCCGGACGCCAATCGCTTTTCGTTGGTGCGTTGGTGGAGCGTGGTGCTCAAGGAGTTCCTGCAACTGCGCCGCGACCGCGTGACGTTCGCCATGATGATCGGCATTCCGATCATGCAGTTGTTCCTGTTTGGCTTTGCCATCAACGCCGACCCGAAGCACCTGCTGACGGGCGTGATTGCCGCAGACCAGAGCGAGTTCACGCGCAGCTTCCTGGCCAGCATGCGCAACTCCGACTACTTCGACTTGGCCACCACGCTGCCGGATGAAACCGCCGGGCGCGAGGCGCTTGCCAAGGGCCAGCTTCAGTTTGTCGTAACGATTCCACCGGACTTCACACGCAAGCTGGTGCGCGGCGAAAAGCCCTCGCTGCTCGTGGAGGCCGATGCCACCGACCCGGCCGCGACCGGCCTGGCCGTGGCGTCCCTCTCGCAACTGGTGCAGGGCGTCGTCAGCAAGGATATGAAGGGCGCATTGTCACCGCTGGCCGGCGGTGCGGGCGGATCTGCGAGCACAGCACCGCCATTCGATGCGCGCATCCACAAGCTCTACAACCCGGAAGGCATCACGCAATACAACATCATCCCCGGTCTGATGGGCACCATCCTGACGATGACCATGGTGATGATGACGGGCCTGGCCATGACGCGCGAGCGCGAGCGGGGCACGATGGAAAACCTGCTCGCCACGCCAGTGCATCCCCTGGAGGTGATGACGGGCAAGATCGTGCCGTACATCTTCATCGGGCTGGTGCAGGTGACCATCATCTTGCTGATGGCGTTTTTCGTTTTTCAGGTTCCATTTGTCGGCAGCGTGTGGATGGTCTACGTGTCGGCGCTGCTGTTTATCGTGGCGAGCCTGACGGTGGGGATCACGCTGTCGTCGCTCGCACAGAACCAGCTGCAGGCGACGCAGCTCACTTTCTTCTACTTCCTGCCGAACATCCTGCTGTCGGGCTTCATGTTTCCGTTCGTGGGGATGCCCAAGTGGGCGCAGGTGATCGGGAACCTGCTGCCGATGACGTACTTCAATCGGCTCACGCGCGGCATCCTGCTCAAGGGCAATGGCTGGTTTGAGCTGTGGCCGAGCATCTGGCCGTTGATGGTGTTTACGGTGGTGGTGCTGGGGGTGGCGTTGCGGTTTTATCGCAAGACGTTGGATTGAGGTGGCTATGTGGACGCTGTGGATTCGACGCGCTGACGGTGGTGATGGTGTTTGTGGTCCATCCCCTGTTTCGTCCCCTGTCGGGGCCGACTTACTTTCTTTGTCTTGCCAAAAAAAGGTAAGCAAAGAAAGGCGCGCCCGAGATGGCGACTTCCCCTTGAATTTATGTAACCGGGCGGAGACGGGGAAAACTCGCTGCGCTCAAACAGTTTCCCGTCTTGTTTCCGCCCGCTTACAAAAATTCAAGGCGCCATCTAGGGCAGGGTACGGCCAAACCTTCCGGCGGTACGTGTTGACGCTGCGGCGAGCGTTGGCCGATCGTGAGTGTTTGCTTGGCGTTGTGATTGTTGCCGCGTTATCTGTGAGCGGCTGTGCCGTCGGTCCCGATTTCAAAGCGCCGGCGGGGCCTGCGGCTAACGGGTATTCCGCGCAGCCCGTGTCGCGCGAAACCGCATCCGCGCCCGTTGTTGGCGGCGAAGCGCAGCATCTTGTCGATGCCAATGTGCCGGCGGATTGGTGGCACCTGTTCCGGTCCCCCGCGCTGGATGCGTTGGTGGACGAGGCGTTGCGCGCGAGCCCGACCGTCGCGCAGGCGGAGGCGCGCTTGCGTCAGGCGCAGGCCGAAGCGCAGGCGCAGTTCGGCTATGCGTTGCCGTCGGTGGATGGCACCGTGTCGGCGGTGCGTCAGCAGATCAACCCGGAGGCGTTCGGTTTCAACACGCCCAAGCCGGGGCCGTTCACGTTGTATTCGGCGTCGCTGTCGGTGTCGTATGCGCTGGATATTTTTGGCGGCGTGCGCCGGGCGCTGGAAGCATCGCAAGCGCAGGTCGATACGCAGCGTTATGAACTCGAAGCGGCGCGCTTGTCTCTGGCAGGCAATGTGGTGACGACCGTGGTGCGGATTGCCGCGCTGGATGCGCAGATCGCGACCACGCAGCGATTGGCGGCCGAGCAGCGCAAGCAGCTGGAAATCACTGAGCGGAGGCTGAGCGTGGGCGGCGTCGCGCAGGTCGATGCGTTCTCGCAGCGCACGCTCGTCGCGCAGACCGACGCCACGTTGCCGCCGCTCATGCAACAGGCCGCGCAGCAGCGGCACCGTCTATCGGTATTGCTGGGCCGCGAGCCCGGCGCAGGGTTGCCGGAGTTGCCTCCGCTCGACGCACTGCATTTGCCCGATCCGCTGCCGGTGTCGCTGCCATCCACGCTCGCGCAGCGACGCCCCGACATTCGCGCCGCCGAAGCGATGTGGCACGAAGCCAGCGCCAACGTGGGCGTGGCCACGGCCAATCTGTTCCCGCGCATTACGTTGTCCGCAGGCCTGGGTTCGGAAACCACCAGCTTCCGTAACCTGTTGGGCGCCGGGTCGAGCATCTGGAACCTGGGCGCCGGGCTCACGCAACCACTCTTCCACGGCGGCACCCTGCGCGCCAGAAAGCGCGAAGCCGAAGCCGCCTACGATGCAGCCGGCGCCGCCTACAAACAAGCCGTATTGCAAGGGCTGCAAGAAGTGGCCGACGCTCTGCACGCCGTCAACAACGATGCCCAAACGCTACAGGCCCGAGCGCTGGCAACCGACCAAGCACAACAGACCCTGCGCGCCGCCGAAGCTCGCCACGCCGCTGGCGGGATCAGCACGCTAACGTTGCTGGACGCCCAGCGCCAGGTCGATCAGGCCACGCTGCAACAGGTGCAGAGCCAAGCCGACAGGTTGCTAGACTCCGCCGCGCTCATGCAGGCGTTGGGTGGCGGTTGGCAATAGACCCACGACAAAGGGAAACCAAATCGACAACGCAGGCCTTCAGTCGGTGTGGCCGTACCCTGCCCTAGATGGCGCCTTGAATTTTCGTAAGCGGGCGGAAAAAAGACGGGAAACTGTTTGAGCGCAGCGAGTTTTTCCCGTCTCCGCCCGGTTATGAAAATTCAAGGGGAAGTCGCCATCTCGGGCGCGCCTTTCTTTGCTTACTTTCTTTGGCAAGACAAAGAAAGTGAGTCAGCCCCGGCAGGGGATGAAACCGGGGATGAACCACAAACGCAAAACAATCAAACAGCCGCCCGCAACAACCGCTGCTGATAAGCCTGCAAATGCGCAAACGCCACCCGCAGCAGCGACACATCAACGCCCAACGCCCGCCCGCGGCGCAGCATGTCTCCCACGATGTGATCTGCCTCCACACGCCCGCCACTCTCAAGATCCCGCAACATCGATGCCGTCAGCGGCGAACCGGCTTGCGTCAGCACATTGAGCCCGCGTTCGCGCGCCGCCTGCCGATTCGGATACCCCGACGCCGCAGCCACGCGCTCGCACGCCAAGAACATCGCTTCATTCAACGCTGCGCCCTCGTCCGTGGCGACGATTTCGCCCACCGTCGCCCGCATCAGGCAAGTCATCGCGGCCAGAGAAGTGAGGAACGTGAACTTTTCCCACATGTCCTGCATGACGTTCTCGGCGAGCACCGAATCAAAGTTGGCCGTGGCAAACACGTCGCGGATCGCTTCGGTGCGCTCGCGCGGCGCATGCGGCGTGCGCTCGCCAAAGGTGATGGAGTGCACGGCGGCGCCTTGGCCATTGCTCAGGTGCAGCACGGCACCATCCGGCGCACTCGTCGCACTGATGTGGCACAGCCCACCCAGCACGCGCGATTCCCCGAACGCGGCATCCAGCCGTTCCAGATGCGCCAGACCATTGAGCACCGGCAGCACCACCGTGCGCTCGCCCACCACGGGGCGGATCGCGGTAATGGCGTCTTCCAGGTCGTATGCCTTGCAGCTCAGTAGCACCAGGTCGGCGCGGCCCCAAGCCGTGGCTTGGTCCGCGGTGATGGTCTGCACGGGCAATTGCGCATCGCCGTGCGGGCTGCGAATCACGAGACCGTGTTGGCGCAACCGCGCCGCGCGCGCGGGCCGCACGAGAAACGTCACGTCCGCGCCGGCCTGGGCGAGCCGCCCGCCAAAATAACCGCCGGTGCCACCGGCGCCAAGCACCAGAATCCGCATTGCTGTCGTCATGGGGTTCGTTTCCATCGAGCAGAAGATAGGCAAACGATTCTAGGCCTGTTCGCGTGACCCTGCAGACGGCGCCCCGTGCGCGCTAAAATGCTGATTTTCCTCACAATTTGACGCCTGTTCGGCCATTATTCAGCGCTGGCGGGGTCGAGATGCCATGACGTTTTCCAATAATTTCCACCGCCTCGAAACCCGACTGCAGTCGCAGGTTGGCCGCGCCATTGGCGACTTCAACATGATTGAAGACGGCGACACCATCCTCGTGTGCCTGTCCGGCGGCAAGGATTCGTACACGATGCTGTCGGTGCTGATGGCCCTGCAGAAGCGCGCGCCGGTCGACTTCAAGCTGATTGCGATGAACCTCGACCAGAAGCAGCCCGGCTTTCCGGAAGAGGTCCTGCCCAACTACCTGAAGAAGGTGGGCGTGGAGTACGTGATCGTCGAGGCGGATACGTATTCGATCGTCAAGGAGAAGGTGCCCGAGGGCAAGACCACGTGCTCGCTGTGTTCGCGCCTGCGTCGCGGTGTGATCTATCGCACGGCCAAGGAGCTGGGTGCCAACAAGATCGCGCTGGGTCACCACCGCGACGACATCGTCAACACGTTCTTCCTCAACATGTTCTTCGGCGGCAAGATGAAGTCGATGCCGCCCAAGCTGGCCACGGACAACGGCGACCACATCGTCATCCGGCCGCTCGCCTATTGCGCGGAAAAGGACATCGCTTCGTACGCCCGCGCGATGGAATTCCCGATCATCCCGTGCAACCTGTGCGGCTCGCAGGAAAACCTGCAGCGCAAGAAGGTCAAGGAGATGCTGCTGGAGTGGGAGCGCCAGACGCCGGGCCGTATCGACAACATCTTCGCTTCGCTGCAAAACGTGGTGCCGTCGCACCTGGCCGATACCGATCTGTTCGACTTCAACGGCCTGACCACAGGCCTGGCGAAGATCGGCGAAGACGCGCTGTTCGGCCAGACCGCCTACGATCAGGCCCCGCTTGTGTTTGCTGGCTCGCACGATGACCGGATCGAGTTCGTGCGGTTTGAGCGCAAGCCCGGCGACAAGTCCGCCGAGCAGGCCGTGCCCGGAGAGGCGGCGGCAAACTGAGCGCAACTCCCTCCATGCGAGGTGGCGTATGGCGCACTCATGCGCGCAGCGCGCCAGGCCGCACGTCCACCATCCGTCCGACCGGCCGGCGGTCTACCCGTCTCGGTCATGGCGCGATTGCAACAATTCCACCGTTTGACCGGTTCAGGGGGAGGGCGGGCCCCATGCTAGAATTTTTCCATCTGTGTCTTATACGCCGCAAAAGCGCCCCGCAGAAGGGTTTGCAGGCGGTCCGGCCATCCTGAGGGGAGGTGGCGGGCGGTGGGTTACAGGCAGCCATTCCCGGTGCCGGCAACCCGTCGCAGGCTATCGCTTCGAGTCACTCTAGGAACCTCCTTGTGAATATCGTCATCCTGGCTGCAGGCATGGGCAAACGCATGCGCTCCGCCCTGCCGAAAGTGCTGCACCCTCTGGCCGGCAAACCGCTGCTGGCGCACGTCATTGAAACCGCCCGCACCATGTCGCCGACGCGGCTAGTGGTCGTGGTGGGCCACGGTGGCGACCGGGTGCGCGAGATGGTCGGCGCACCCGACATCGCCTTCGCCACGCAAGACAAGCAGCTCGGCACGGGCCACGCCGTCATGCAGGCCGTAGACCAGCTCGACGAGAGCGTGCCCACCCTCGTGCTCTACGGCGATGTGCCGCTCACCCGCGCCGAAACGCTGAGCGCGCTGGTAAGCGCGGCCGGCAACGACCACCTGGGCGTGCTGACCGTGCACCTGGGCGACCCGACCGGCTACGGCCGCATCGTGCGCGACGCCGCCGGCCGCATCACGCGCATCGTCGAGCAGAAAGACGCCAACGAAACGCAGCTGGCCATTCACGAAGTGAACACCGGCATCCTGGTGTGTCCGACGGCCAAGCTCAAGAACTGGCTCGCGACGCTGTCGAATGACAACGCGCAGGGCGAGTATTACCTGACCGACGTGATCGAGCGTGCTGCCAGCGAAGGCGTGCCTATTACGTCCGCGCATCCGCTGGCCGAGTGGGAAACGCTGGGCGTGAACAGCAAGGTGCAACTTGCGGAGCTGGAGCGCATTCACCAGCGCAACCTCGCGCAGCAACTGCTGGAAGACGGCGTGACGTTGATCGACCCTGCGCGCATCGACGTGCGCGGCAAGCTCACCTGCGGCCGCGACGTCGTGATCGACGTCAACTGCATCTTCGAGGGCGACGTCACGCTGGCTGACGGCGTGCGCATCGGCGCCCATTCGGTGATCCGCGATGCGGTGATCGAGGCCGGTGCCGAAATTTTGCCGTTCTGCCATATCGAGCGCGCCAAGGTTGGCGCCGACTCGCGCATCGGCCCGTACGCGCGTCTGCGCCCGGGCACCGAGTTGGCCCAAGACGTGCACATCGGCAACTTTGTCGAGGTCAAGAACAGCCAGATCGCGGCACACAGCAAGGCCAACCACCTGGCCTACGTGGGCGACGCCACGGTCGGCTCGCGCGTCAATATCGGCGCGGGCACCATCACGTGCAACTACGACGGGGCGAACAAATTCCGCACCGTCATCGAAGACGACGCCTTCATCGGTTCCGACACGCAACTCGTGGCGCCGGTGCGCGTTGGCAAGGGCGCGACGCTGGGTGCCGGCACCACGCTGACCAAGGATGCGCCCGAGGGCAAGCTGACGGTCTCGAGGGCGCGGCAGGTGACGATCGACAGCTGGCAGCGCCCGGTCAAGCAGAAGAAGGAAGGCTGACAGGTTTTCTCCTGCGCCGAACAGCGGATGCCGCTTCGGCACACGAGCATCGATACTGAATTACCGAGTGCGGCGCACATTCAACGTGCGGCCCCACCCCAACTGGAGAAATCAACATGTGCGGTATCGTTGGCGCGGTTTCCACGCGCAATATCGTTCCCGTCCTGATCGAGGGCCTGCGCCGTCTGGAATACCGCGGCTATGACTCATGCGGTGTCGCCGTACAGCGTGACGGCCAGCTCGAGCGCGCACGTACCGTGTCGCGCGTGGCCGATCTCGATGCCCAGGCACAGACCAGCCACCTGGACGGCGCCATCGGCATCGCGCACACGCGCTGGGCCACGCATGGCCGGCCGGATACCGTCAACGCGCACCCGCACTTCTCGGGCGACACCATCGCCCTGGTGCACAACGGCATCATCGAAAACTACGAGTCGCTGCGCGAAGAGCTGAAAGCCGTCGGCTACGGCTTTGAATCGCAGACGGACACCGAAGTCGTCGCGCACCTGATCCACCAGGCCTACACGTACCCCAGCAGCAAGACGCGCGGCGACCTGTTCGCCTCGGTACGTGCTTCGGTCAAGCGCTTGCACGGCGCCTATGCGATTGCCGTGTTTGCCCGTGACAACCCCGACGTGGTGGTAGGCGCGCGCGCCGGCTCGCCGCTGGTGGTGGCGATTGGCGAGAACGAATCGTTCCTCGCCTCCGACGCGCTGGCCGTGGCCGGTACCGCCAGCCGCATGGCCTACCTGGAAGAAGGCGACGTGGTGGAACTCACCCGCGACGGCTTCACCGTGGCCGATGCAAGCGACAAGATCGTCGAGCGCGAAGTGAAGGAAGTCGGCACCTACGCCGCCGCCGTGGAACTTGGGCCCTTCCGCCACTTCATGCAGAAGGAAATCTTCGAGCAGCCGCGCGCCCTGGGCGACACGCTCGAGGGCGTGCAAGGCTTTGCGCCGAACCTGTTCGGCCCCGAAGCAGCCCAGGTGCTGCCCAAGGTCGACAGCGTGCTGATCCTGGCTTGCGGCACGAGCTACTACTCGGGCTGCACGGCCAAGTACTGGCTCGAATCGATCGCCAAGATCCCGACGCAGGTGGAAGTCGCCAGCGAATACCGCTACCGCGAGACGGTGCCCAACCCGAACGCGCTGGTCATCGTGATCTCGCAATCGGGCGAAACCGCCGACACGCTGGCCGCACTGCGCCACGCACGCGAACTCGGCCACACGCACACCCTCGCCATCTGCAACGTGGCGACGAGCGCCATGGTGCGCGAGACGCAGCTCAAGTTCCTCACGCGCGCGGGCACCGAGATCGGCGTGGCGTCCACCAAGGCGTTCACCACGCAGCTGGCCGCGCTGTACATGCTGGCGCTGACGTTCGCCAAGCTGCGCGGCCATCTGAACACCGAGCAGGAAGAAGATGCGCTGCGCCATCTGCGCCACCTGCCGTCGGCGTTGAACGCGGTGTTGGCGCTCGAGCCGCAGATCATCGCGTGGTCGGACGAGTTTGCCCGTCGCGAAAACGCGCTGTTCCTCGGTCGCGGTCTGCATTACCCGATCGCCCTGGAAGGCGCGCTCAAGCTCAAGGAAATCTCGTACATCCACGCCGAGGCCTACCCGGCCGGCGAACTCAAGCACGGCCCGCTGGCCCTGGTGACCGAGCAGATGCCGGTCGTGACCGTGGCCCCGAATGACGCGCTGCTCGAAAAGCTCAAGTCGAACATCCAGGAAGTGCGTGCGCGTGGCGGCAAGCTGTACGTGTTTGCCGACGCCGATACGCATATCCAGTCGAGCGACGGCATCCAGGTGATCCGCATGCCGGAGCACTACGGGCAGCTCTCGCCGATCCTGCACGTGGTGCCGCTGCAGTTGCTGGCGTATCACACGGCGCTGGCACGCGGCACGGACGTCGACAAGCCACGCAACCTGGCGAAATCGGTGACTGTCGAATAAGTTTCGGCAGGCGCAGAAACAGATGATCATTTACAAATATGTTGGCCCCAGTGCAAATATGTTTGGGTTCTGAAAAATATGTTTGTCCTGGGGCGTTTCGCCCCAGAGTTCCACATTAGGTGGTCGACGTTTGACACCAGCCGAGGTAGTGAAGGCAGCGTCCGATTGCTTGGATGGGCGGGGCGAGCAGCGCGACACTTCTGCGTTGCTCGCACAAGCCTGTCGCGAACCGCTGACTTTGTGTGCTCCGACTATCCCAGGGGAAAGCTTGATTTCCCTGGTTGGGCGGTATCACGTTACCAGCGGAAACCCAACTACGCGGGATACGTACGCAGAGCTCTTTCGGCGTTTGCCGTTCCCACTTACAGCCTGGGTTCCGTCACATGTCGGAGCTTTGGGTGATCGTTTTCCCACACGACCAAGTCAGACGATTCAGTGCCTCTTGCGAGAGAGCACATTGTTTCCGCTACTGGAAATGTTTACTGGCGCCGAGTTCGCTGCGCGGGACGAGCAGAGCCATATCGACGCGGTGCTTCAGGGGCTCCCAAAACACACAGCCGGCGCATTTAATCGGACCCGTCTTTGCCCTCAATGTCTGACGGAAGATGAAGACAGGTACGGGACGCCAGCTATTTTCAATGCACATCAGATACCGGGCGTTTCCGCATGCTTTCGCCATGGCATCCCGCTCTTAGAGCAATGCCCTACATGTCGGTGTTGCGACCATCGCAACCATGGCGGCACGGGTGCGCGCGAAACATTCGCCCGTGAGCGGGGCTGCAGCCGCCGCGCTGCTGTCCAATGTTGCAACATTGGTACTGATGGCGTTGCTGGTTGCTGTCATCGATATCGTGCTGCTCCGGTCCTTGGCGGTGCCGCTTGTCATCGGTGCAGTGATGACGGTGGGGTGCGCCGTGTTTTTGATGCTGCGTGATAGGACACCGGTTCAAGCGGACGGGGGAAACGCGTCTTCGTCGATCGATTGGCGCGCCGCAATCGGTTTTGGGTTATGGACGGCTGCACTGCTGCTGATAGCAGCGGTGTCGCGGGAATGGTTCGGGACCGCGGCCGTCACCGCCGTGACGCTGTTTGGTGCTTTGGCCGATGCGCATGCTGCCACTGCGGCCATTGCTACCCAGGCCGCCAGTGGGGCGCTTACGCGCTCAGTGGCGGGTGCGCTCGTCATGTTGGCGTTGTCCGTCAATACCTTGACCAAAATGGTTGTGGCAACTAGCGGCGGGAAAGCGTTTGCGGGTCAGGTTGCCGGTGGTTTGCTGACCGCACTCGCTGCGAGTTGGGCCGCATTCTGGATCGCGGCCTAGTTAATCCCGACCGATTCCCGGCATCCAATACACCGGACACATGCGGATCAGACCGGTCACTAAAGGCACTAGACCAAGCCACTCAACCCAGGCCGGTACTGTGCCGAACAGCGCCAACAGAATCATGGCGAGGCCGATGATGACGCGGACGACGCGATCGGTGGTTCCAACATTGGGAAACATGGCGCTACTCCTACTGGCGAAATGAAATGGGTTGGACGCCCTAAATCGTCAAATGCGACGGTGTCTCCGAGCCGTGATCCATGTATCGGTCGCCTCCAAGAATTCTGGCCAGCAAGGTCCATTCGCTGCCCATTGCGCGTGTCATTCAAAGTCAGCATACCGATGAGTTGCTGCTGATCGGCGATTACCGTCAAGCGGTGCAAGCCGTGACAGAGCACACTGCGAAGCGCCTTGCTGATGATGGCATGACCATAAATAATCAGCACGCCGAGGGTCATCTCCTCGGATATGGTGGTCAGAGCGCAGTCGGCGTGGCTGGCGATACCGTGGACCACCATGTCGCGGTCAGGCGTGGCGTTGCCAGAACGCATAGGCACTGGCGCCGACTACCTGCTGCGCGAGTCTGCCGTCGATCAGCGTACTCGCCGCCGGCGGCATGTCGATGTTGGGCGCGACGTATGGATAGCCGAATGCCGGGCTGGTATTCCAAACATCGGACACCGTCGGGTTGTTGTTGACCGTGATTCCGTAGATGAAATCGACGTCCTCCCGCGTCAGGTGAATTCCACTGGTATCGCTTAAGAATCCGTTAAGAAGAATCCGAGAGCATCAAGGCATTCCTCAGTGTGAGAGGCCACGATGCCGACCTCAAAGTTTCTTCCTGTTGCCTGCCTGCATTCGGTCTTGGCGTTGGCGCTAGCCGCTGCCGCTCCCCTGGCAAGTGCGGAAGTGCCCACGCAAATGCTCGATCAATATCGCGCGAAGGCCGGAACCCCCTCCGAACCGTCCCGCGGGCAGCAGTTTTTTACATCCAAGCACGGCCGTGAATGGAGCTGTGCATCTTGCCACGGCAACCCACCAACGCAAACCGGCCGGCATGCCGCAACCAGCAAGTCGATTGCGCCGCTGGCTCCGGCGTTCAACCCTGAGCGCTTTACCGATGCTGCAAAGACCGAGAAATGGTTCCGGCGCAACTGCAACGACGTAGTCGGGCGCGAGTGCACGGCGACAGAAAAAGCGGACGTCCTGAGTTGGCTGATGACCCTCGGCAAGTAGGGTCGTCCAGCAAGCCACTCAATTCCTTACCTGATTCGGAGTATCCCAATGTCTGACCGTGCCATCGTTACAAGCAGAACTGCGGGCGCTTGCCTGGCAATCGCGGGCCTGGCGCTGTCGTTTCTCGCCGTCGCCGAAGAGGGGCCCGGCATGCGCGCCGCGCCGCTGCTGCCCAAATATCGGCAGGAATGTGCGTCTTGCCATATTGCCTATCCGCCCGGCGCGCTGCCCGCCAGCTCCTGGCAACGCATTCTGGGCAACCTGCAGCACCACTACGGGACAGATGCCTCGTTGGACCCTGCCACCGTCAAGCAGCTCGATCAGTGGCTTACGGCCAACGCGGCAGGTCGCTCAAATGCTATGCCCCCACCGCCCGAGGACCGGATCACCCGATCGGCGTGGTTTGCCCGCACTCACGACGAAGTGCCCGCTGCGGTGTGGCGCCGGCCTGCCATCAAGAGCGCCTCGAACTGCGCCGCCTGCCATACCAAGGCGGATCAAGGCAATTTCAATGAACACGATGTCCGCATCCCGCGCTGAAACCATGAAAACCGATTCCATCACCCGCCGCATCCTGGTTTGGGATGCGCCGACCCGCCTGTTCCACTGGCTGCTGGCGGTGAGTTTCCTGGGGGCCTACTTGACCGCGGAAAGTGAGCAGTGGCGCCTTATTCACATCACGCTCGGCTACACGATGGCGGCGCTGGTCAGCTTTCGGCTGCTGTGGGGCGTGGTGGGCACGCGATACGCCAGGTTTTCCAACTTCGTACGGTCGCCCGCCGCCGCACTCCGCTATTTGACCAACATCATGCGCGGGCGGCCGGAGCACCACGTCGGCCACAACCCCGCCGGAGCGCTTGCTATCATCGCCTTGCTGCTGATGGCATGCGCCTTGGCGGGCACGGGCTGGGCAACCTACAACGATGTCGGCGGTGACTGGCTCGGCGAGTTGCACGAAGGCATTGCCAACGCAATGCTCGCACTGGTGGGTATTCATGTTCTCGCCGTCTTCGCCAGCAGTTGGCTGCACCGTGAGAATCTCGTTGGTGCGATGTTCAGCGGACGCAAGACGGGCCTGCCAAATGAGGGCATCCGCCGTGCGTGGTGGAGCCTCGCGGCCCTGATGCTGGTGGCGGTGCTGGGCTTCTGGTGGATGCAATGGCAGTCCGCGCCGTCGGCCGGGGCCGCTGACCGCCCCGCAGCATCTGCGAAGCATCACGGCGCCGAGCGCGACGACTATTGATCCAAACCGGTACCGAGCGGAGACCTCATCCGTGCGCATCCTGCTTGTCGAAGACGACCCCCTGCTCGGCGACGGCATCCGGGCCGGCCTGCATCAGTATGGCTTCCAAGTCGATTGGGTGCGCGACGGTGAGGCGGCGTGGCGGGAGTTGCGCACGGACGCCTACGTCGCCGCGATACTCGATCTTGGGTTGCCCCGCATGGACGGCGTGGACGTGCTGCGAAAGGTGCGTGACGCAGGCATCACGGTCCCCATCCTGGTGCTGACCGCGCGCGACGCAATACCAGACCGCGTGCGCGGGCTCGATCTTGGCGCCGATGATTACATCGTCAAGCCCATTGATCTGCACGAACTCAGCGCGAGGCTGCGCGCGCTGGTGCGCCGTGCGCATGGCCATCCCACGGAACGGTTGCGGGCGCGCGGCATTGTCCTTGAGCCCGCATCGCGCACGGTTTTTTGCAACGGCGCCCCCGTCGTACTGTCGACGCGGGAATTCGACCTTCTGCATGCCTTGATGCTGAACGTGGGGCGCGTACTGTCACGCGAGCAGCTCGAGCAGTGCCTGTACACCTGGGGGCAGGAGGTCGGCAGCAACGCCGTGGAAGTCCACATCCACCATCTGCGCGCGAAACTTGGCAGCGACCTCATTCGGACCGTACGCGGCGTCGGCTACATGCTGCCGCGTGACAACGCAGAGGCGCCATGACGCGGCCGCGCTCGCTTCAAGGTCGGCTGCTGCTACTGGTGCTTGGCGCCGTCGCCGGCCTGTGGCTCGTCACCGCATTGATCACGTGGTACGACACCCAGGACGAGATCGATCAACTGCTGGACAGTCATCTGGCACAAGCCGGCGCGTTACTGGTCATGCAACACGCGCAGACCTTAGATGAGGACGACGAGTCGAGCCACGACCTGCCAGTCCAGCATCGCTACGCGCCCAAGGTCGCCTTTCAGGTCTTTCATGACGGGAAGTTGGGCGTCCACTCGGCCAACGCGCCGAACCAGCCGATGGTTACGTCGGGCGAGCACATCGCGTCCGGATTCTCGACGGTGCAAATCGAGGGCTATACCTGGCGGGTCTTTGCAATGCAGGGTGTACACAAGAACATCCAGGTCTACGTTGGCGAGCGCATCGACTCGCGCACCGCAATCCTGACGGCAATCCTGCGCAACATGCTGTGGCCAATGGCGCTGGCATTGCCGTCACTCGCCTTGGCTGTCTGGTGGGCAGTCAAGCGTGGTATGTTGCCGCTGCGCAGATTGGGCAACACGCTTGCCAAGCGCGATCCGCGAGCGCTCGATCCGGTCCGGATGCCCCATGCGCCGGTTGAGATGACACCCATGCTCGACGCGCTCAACACGCTCTTTGTCCGCATTCAGGTCATGATCGACGCCGAGCGCCGCTTTACTGCAGACGCTGCCCACGAGCTGCGCACACCGATTGCCGCGATCAAAGCACAGGCCCAGGTGGCTATGGCCGCCGAAGACGACGCCACACGTCGCCATGCCTTGCTCGGAACGCTGGAAGGGTGCGACCGTGCTGCCCATCTGGTTGACCAATTACTGCTGCTCTCGCGCCTGGAAGCCAACGCCGGCGTATCGATAGAACCGATTGACCTTGGCGCACTGGCAAGACAAGTCATGGCAGACATTGCGCCAATGGCCTTCGGCAAGCGACAGCACATCGAACTGGAGAGCCCGGAGTGTTGCATGGTCACGGGTAACCGGGCCTTGCTGGCCTCACTTGCTCGCAACCTGATCGACAACGCCATACGCTACAGCCCCGCCGAGGCACACATCGTCGTGACGGTAGCGAACCGGAACGGACGTGCCGTGCTCTGCGTGGAAGACAGCGGCCCCGGGCTTCCACCTTCCGAACAGGACCGACTTGGCGAGCGTTTTTTTCGTGTCGCCGGAACGGAACAGAGTGGCAGTGGCCTCGGGTGGTCGATCGTGCGGCGGATAGCGGCGGTTCACGGTGCAAGCGTAACGGTTGACCGCTCGCCGGGTCTCGGCGGATTGCGCGTAGACGTTATCTGGTCGAATCTGGAGCCCAGCGTGTCTGGGACCCACCAATAGGTCATGCGCAACTTCATCCCTTCATTGAAGCCATGAAGAATACGAGCCCCCAGTGCGGCTCGAAGAGCCTCTCTAAGTGGAAGGTGGCGCCGGTCTATCTCATGCTCAATGGATTGGCCCTGGGGCTGCGCAATTGACCGAGTGCTACCGCTCAACCTGAACCCCATCCCCACGCTCACTGCTCAGACAATCCATGCAACAGACAAAAGAAATCGATCTGGAGATCGCTGCTGATTCCGACGACAGCGTGGCCAGGCAGGCGGCCGCCCGGCGCAGCACCCTTGTGAGCGTGGCCGTCAATCTGGGGCTGACGGTAGCGCAGGTGGCGGCTGGCATGCTGGCTGGCTCGCAGGCGCTGATCGCCGACGCCATCCACTCCTTGTCCGACCTGATCGCGGACTTCGTGGTGCTGTTTGCCGGCCACCATAGCCAGAAGGGGCCGGATCAGACCCATCACTACGGTCACCAACGCTTCGAGAATGCCGCTTCGCTCGCGCTCGGTTTGCTTCTGCTGGCTGTGGGCGTGGGCATGCTCTGGAACGCGGTACTCAAGCTGGAGCACGCCGAGGCGATCCAACCGGTGCGGCTGATTGGTCTATGGGTCGCGCTGGGCGCGCTGGCCGCCAAAGAACTATTGTTCCGCTACATGCTGGCGGTGGCCGAAAGGGTGCGTTCGAGCATGCTGGTCGCCAACGCCTGGCATGCGCGTTCGGATGCCGCATCGTCACTGGTGGTGGCGCTTGGCATCGTGGGCAACGTGCTTGGGTATCGCCTGCTCGACCCAGTGGCGGCGCTTGTCGTGGGCCTGATGGTGACCCGCATGGGCTGGCAGTTCGGCTGGGAAGCCCTGCACGACCTGATGGATCGCGCAGTCGATGAGGAGACCGTGGAGGCGATCCACCAGGTCATGCTCGCAACGCCAGGCGTGCTTGGCGTACACGACGTCAAGACACGCCGCATGGGCGACTTGATCCTGGTAGACGCGCACCTCGAAGTCGATGCGCGCGCCAGCGTGCGCGAGGGCCACAACATCGCATTGGAGGCTCGCCGCCGCGTGATGGAGCGCCGCGACGTGCTCAACTTGATGACGCACGTGGATCCGGTCGATGTGCCGATCTAGTCGCAGCCGATTCCCGTTTTGTTGACTTGCGACAAGCCCTCCCGAACTGGAGCGAGTATCCGTGAATCGTGGCGGTTGCGGATCGCGACCTGCCGGCTTTCCACCTTCTTCCTGGGTTACCTCTATGAACTCCGAGCAGAAATACTCCCCGGCCATACGGTCGCTGCATTGGCTGGTGTTCCTGGCTGCGCTGATCGCGGTGGTGATCATCGATATCCACGATCTCTTCCCCAAGGGCAGCGCCATGCGGGACACCCTGTTCACCATCCATCAGACGGCTGGCCTTTCCGTGCTGGTCTTGATGGTGCTGCGGCTGTTTGCCCGCCTAGGCACGGAAGTGCCAGCGGCAATTCCAGGGCCTAAGCTTCTTGAGCGTGCTGCACGAGCCATGCACCTAGTGCTCTACGTGTTGATGCTGGGGATGCCGATCCTCGGTGCACTGGCACTCGCCTGGGAAGGCAAGGCTATCGAGCCGTTCGGCCTGGCCTGGGCCGCCCCACTTGCGCCGAACAAGACACTGGCTGACCTGGCCAAGGACATCCACGAGTCGGGAGCAACGCTGGTGTACATCTTCGTCGGACTGCATGCTGTTGCCGCGCTCTGGCACGAAGTTGTGCTGAAGGATAGGTTGTTGCGCCGCATGATCTAGCATCGTTGAGCGCGCAGGAACGGAGGCGATGCCTCTGCCGTCTCGGCTTCCTCCCACCTGCCTCTGGCCCATGCCCTCCGGTTTCCGACACCTCAATGCCGTCCTGCTTGCCGCCTCTGCGTTGACGCTGTCGGCAGGATTGCTCGCTCGCTATCTGAACGCAGGTGCGCTGGCGCAAGATCTATGGTTGATCGGCATTGCTCCCAATTGGGTGGCGCTGGCGGTCACGATCGTTCGCTCCTTGATACGGCGGCAAGCGGGCATTGACGTCCTGGCACTCCTGTCGATCAGCTTTGCGCTGTTGTCTGGCGAGGTACTGGTGGCCGCCGTCATTGCCCTCATGCTGGCGAGCGGGCGGGCACTGGAAGACTTCGCGCAAGCGCGGGCGCAAAAGGAGATGACGGCGCTGCTGAGCCACGCGCCCAAACAGGCCAATCGCTTCGAGGGCGGCCAGTGGTGCCAGGTTGATCTGGCGACAGTCCGGTCGGGCGACCGGTTGTTGGTGAGGCATGGCGAAGTCGTACCCGTGGACGGCACCTTGTCGGAGCCGGCCGATCTGGATGAGTCAACGCTGACCGGTGAATCCGTCACGCGACATCGCGCGCCCGCAGAAGCCGTGAGCAGCGGTGTGCTGAACGCTGGGGCCGCCTTCGAGATGGTGGCGGCGGCATCGGCCGAGCACAGTACCTTTGCGGGCATTGTCCGGATGGTCAGTGCTGCGCAGGCCGAGCGCAGTCCGTCCGTGCGGCTGGCCGACCGCTATGCATTCGCATTTGCAGGCGTCGCCGTCGTGCTGGCCGGAGCGAGCTGGCTACTGACAGGCGATCCAGCCCGTTGCCTCGCCGTGCTCGTGGTTGCCACGCCTTGCCCGCTGATCCTGGCAGTGCCGGTGGCAATGGTATCGGGCATGTCGCGCTGTGCCAGGCGCGGCGTTCTGATCAAGGGCGGCGGCGCCCTGGAACGGCTCGCGCAGGCCGATACCTTGTTCTTCGACAAGACCGGGACCCTCACGGGAGGGTACGCGCGGCTGGTCGACATCGAGTGCAGCAGCCGCTACGAACCCCAGGAGGTGCTGCGTCTCGCTGCCTCTCTCGCACAAGCTTCGAATCACGTCATGGCCGAAGCGGTGACCAAAGCGGCCCGCGAGCGAGGTGCGGCGCTGCTGCTGCCCAGCGCCGTGATCGAGAGTCCAGGCGCGGGCGTCCAAGGTCATGTGGGCGGCCATGCTGTTTCGATTGGCACCTTGCCTCACGTGCTCGGCTCGGCGGTCGCTCCGCCCTGGAGCGAAGGGTTCATCAAGCGTGTGCGCTACGCGGGCGCGTCGGCTGTCTTCGTGGGGGTGGATGGGGAGCTGGTCGGTGCATTGCAGCTTGCGGACCGCATCCGCCTTGAAACACCGCGTGCGCTGCGTTTGCTTCGCCAGATCGGAGTGCGCCGCCAAGGCATGCTCACGGGGGATCGGCCCGATGTGGCCGAATCGGTTGGCGCGATGCTGGGCGTGACGGACGTCTATGCAGACCAATCGCCCGCTGACAAGCTCACAGCGATCAGGGAGGCCCGCGCAGCGGGCATGGTGATTATGGTCGGTGACGGCGTGAACGACGCGCCTGCGCTGGCGGCGGCGGACATCGGCGTGGCGATGGGCGCGCGCGGCGCCGCAGCATCTTCAGAAGCTGCGGACGTTGTGTTGCTGGTCGACCGGCTGGATCGTCTGGTGGATGCCGTACGGATCGCCCAGCGCACGCGTTACATCGCGGTCCAGAGTGTCGTTGTGGGGATGTCACTATCGATCGCGGCCATGATTGCGGCGGCGCTGGGTTATCTGCCTCCGTTGGCCGGTGCTCTGCTGCAGGAGATCATCGACGTTCTCGTCATCCTCAATGCCCTGCGCGTTCTGCAGGCAGGCCCACATAAAGCCACTCGCACGTTGCCGCCACAGGACGTGGAACGCTTCAAAGCCGAACACGCCGAGCTGGAGCCCATCATGAACCGCATTCGCACCGTGGCGGACCAACTGCCGCGGATAGGGCGCAATCAGGCAAAGACGACGCTCTCCGACCTGACGCGGTTGTTGAATCTGGTGCTGGTGCCGCATGAGCGCCGTGACGATACCGAGATCTATCCTGACGTGGCGCGCCTGCTTGAGGGGGAAGACCCACTGGCTGCGATGAGCGGCATGCATCGCGAAATCTTTCGAGTGACGAACCTGCTGGACAGGATCGTCACGGACCTCCCCGAGCAAGGACCGGACTCCGCCGCGTTACAGGAGCTGCAGCGTTTGCTGTACGGGCTGGACGCCGTCCTGCGGTTGCACTGCGCCCAGGAGGACGAGCTGTTCCACGTACTCGGCAAGGAGGCGTGAACGCCATGACAAGTTTGCTCGCCTTGTTCGCCACGGTCTTTGCCCTGAACGTGGTCCCGGCCTTTGCGCCACCCACATGGATGGTGATGTCGTGGATCGGCTTTTCCCGCCCCGAAGCTAACCCCGTTGTGCTTGCAGCGGTGGCCGCCTGTGCCGCGACGGCGGGGCGTCTGGTGCTGGCGCGACTGGCCTGCATATTGGTCCGCAAACATTGGATGCGTGAATCGGACCGGCAGAACATCGACGTCGTGAGCGCCTGGCTCGAGCAGCGCAAAGGTATGACTGTGGGACTGGTGCTTGCCTACGCGTTCAGCCCGTTTCCATCCAACTACATTTTCATCGCCTACGGCCTGACCGGCATGCGGCTGTGGTTGATCGGGCTGCCATTCTTGGTAGGGCGCTGGGTGAGCTATCTAACCTGGACTCACATTGCCCAGATCGGGGCGCGATATCTGGACGAAGAATCCGAGATCGATGGTACCTATCTCGGTGTCTACTTTGTCGTGTCGCAACTGGTGTTTCTCGCTGCGGTCTACGGGTTCACGAAAGTGGATTGGGGCTGCCTCATGACCGAGAAGCGGCTGCGCTGGCGGCACCGGCAAAGAATTCCATCGTCTCTAAAGGCCTCCGATCAAACCGGGGAACACTGATCCGATGCAGTGACGCGGCAGCTTTCCGGTCCACGCAGGTTCCGAAAGGAGATCACCATGTACGACACCATCATGGTAGCAATCGATGCAAGCCCAACTGCGGAACATGCGCTTGACGAGGCCATAAGCTTGGCCAGGTCGCTTGGGTCAAAGCTAGTTATCGCCCATGTCGTGGATAACGCCCACATCAAATACGACTTGAGTTCGCCGTTCGTGCGGGAAGTTTCGGATGCACTGGCTCGGCGCGGAGACACGCTGGTCTCGGCAGCAATTCGCAAGGCCCAACTAGCTGGAGTTCACGCTGCAGTCGCCATCACTAGAGACCCGCTGACGTATATCGACATCGCTACGGAGCTGGAGAGACTTGCGTCGGAGGCGGGCGCGCAAGTCTTGGTGCTTGGTACACACGGGAGGCGGGGAGTACTGCGGGCGTTGCTGGGAAGTGTCGCGGAGAGCGTTGTCCGTACGTCTTCCCTCCCGGTACTACTGGTGAGAAACAATCCGGACAGAGAGGCCCACGGCTAGCCGCCGTTGTCCCGAGTCTCCTCGGGACGGCATGTGCGGCACTTCGGGAAGCCGCTGGCAAGCGGCACCTTGCTCATCGGCGAGGCAGCACCTTCGCAGAGTCGGACAGCGTGCCCGGCGGATAGACGACCACGGTTTCGTGATCGCGTAGCCCATCCACAACTTGTGCCTGTTCAGCATTGCGTTGTCCGATTTGAATGATCCGCTGAGCAGCCCGTCCGTTCTCGACGGTAAACGCGCACCAATGCTCGCCGCACCTGAACAGGGCGCCGATAGGTAACCGCAGCACATCAGGCCGATCCCAGATAACGATGCGGCCCAGCACGCGATACCCGTCGTTCAACCTTCCAGGTTGGTCAACCAGGTCGGCCACGATATTGACACGCTGTTCCTCGACCCCAAGCGCCGAAACCTTGGTAAATGCTCCCGGCCCAACCACGCGTACGGCCGCATTGATCGGCACCGATCCACCCCAATCCTCGATCAACACCTGCATGCCTGGGCTGACCTTTACCGCGTCTGTGGACAGTACGTCGACCACCACCTCGTAGCGCGATGGATCTGCCAGCAGCATGACCGGCGTACCGGAGAGCACGACTCGCTCGCTCTGCTGTTCGATTCGCAACAATAGGCTATCGACCGGAGCGCGAATTTCCACCGGTTGTCCAGCCTCCAAAGCCTGAAGATTGGCGGTGGCAACGCGCACATCCGCTGCCGCGGATGCTTCCCGCGCGCGGGCGGCAGCCAGATCGCTGGCGCTCGACGCCAAGCTAGTGCGCGTCTGCTCGACTTCCTGTCTCGATATGGCGCCGCTGCTTAGCAGCTTCTCACTCCGGTCCAAGTCACGCCGTACCTGATCAAGATCGGCGCGAGCATGCGCAGCGCGCGCCTGCGCCTCACGGTAGACCGCTTCAGCGGCGTCAACACGTGCCCGCTGCCCGGACCTCTCGCCTGGCGTCATCGGTACCGGCACCAGGACGGCAATGACCTGTCCTGCCTTGAGGTGATCGCCTTCATGCAGATCCACACGCAGAAGACGCCCGGTGATCGGCGCGGTGATCACGTAGCGATCATGCGCACGGATTTCACCATCTTCGTCCACCGTCACGCGGAGGGGCCCTCGTGTCACAAGCGCGGTATCAACAATTGTCGGCTTCGGCCAGAATGCGTACGTCAGCGCCAGCGTCACCGCGAGAACGACGGCCGAAAGGACGAACGCCTTTCTCACGGCTGCGCGTTTCACGATTCCCTCGCCTTGAGGACCGCGACGATATCGAGCCGCCGGATCTTCAACGAGACCAGCAGCCCCGAACACGCAACCGCGCCTGCTGTCACGACGAAAGCGTATGCGAACGTCGCGGCTTGAATCACGAGAGGGAGTCGATACAGGTCAGTGGAGAGTCGCATGACCAGGAATGCGCACGTGCCATATCCCAGCAATAGTCCAACCGGCGACGCGATCGCGGCAAGTGCAAACTGCTCGCCCAGAAGAATCCAGGCAACTTCGGTCTGCGTGAAGCCAAGGACGCGTAGCGATGCCAGTTGCTGAACCCGTTCCGAGTAGGCGATGCGCATGGCGTTGAACGCGACACCAAATGCGATCACGCATGCAAAGGCAAAGTTGATTGAAGTCGTGAGGCGGATGCTCTCATCCATGATCTTGCGGAAGCTGTCGATGACTGACTGGCGGGCTGCGACCGCGTTCACAGCAGGCATGCGCTTGAGCGTTGCATAAAGACGCCCAAGCTCGCTTGTATCAACAGACAGTCGGGCACCCGACCAGTTGCCGCTCTCTTCCAGAAAGTTCGCCAGTGCTTGCTGGTCCATATAGGCGCCAATACCGACCAGATCCCCGGACCGTCCCACCAGAGTGACCTGCCGGATGCGACGTTTGCCTTCCAGTTCCTCAACGGTGATCCGGTCACCAGGTTGTACCCCAAGAACATCGGCGAGCCTGGCGGAGACCAGCATGCCATCCGGCGGCACGCGTAAAGGTTGGCCGCGATCATCGACAAGCCGGTGCAGATCTCCTTGCCGTGCGATTCCGCTCAACGAGACTTGCCGAGATCGGTACCCCACCGACAACCTGACCGGCACGTCGCGAAACGGCTCGACCTTCAGCACGCCCGGCAAGCGTTCGAGCGCATAGACAGCGCGATGGGATAACGGTTGCGAGAAGGCTACCGTGACATCTTGACGCTCGACCTGTTGGAATTGGACGTCGAACAGATGATCGACCGCATCGAAGAAAAAACCACCAATAACAAGAATGGCGCTCGCGCATGCCAGAGCCAGGGAGGCGAGCAGCGATTTGACGGGCTGGCGGGCAATGTTCCGCACGATCATTCGCGATACGATGCCCAACTGCCGGTAAAGGCCAATTCGCTCCGCCCAGCTTGCGGCAAAGGCTGGCGGCACAGCGGCACGCAGGGCATCGACGGGCATCAAGCCCGCGGCTTTCGCGACACTGGCAGCTACACCGACAGCCGCCGTTGCGAAGCTCAGGAACACCGCCCAGGCGATGATCGGGATATCGATTCGGAATTCGAGGCGTGCCAGGCGATAGTACTTCGCGTACAGGCCCGTCAAATATGACCCCAGTTCAAGTCCCCCTGCGATCCCGACGGCGGCCCCCGCTGCCGCCATCAGACAGGCGAACTGCAGGTAGTGCAGACCAACGGTGACATTTCCGTAGCCAAACGCTTTCATCAAGCCGATCTGTGTACGCTGCATATCGATCAGCCGGCTCAGGACGTTCTGCAATAGAAACATGGCGACGCAGAAGAAGATGGCGGGCACGTATGTAGCCGTTACCCGGTTCTGCGCGATCTCATCCGAGATGAATCGATTCGATACCTGATCCTCGCGTGTGATGGTGCCGAGTCCGCCATAAGGCCCCAATTCGTGATCGACTTGAGCAATCACGCGCGCAGACGGAACGCTGCCATCGAGAGACAGCGCCAGGTCATTGAACGCACCGCTCATGCGGAACGCCGCCGACAGCGCGTTGGTACCCATCCAGAGCACGCCGTAGTGACGATTGTCCGGAAAGATGGAGCCAGCTCCCGCTTCATAGACATACTCGGGCGACATCGCGATGCCGACAATGTGCAACTGCTTCCGCCGCCCATTGAGAACGGCGGCCAGGCGTCCTCCTGCCCGCAGATGGTTGGCATCCGCAAACGCCGCGCTGACCAGAACCTCATCGTCGCGGCCGGGCGCCACGTATCGGCCGCTTTGCAGGTGCAGAAGATTGAGCGCCGGCCAGCTCTGCTCAGGAACCGAAATGACGTGCCCAGTCGCGGGTTCCGTCAGGCCTGGTATATCGACTGTCACGTCCGACACCACGCGCGCATCCGTGCGTGCGACCCCCGGTAACGTGGCGATGCGCGTTGCCACCTCCAACGGGGCCCTCTTGAGATGAACAAAGAGATCCGCGAACCGGTACGACGCGTAATAGTCTTGCTGCGCGTCCAGCAGAGCAAGGTAGGTGCTGCGCATCGCAACGAACGTGGTTACACCGCAGCCGACGACCAGCACGGCGGCAACGGCCTGGGCTCGCAGGTGCCAAAGGTCGCGCCAGAGCAGGCGCGTGAGCGCGCTTACCATGACAGATCCTGTGCGCTCGCGCGTTGCGCGTTGTGACGGTGTTCGACAATGGCTCCGCTGCTCATACGTAGGACACGGTCCGCCATGTCCGCGATGACGGCGTTATGTGTGACGATGACAATCAGGGTGCCAAACTCTCGGTTCACACGCTCGAGCACCTCAAGCACTAGGCGCCCCGTACGGAAGTCCAGCGCACCAGTTGGTTCGTCACACAGCAGCACGTCTGGCCGTTTGGCGACCGCGCGCGCAATGGCCACGCGTTGCTGTTCCCCGCCCGACATCTGCGAGGGAAAGTGGTCGCCGAGCGCCCCGATGCCGACCATGGACAAGGCATCGTCCGGAGCCAGCGGCCGATCGGCAATATCAGTCACCAGGGCGACGTTCTCGCGCGCGGTCAGGCTCGGAATTAGGTTGTAGAACTGAAAGACAAATCCGACGTGCTCGCGTCGGAACCGGGTGAGGTCTCGCTGCGCTGCAGATGAGAGGTCGTGGTCTCGGTAGACGATCGTGCCGCTCGTTGGTGTGTCGAGCCCACCCATCAAATTGAGCAGTGTCGATTTGCCGCTGCCGGACGCGCCGAGCAGCACGACGATCTCACCGGAGCCAAGTTCGAGGTCAACCTGATCCAGCGCGCGAACGCTCACGCTCCCCATCGGGTAGACCTTGCTGACCGCATGAATGGTAAAGACCGTTTCCACTACGCACCCGATCGGCATCTGGTGACACATTTCGGAACGACGCTCGCTGCCTGAGCCGCTCCCTTGCCGTGTTGCGGTGGCCCAGCATCCGTCGATGGGCGGGCAGCAGCTCTGCGCCTGGAATCACCCTAGTCGGATGCTTCAGATGTCCGTTGATCTGGCTCAACGCCACTCGGGTATAACCGCGAACATGCTCGGCATTAATCAGCCGTTGGGTGAAGAACCTCCAAGCACTGCCGCTATGTGATTTGATCAATGCACCGCGTCGACCCTGGCGGTTGAGATTCATCGGCATGGTCTTCGGTTGATCAAGATCAGCCTGCCGAACGTGGCGTGCCATAAGTTTGAAGCATCACCCGTGGGCTCCCACGCCAGAGCTGAGTAAGGAAGCGGCACTGGAGAAGCCTTATCGAAGGAGAAGCGATCATGTCAAAGAACATTGTGCTGGCCACTGACGGTTCCGCTTACTCGGACGCTGCGGCCCACTGCATCGCAGACCGCAGGCTGCTCACACCGGACATCACGGTCCATGTTCTACACTGCACACCTGATGTCAGCGGAGAGGTAGAGGTATTTGTCGGACACGCGGACGTTGCTGCCTGGCATAAAGAGCAAAGTGCCAAGGCAATGGCTTCCGCCATCGCGATCCTACGCGCTGCGGACGTTCCTTTTGAGGCTCACGGGTTGGTGGGATTTGCCCCGGAGCGCATCGTCCAGTACAGCCGCTCGGTGCACGCCGAGGCGATCGTGATGGGGGCGCACGGTCGTGGTGCCTTTTTCGATGCGGTCCTGGGTTCGGTGGCCAACCGCGTTGTGGCCCGGGCGGAATGCCCGGTTCTTCTGGTCAAAGCGGCAAAGGGCGCCTAGTAGGGATAGGCTGCGCAGTGAAACGCCCGAATCTGCAGGTTGAGTACATCCCCGTGACCGGGCAGAACAGAATCCCACTCCTGGTCAACGGCACTTACGATTTCGAATGCGGTTCCACACCCAATAACCTCGCGCGAGGGCGGGATGTTGACCCTGAGTTCAAGAAACTGTTGGACGGCACCATCGTCTGGCTGATGAGAGCCGGTGCACACTTCTTCGGTTGCCGTTGGTGGACTCTCGTTGAGCCCAATATGATGGCTTCCAGCGGTGCGACTTTGCAGCGACCAAAGGGCAAACATATTTGTAGCGAGAAGCCTGCGGGGAGGATCGAAGTTGCTGGTCTGGGACAAACTTGCATGCTCACGGTGTCCTACGTAACGCATTGATTCTTCTGCGTTACGTAGGTCAGACATAATTGCAACTAATCAACAGAAAAGGCCGTCCTTCGGGACGGCCTTTTTTC
This sequence comes from Ralstonia pickettii, assembly GCF_030582395.1. Taxonomy (NCBI): domain Bacteria; kingdom Pseudomonadati; phylum Pseudomonadota; class Betaproteobacteria; order Burkholderiales; family Burkholderiaceae; genus Ralstonia; species Ralstonia pickettii. The sequence goes on from NZ_CP104381.1 coordinate 110,438, forward strand.
GTGGTGTGCGTTGCGCCAGACAAGCATTCGCTCCACCGTTGTTTCAAGTATACCGCGCGCCCTGGGGCTTGCGGGAAGCCCCGGTGGCCGCAGTAGCATCGCCCCCCATCTTTGAAACCGACCGAAAGGAGGGCAGACATGCGCGTGATGCCGTCGACGTTTGGAGCGCGGGGCCGTGGCGTGGCGATGCCGCCCGGAGGTGTGAAATGAGCGGGCATGCCGTGGTAATCGCCGGCGGTGGGCCGACGGGGCTCATGCTGGCGGCCGAGTTGGCGTTGGCCGGCATCGACGTCGCCATTGTCGAGCGCCGCGCCAATCAGGACGTGGAGGGCGTGCGGGCACTGGGTCTGCATGCGCGCTCGATCGAAGTGCTCGACCAGCGCGGTGTGGCCGAGCGGTTTGTCTCCCAGGGCAAGACCTATCCGGTCGTGCACTTCGGCGAGAACTCGCTCGACATCAGCGACTTTCCCACACGGCACAACTATGTGCTCGGCCTGTGGCAGCACCACACCGAGCGCCTCCTCGCGCAGTGGGTCGGCGAGCTTGGCGTGCCGTTCTATCGTGCGCGTGAAGTGACCGGCTTCTCGCAAGACGACCGCGGCGTCGACGTCACGCTGTCCGACGGCGAGGTGCTGCACGCGCAATACCTCGTCGGCTGCGATGGCGGGCGCAGCACTGTCCGCAAGGCCGCCGGCATTGAGTTTGCCGGCTGGGACGCAACGACCAGTTGGCTCATCGCCGAGGTACACACCACGCAGCCGCCGCCCTTTGGCTTCAAATACGATGCCATCGGCCGGCACGCTGTCGCGCCAATGGAAGACGGCAAATACGTCCGCGTGGTGCTGACCGAGCGACAACTCGGTACCAATAATGCGCCCACGCTCGCGGACCTGAGCGAGGCGCTGATCGCCGTCTATGGCACCGACTTTGGCGCGCATCGTCCGAACTGGATCTCGCGGTTTTCCGATATGGCTCGCCAGGCCGTGGCCTACCGCGACAGACGTGTGCTGCTGGCAGGCGACGCCGCGCACGTGCATCCGCCCATGGGCGGCCAGGGCCTGAACATGGGCATGCAGGATGCCGTGAACCTCGGGTGGAAGCTGGCCGCGGTCATCAAACGGACGGCGCCTGAAAATCTGCTCGACAGCTATCACGCCGAGCGCCACCCGGTTGCCGCCCGCACGTTGCGCAATACGCTGGCCCAGGTGGTGTTGCTGCGCCAGGACGAGCGCTCCAAGGCGCTAAGCGAGATCACGTCCGAGCTGTTTCGCATGGACGAACCACGCAGGCACCTTGTTGGGATGGTCTCCGCGCTCGATGTTCACTACGACTTGGGCGAGGGCCATCCGCTGCTCGGCCGCCGCATGCCCGATCTCGACCTGGACACCACGCAGGGCCCGGTGCGGGTTTTCGAGTTGTTGCACGAGGCGCGCGCAGTGCTGCTCAACTTCGGCCCGGCGGATGCCGTCGACATCGCACCATGGGCCGACCGCGTGCGGCGGGTGGACGCCCGCTATGCCGGCACCTGGGCGCTTCCGGTGGTGGGCACAGTGTCTGCGCCGACCGCGGTGTTGATCCGGCCTGATGGTCACGTGGCATGGGTCGGTGACGGAACGACGGACAGGCTTCGGGAGAGCTTGGAGCGCTGGTTTGGCGTGGCGGTGGCCTGATCGCGCGACCCCAGCGGGGACAGCCGGGTGGAGTGCGGCGTCTATCCAGGCGTTTGAAGCAGCCGGAGGGACGGCGATGGCCGGTATGCTCAATTGCATCGAAATCACCGTCCTCCGGAGTCTTGGCATGTTCAATGTCCTCAGCAAGATCGTCCTGCTCGCCGTGTATGGCCTCGCGCTGGCCAGCTATGCCACGCCCCTGCCGCTGTCGGCCGACGCCATCGGCTGGCTGCGCATCGTGGCGCTGGTGCTGCTGGCCGGGCACCTGCTGGAAGTGGTGCTGTGCTTTCGCAAGGTGGCGCTGCACCACGGGCCGTTGTTCGACAGCGTGCTGCTGACGTTGCTGTTCGGGTTTCTGCACTGGAAGCCCCTGGCGGACGCCGAGCGGCGCGCCCGTTGATCGCTGCCCATCGGCCCGACTAGCCGCAACGGCAGCGTAGACCTACTCTACTTCCAGTCGTCCCTTGATTGACCAGTTGGGACTCCATTGCTGCAACGCGGCATCGATTATGGACCGAGTGGAACGAACAGCGTTTGTCTTTGCCGGTGGCGGCAGCCTCGGCGCCATCGAGGCCGGCATGCTGCGCGAGCTGGTGGCCTCGGGCGTGGTACCCGACATGGTGGTGGGTGCCTCGGCGGGCGCTATCAACGCTGCCTTTTTTGCGTGCAATCCGCACGCGGCCGGCACCGCGCAGCTCGAGGCGCTGTGGCGCGGTGTGCGGCGCGCTGACGTGATGCCGTGGTCCTGGCGGGCGATGTTCAGCATGCTCGGCATCCTTGGCGGGCGACGGGAGCACCTTGTCGATGCATCCGGGCTGCAGCGCCTGCTGACGCGGCATTTTGCGCAGACCCTGCTGGAGGCGGCAACGCTGCCATTGCACGTTGTGGCCACCGACATGCGCACGGGCGCCGAGGTGGTGTTGTCGTCTGGCGCCATCGTGCCGGCCGTGCTGGCCAGCGCCGCCATTCCGGGCGTGTTTCCACCGGTGCGAATCGACGATCGCCTGTTGATCGACGGCGGCGTCGCCAACAACACGCCAATCTCCGCGGCCATCCGGCTAGGCGCCACGCGTGTCGTCGTATTGCCAGCTGGATTTGCGTGTGCGGACCGCCGTGCCCCGCGCAGCGCCATCGAGCACGCGTTGAACGCCTTGTCCTTGCTGGTCGCGCGTCAGCTGGTGCAAGACCTGGAGCGCTGGGCCGGTCAGGTGCCCATTACCGTCGTGCCGCCGCTGTGTCCGCTCGACGTGTCGCCCTACGACTACGCCCGCTGCGGCGAACTGATCGACCGCGCTGCTGCCGCCACGGCGGCATGGCTCGCAGCTGAGGGTCTGGCGGCCACCGGCATCCCGGGCGCGCTGCGTGAGCACGACCACAACGAAGATCACCCGAACTGCAACGCAGACCTCCACGGCGTGCGCGCGGCTTGATGTGAGCCGAGTGGGTTCGTTTGCTTGGCGATTCACCGAATTTGCGCAGCCCGCGGTTGGGGCCGCTGGAATCAGGCGCAGTCCACGTGGAGGTGGGCTGAGCGTACCCGCCCAGGCCACTGGCTCACTCCTTGTCCTTGTGCACCGGAAACAGCGCCGACAACACTTGCCGCGCTGTCCCGCGCAACACCCCGCTCGCGTCGGGGTCGCCGTACGCCAGGGCCGTCGCAAAGTTGCGCGCCTGCTGCAGCGTGACGTGCGGCGGCAGCGGCGGCACATCGGGGTCGGTCTTCACCTCCAGCACCACGGGCCGGTCGGCGTTGAGCGCTTCGTCCCACGCGCCGGCCAGTTGGTCGGGGTTGTCCACGTAGATGCCCTTCAGGCCGATCAGCTCTGCAAACCGGTGATACGGCACGTCCGGAATGTCCTGGGACGCTGGGAACTTCGGGTCGCCTTCCATGACGCGCTGCTCCCAGGTGACTTCGTTCAGATCCTGATTGTTCAACACCATGCAGATCCACTTGGGGGACTTCCACCGCTTCCAGTATTTCGACACGGTGATGAGTTCGGCCATGTTGTTCATCTGCATGGCGCCGTCGCCCACGAGCGCAATGACAGGGCGATCGGGATGCGCAAATTTGGCCGCAATCGCGTAGGGCACGGCTGCCCCCATCGATGCCAGCCCGCCCGAGAGCGAGCCCATCATGCCGGGCTTGAACTTGAGATCGCGCGCATACCAGTTTGCGCAGGTACCGGAATCGCTGGTCACGATCACGTTGTCCGGCAGCTTGGGTGACAGCTCCCAGAACACGCGCTGCGGGTTGACGGGGTAGGCAGGTTGCAGCGCGCGGTCTTCCAGCGTCTTCCACCAACGCTCGTTCCAGCGGGCAATGCGATCGGGCCAGTAACGATCGGTCTTGCGCTGCAGCAGCGGCAGCAGTGCACGCAGCGTTTGTGCGCTGTCGCCGACCAGGTTGACCTCCATCGGGTAGCGCAGCCCCAGCATGCCGGGGTCCAGGTCGATCTGTACACCGCGCGCCTGGCCTTCTTTGGGCAGGAACTCCGCGTACGGAAAACCCGAGCCGACCATCAGCAGCGTGTCGCAATGGGTCATCAGTTCCCAGCTCGGCTCGGTGCCGAGCAGGCCGATGGCGCCGGTCACGTACGGGAGATCGTCGGGCAGGACGGCCTTGCCGAGCAACGCCTTGGCCACGCCCGCGCCCAGCGTTTCCGCCACGGCGGCCACTTCCGCGCTGGCCCCGAGTGCGCCTGCGCCGACAAGCATCGCCACCCGGCGGCCGCTGTTGAGAATGTCCGCTGCGCGTTCCAGGTCGGTAGCTTGTGGGATCACGCTCGGCGCGCTGTAGCCTACGCCCGAGTGCACCGTGCCATGCGCACGCGGCGGTTCGGTGTAGGGCATTTCTTGCAGATCGTTTGGCAGCACGAGGGCCGTCACCCGCCGTTGCCCAATGGCGATGCGCACCGCGCGGTCCAGCAGATGCCGCACCTGCGCCGGCATGCTGGCCTGGTGGACAAACGCACCCGCTACGTCGCGGAACATCGCCGTCAGATCCACCTCCTGCTGGTAATGCCCACCCACCGCTGTGCGCGCCTGCTGCCCGGTAATGGCCAGCACAGGCATGTGATCGAGTCGCGCGTCGTACAGCCCCGTGATGAGATGGGTGGCTCCCGGCCCGGACGTAGCCATGCACACGCCAAGCTCACCTGTGAACTTGGCGTGCGCCGAGGCCATGAAGGCGGCCATCTCTTCATGCCGCACCTGCACGAATTCGATCTTGCCGCCCGCGCGCTCCAGGGCCCCGAACATGCCGTTGATGCCGTCGCCGGGGTAGCCAAAGATGCGCCGCACCCCCCAGTCATACAGGCGGGCGACGAGGAAATCGCAGACGGTGGCGCGCATGGTGTCGGTCCGGTATCGGCGGGCGGGTGGGTCGTCAGCTGGTGGTCTCGGCGAGCAGGGCTTCCTTGCGCGTGGTCATGGCCTCCTGCAGCGGTGTCAGGTCGACGTGCTGGCGGATGAGCTTGGGAAAGAGTTCAGTCTCTTCCTCTTCGACGTGGTGGGAGACGTACTCGGCCAGCACGGTGAACTTGGCCGCAAACAGATCGTCGCCCGCCTGCATGCCGCTCAATTGCTTGATCAGGTCCTTCGCAGTGGCGTGCTCCACCACGGCTTCGTCGACGAGGTCCTTGAACGCTTCGCCGCCGTTGTCGCGCACGAACGGGTAGAACACCTCCTCTTCAAGCTGCGTATGGACGGTCAACTTTTCACACGCTTCGCGCACGATTTGCTCGCCGGCGGTTTTGTCTTTCTCCTGTTGAAACGTCTTGAACAGCTTTTTCACCTCGCGGTGATCGTCCAACAGCATCGACAGCACGGCGCGTTGCGCCACAGGGATTTCAGCTTTGTTCATGGGGCTCTCCGGTGGGGGGTTGTTGTTTGAGTCCGATGACCCGTTGAGCAAGCGGCATGCCGCGCGCGCCCCTTTGCTTGCGATGTGCCGCAGGCAAGCTTCCTGCTGGCAGAGGAGGTTACGTGCGACAGACGCCGCGCAGTGCGTGGCTGTCGCACATCATCCTGAACGTCAACTCATTGATGGGAGGTAACTGCTATGCAAACCACGACAACGGGCACGACGCTGGGCACCGGCACGACCACCGGTGTGGGAACCACCGCGGGCATACGCATGCGCATCATCGGGCGTGCCGACTCCGACTCGACGGGCCCGGGCCCGGAACTGATGGCCGCAGATACGCTGGAGGGCGATCGCGTCGTCAACCTCACCGGAGAGGACCTCGGCAAGATCACCGACATCATGCTCGACGTGCAGCGCGGCCGCATCGCGTATGCGGTGATGTCGGTGGGCGGCTTCCTGGGCATTGGCGACAAGCTGTTTGCCGTGCCGTGGAGCGCCTTGTCGCTCGACGTCGACCGCAAGTGTTTCGTCCTCGACGCGAACAAGGATCGCCTTGAAGCGGCTCCGGGTTTCGACAAGGACAGCTGGCCCACGATGGCCGACCCGACCTGGGCGCAGTCGGTGCACGAGTACTACGGCTCGCGTCCGTATTGGGAAGAATATTGAGCACGCTCAGGCACGCCGTTCGCTTGCGTGTCGTCAACCACGCTTGAAACAGGAGGACGCCATGGAGAAGGGCAAGCAAGAGAAGCATCCGCACGCACATAAGCGTGAAGAGCTGGTGGAAAAGGCTGTGGAGGATACCTTCCCGGCCAGTGATCCGCCCGCCACGGGTGGCATCACCCGCATTGTCGACAAGGACAAGGACGCGAACGCACACCAAGACAAGCGCACCCAAGACGGCAAGCAACGGTAGTCGCCGGCCGCTATGCCACGCCCGCATCGCCCCTGGCATGCGGGCATTTTTTCGCGTGCGAAGTTGCGGTGTTACCGGTGCGCGAGAATGTTGATCACGTTGCCGAACGGATCGCGCACATAAAAGCGGCGCACGCCCCACGGCTCGTCCACCAGCGGGTAGACAATCTCCAGGCCCAGCGACACGGCGCGCGCATGCACGGCATCCACATCGTCCACCTCTACCGACAGCGCTGGGACCGGCGTGTCGTTTCCACCTTCGCTGGCAATGCTGACTTGCGGCGTCATGGTGGCGGCCGTATCGGCAAAGGTGATGATCCAGCCGTGGTCCATCACCACTTCCAGATCGAGCAGGTCTGCATAGAACGCGCGGGCACGTGCCGGATCGGCAGCATGCAGATTCGGGACGATGCGTCGGACAGCCATACGGGGGCTCCTTTTTACCGGTTCGGTGGCGGCATTCTATTCACCGCTGTGACGCCGTGTTGGCATGCGCACGCGGCGCACATCACGTAAAGTGGCGGGCACTCGAACTACAGAGACACGCACGCCATGGAATTCCTGCAATCGCTGCTGGCACCCCGCCTGCAAAACGTTGAAACGTCCGCCATCCGCGAGTTGTTCAAGGTGCTCGGCAAGCCGGGCCTGATCTCGTTTGCGGGCGGCTTTCCTGACTCGGCCCTGTTTGACGTGGAAGGCCTGAAGGCCGCGGCCGACAGCGCGCTCACCACCGACGCCGCCCGCGCGCTGCAATACGGCGCCACCGAAGGCTTCGAGCCGCTGCGCGAGGCCATCGTCACGCTGATGAAGAGTCGCGGCGCCAACGTCGCCAACACCGACATCCTCGTCACTACCGGGTCCCAGCAAGGCCTGGATTTGCTGGGCAAGGTGCTGATCGGTGAAGGCGATACGGTGCTGACCGAAGCTCCCACTTTCCTCGCCGCCATCCAGGCGTTCAAGTTGTACGGCGCCAAGGTGGCCGGCGTGCCGACCGACGGCGACGGCCTGGATGTCGACGCGCTGGAAAAGGTGCTCGCCGGTGGTGGTGCCACCGCGCGCCCCAAATTCCTCTACGTGATTCCCAACTTCGGCAACCCGAGCGGCGCGCTGATGAGCCTGGAGCGCCGCAAGCGCCTGCTGGACGTGGCGGTGCAGCATAACCTGCTGATCGTGGAAGACGACCCTTACGGCGATCTGTATTTCGACGCGCCCCCGCCCCCGTCGCTATATGCGCTGTCGCAGCAGACCGACGGCGCGCAGGGGCGTGTGATCTACCTGGGCAGCTTGTCGAAGGTGGTGGCCCCGGGCCTGCGCGTGGGCTGGATGATCGCTTCGCAGCCGGTGCTGGGCAACGCGGTGATGGTCAAGCAGTTTGCCGACGCGCACACCTCCACGTTTGCGCAGGCCACAGCCGCCGCCTACCTGCGCAGCAATCGCCTGGACACCGTGCTGCCGCGCACGCGCGCTGCCTATGCCGAACGCGCCCACGCCATGGCCAACGGCCTGCATGCGCTGCTGCCCGACACCGAACTGACCTTCAACCGCCCGCGCGGCGGCATGTTCCTGTGGTGCGTCTTGCCGGGCCGCAATGCGAGCGATGTCGCCAAGGTGGCCATCGAGCGCGGCGTGGCGTTCGTGCCGGGTGCGGCGTTCTACCCGGTCGACCCGGATCGGTCGACGCTGCGTCTGTCGTACGCCACCTCGTCGCTGGCGCAGGTGGAAGAGGGTGTGCGCAAGCTCGCACACGCCATCGGCGAGTTCAAGCTGGGCTGACCGCTCCGGCGCAGGCCGCGGTGGCACCGGCACACACCGACGCGCAGCAAACGCCCGCGCTGCTGCGCCGCCTGCTTCGCGCCAAAGACCGCATGGACGCCGCCTCGCACGAGGCGTGGCCTGTGAAGCGGCTGGCCGAAGTGAGCGGCGTGTCAGCGGCGCATTTTGCGCGCTCGTTCAAGCAGGCCTTCGGCATTCCGCCGCACCGCTACTTGCTCACGCGCCGTATCGAGCAGGCCACCACGCTGCTGCGCGACACCGACCTGCCCATCATTGAAATCGCCTACGCCACGGGCTGGGAAAGCCTCGGCACCTTCGGCCGTATCTTCCGCGACATCACCGGGCAGAGCCCGAGCGCCTTGCGCCGGGATGCCCAGGCCACCGCGCCGCAGCAACAACTCGACCGCGTGCCCGCCTGTGTGCTGAAGGCGGCGCAGCGGCCCGACCTTGTCACAGCAGTTTCGGAGAAGCGCCGCCAACTGGCGAAGGGTACAAATCCGTCACCTACCAACAACAAGGAGCGGTGATGAGCCAAGGGATCAATGTCGTCGGGCTGTATGTGGACGATCAGGACGCGGCGCTGGCGTTTTATGTCGACAAGCTGGGGTTTCGCGTGCACACCGATGTGCGTAACGGCCCGTACCGGTGGCTGACGGTGCAGCATCCGGAGCAGCCGTCGTTTCAGCTCGGCCTGTTCCAGCCCGGGCCCCCCATCCACGACGAAGCCACCGCGCAGACGCTGCGCGCCATGGTGGCCAAGGGCGCGATGCCGCCGCTGGTGCTGACCGTCGCCGATTGCCGCGCCGCCTATGCCCAATTGCGCGAGCGCGGCGTGGAATTCACGCAGGAGCCGATCGACCGCTTCGGCAGCGTCGACGCCGGCTTTCGTGACCCGGCCGGCAACGGCTGGAAGATGATCCAGGCCGCCGGAGGTGCACAGTGAGCCCCCGCCACGCAATCCGCCAGTTTCACCGCTGGGTGTCGATGGCGTTCACGCTCACGCCCACCGCGGCAGTGTGAGTGTCGTACGTGAGGCTCTGAGGCCCGATTGCGGGGCTCAGACAGTCGAGCGTGAGTGTCCGAGGCTCGTCCACCGGGCTCAACGCCCGGAACATGACCGTTCGAGGTCGAAAAATCGGGCTCAGAGGGCCGAGCGCGAGGGGTCGGCGGCCGGACGCCGAGCCTCTGAGGCTCAAGCGCCGACCTCAAAGCCCGGAGCGTACGTGTTTGAGGTCGAAAATGTCGACCTTGAAGCGTGGAACACGAGGGTTTGAGGCTCGAGTGCCAGGGTCCAGGGGCGGAACGCGAGGGTTTGAGGGTCGAGCGCCGAGGTCCAAGCTCGGAGCGCGAGGGTCTGAGGGTCGAGCGCCGAGGTCCAAGCTCGGAACCCGAGGCTCTGACGTCCGATCGCCGGGTTCAGAACCCCGCGCGTGGCGTTGCGCGCTCGGGCTTTCAATGGGCGACCGACGTGGCTGCAGGTTCATCAGCCGGCGCTGCCCCATGCCGGCCGCCCATCCGCCACAGCACCACCGCCACCACATGGCAAGCGGCTGCTGCCCACCCCAGCATGCCCGGCCCGCCGTGCGCCACGGCGAGCGCGCCAACGCCGGACCCCAGCGCAATCCCCACATACACGGCCGACGCATGCAGCGACAGCGTGATCGGTGACACATCGGGCGCCAGGCGGATCAAGCGCGTCGCTTGCGCCGGGCCGAAGCCCCAGCCGGCCATGCCCCACAGCACGACCGCGCCGATGGCGACCGCGCTGGCCGCCGTGCCATGCAGCACCTGGGCCGACAGCGAGAGCACCGAGAACGCCAGCACGATGCCCGCGCTGCTCACCGCCAGCACGCGCGCCACGCCAGCCCGGTCGGTCATGTGGCCGCCCAGGCCCGTGCCCAGTGCCGCAAAGCTGCCGACCAGGAACAGCACGATGCCCACGTGCTGCGGCACGAACCCGAGCCCCTGCACAAAGAACGGTGCGACGTAGGTGTAGAACGTAAAGCCGCCTGCGGCCCACAGCGTGGACACCGCCAACGCGCCCAGCATGCCGGGCCGGCGCGCCACGCTCAGACGTTGCGCCAGCGTGGTTACGCTGTGCGGCAGGTCGCGCGGCAGACCGAAGGCGAGGCCAGCCGTGGCCAGCGCCGAGAGCACACCGCATGCGATGAACGTCGAGCGCCAGTCGCCTTGCGCGGCAATCCACGCGCCCAGCGGCACACCGAGCGCCACCGCCACCGTGCCGCCACCCGTGATGACGGCCAGCGCCGAGCCGCTGCGCGAGGCCGGCACCAGCGAGGTCGCCACCGCATTGGCCGTCGGCAGGAACACGCCGGCTGCCAGCGCCAGCAACACGCGCGCCGCCATCAACTGTCCGAAGCCGTGCGCGGTAGCCGCCAGCAGATTGCCCGCCGCAAAGATGGTCAGCGCGCCGATCAACACGCGGCGCCGGTCGAAGTTGCCGAGCAGCGTCGCCATCGCGGGCGAGCCCACGGCATATGTGACGGCAAACACGGTGACGAGCTGCCCTGCCGCCGGCACGCTCACGCCCAGGTCTGCGGCCAGCACCGGTAGCAGCCCGGCGATCATGAAACCTTCAGTGCCGATGGCGAACGCGCCCAGGCACAACCACCACAGCGATGCCGGCATGGTCGGCTCCTGTCGGAAGAAGAAATCGGAAGGGGACCGGAGCGCGGAGGCTCCGCGAGGATCAGCGCGCGGTGGAGCGGGCCGTCTGGCCGAACAGCACGCTGCGCTCGTCGTCGGAGATGTCTTCGCGCCGGCGTGAGTAGGCGCGTTCCACTCCGGCATAGGCGCGCTGCGTGGCCGGGCGTGCACCAACGGCTTCGAACCAGCGCTGCAGGTGCGGAAAGTCGTTCAAGTCCTGGCCGTGCCCAGCGTGCGGCACGATCCACGGGTAGGCCGCGATGTCGGCGATCGTGTAGTCGTTGCCGGCAATGTAGGGGCGATCGGCCAGCCGGCGGTTGAGCACGCCGTACAGGCGGTTTGTTTCCTTGGTGTAGCGCTCGATGGCGTAGGGCACGCGCTCCGGTGCATACACGTTGAAGTGGCCGATCTGCCCGGCCATGGGGCCCAGACCACCCACCTGCCAGAACAGCCACTTGAGCACTTCCATGCGGCCGTGCAGGTCGGTGGGGATCAGCTGCCCGGTCTTCTCAGCCAGATACAGCAGCATGGCGCCCGATTCGAACAGCACCACGGGCTCGGTCCCCTGGCCTGGGTCGTGATCGACCATGGCTGGGATCTTGTTGTTGGGCGAGATGGCCAGGAACTCGGGCTTGAACTGTTCACCCCGGCTGATATCGACGGGGATGACGCGATGCGGCAAGCCGGTTTCGGCAAAGAACAGCGCCATCTTCAGGCCATTGGGCGTGGCGCAATAGTAGAGGTCGATCATGGCGGGAGCCTCGTGTTCTGTCCTGTTGATTGACAGAGTACGCGCGCGAGTGGCCTTTTGTAATGTCCAGAAAATGGAATTTTCAGGTGACCACTCAGGGGTTGTGCGCCTCTTCGGGGTGCACTGTTTCGCAGGAGCGTGCGTACCATTCCCACGCTGCGGTGCCGCACAGCACGCCCGTTGCCAGCGCGGATACTGCGAGCGCGGGCAGTTCACTCGCCGGCAGCCATGCGCCGCCGAGTACCACCAGACCGACCACGTGTGCCGGACGCAACCGCCCGAAGATCGCCCACTTGAACAACAGGTTGCCCAGCATATACAACGCCGCGCTACCCAGCACCGCCAGCGTCGTCCCTTCATGCGCTTGGCCCACCGGATGCGCCAGCACAAACTCATCGGCCACTGCCCCGACGATGATGCCGGCCACCAGCACCACGTGGATGTAGGTGTAGGCCAGCCGTGCGAGCCGGCCCGGATCCGCCGAATCCGCCATGGTGCGCGCGCCGCGCTCGGCAATCCTGTCGAAATACAGCCACCACATCGCCAGGCTGCCGATGAACGACATCGCCATCGCCGCGATGTTTTGTGCGGTCCAGTCAAGCCCTGCAAACGTGGACCCCGTGACCAGCACCGATTCGCCCAGCGCGATGATGATGAACAGCGAGCAGCGCTCGGCCATGTGGCCGCCTTCCACGTTCCAATCGTTGGTGGTGGAGCGGCCGAGGCCCGGCGTGTAGAAGCCTATCGATGGCCCAAGCCATTCGATGGCCAGCGCGATGATCCAGCACGCCCAGCGCAAGTAACCGTCGGACAGGCCGCCTGCCAGCCACAGCACTGCAGAGATGCCGAGCCACGTGCCGATGCGCTGGAAGTTGCGCCGCATGAGCAGCGACTCGCCGCGCACGGCCCACAGGAAGAACAGCGTGCGGCCGAGCTGCATGAACACATAGGCAAGCGCAAACGCCAATCCGCGCGAGCCGAACGCCTGCGGCAGCGAGGCCGAGAGCAGCAGCCCGCCCGTCATCAGCACGAGCATCAGCATGCGGATGGCGAGCTTGTCCGGATCGAGCCAGTTGGTCACCCACGACGTGAAGATCCACACCCACCACACCGCCAGCATCAGCAGCAGCGCCTGTGCGCCGCCTTGCAGCGTGAAGTTGCCGATCAGCAGGTGCGAGAGCTGCGTCACCGCAAACACGAACACCAGATCGAAGAACAGCTCGATGTTGGTGACGCGGTGGTGGCTATGGGCCCCTTCGGGCGCGGGGCGGAGGTAACTGCGGGGCATTGGGTGTCCTCGGTGCGGCCTTGGGGGGCGATCAGGCCGAATGCATGCCGAGCGTGAGCGTGCCTGCGCCCACCATCACCGCGCCGCCCGCGTAGCCGAAGCGGCGCTGTGCGGCCACGCTCGTCAGGCGCTTGGCGAGCAGCTTGGCGGCCAGCGCGTACATCGACGCATTGGCGGCGGCCAGGATGACGAAGGTCGGCAGCAGGATCGCACTCTGCGAGAGGAAGGTCTGCTCGGCCGACATGAACTGCGGCACGAAGGCGACGAAGAAGACGATGCTCTTGGGGTTCAGTGCGGTGACCGTCCAGGCCGACAGGAAGCGGCGGCCCGCGGACTTCCGCTGCACGGGGAGGGTGGCCTCGGGCGCGTCCGCCTGTACGTCGTCCTGCAGACGGCGTGCGCTGAGAATGGACTTGATGCCCAGATAGACGAGGTACGAACCGCCGATGAGCTTGAGCGCCGTGAAGGCCGTGGCCGAAGCAGCCAGCAGCGCCCCCGCACCGGCAAGGGAAACCGCCATGGCGGTCGTGTCGCCTGCCGCCACGCCGGCAACGGTGCTCCACGCCGAGCGGCCACGGTTGGCCAGCGAATCACCAATCACCAAAAGGATGGTCGGGCCGGGGATGAGCAGGATGATGATGCTGGCGCCGATGAAGGCCAGCCAGGTTTGGAGGGTCATGGGGTGGCTCGCTGTGTTGTTGGGGGGTGGGGAGACAGTTATCCATGAAAAAAATGGGGCGTCAAATGGGGTGGGTGTTTTTTGTCTTTGGTTTTTGGGTTGGTGGTCCGCCCCCCTTTCGTTCCCTGCCGGGACCGACTCACTTTTCTTTGTCTTGCCAAAGAAAAGTAAGCAAAAGAAAGGCGCGCCCGAGATGGCGACTTCCCCTTGAATTTGTGTGACCGGGCGGGGAAGGAGGCAAACTCGCTTCGCTCAGACAGGCCTCCTTCCTTTTTCCGCCCGCTCACAAAAATTCAAGGCGCCATCAAGGGCTCAACGTCAAAAGAGAAAGGCCAACCCGTCGCGAGGTTGGCCTTGTCGTTTGGGTCGGCACCCAGATGGTTCGGCTGTTGTCCTTTGACTTTCCTGCCCTAGATGGCGCCTTCAATTTTTGTAAGCGGGCGGAAAAAAGGCGGGGAACTGTCTGAGCGCAGCGAGTTTTCCCCGCCTCCGCACGGTTACGGAAATTGAAGGAATCTTTCGCCATCTCGGGCGCGCATTTCTTTGCTTACTTTCTTTGGGCAAGACCAAAGAAAGTGAGTCAGCCCCGGCAGGGGATGAAACAAGGGGCGCACCACCAAGGCAAAAAACAACCCAAAAAACCTACCCATGCCTCCGCGCCGCCAACCCCACCCCACTCACCAACAACACCGCAGCCGCCACTTCAAGCCCATGTGGCCATCGTGCCTCATAGATAAACCCATACAAGAGCGCGAACACCGTCTCGAACACAATCAACTGCCCCGACAGCGTCAACGGCAACTTGCGGCTGGCTGCATTCCACAGGCTGTTCCCGAGCACAGACGCCCCCAGCGCCACGCCCATATTCACCAGCCAGAACATCCCCCATGCCGATGCGGGCTGCGCAGAAGCCGTCGCCATGCCGGGCAGCAAGAACGCCGGCACGGCCAGTGCCAGTGACAGCACCCCAGTCGCAACGCCCGTCAACAGCGACCACTCCCGGCTCGTGAACTGCGGCCGCGCGCGCAGGTACCGCGCATTGCACACCGCATACACCGTCCAGCACGCCAGCGCACCCGCTGCCATCAACAGCCCGATGAAATAGGTTCTGCCGCCGGCATTCGAATGTACGTCGGGCGCATCCAGATAAATGCACACCACGCCCGCGACGGCCATCAGCAAAGGCAGGGCCAGCTGGCGCAGGGGCAGGCTGCCGCGTTCAGCGGCGCCGGCCAGCGTGACCGTCACGGGCAACAGCCCGACGATGAGCGACACCGGCGCCACGCCTGCGCGCTGCACACCACCGGCCACGCACAGGTAGTAAAGGATGTTGCCCGGCAGCGATAGCAACAGCAGCGCCACCCAATCCCGCCGCGTCGTCTTGCGCCACAGCGTGCGCCACACCGGCAGCGCCAGTACGAGCGAGAGCACCCCGTACAGCACATAGCGCGCCGCTGAAAGCGCCAGCGGCGAGAACTGCGGCAGCATTTTCGGCGCGACGAAGATGACGCCCCACAGCGCGCCGGCCGCGACGCCGTAGCCGATGCCCGTGAGGTGGTCGCGCCGCGCATCGTGCTGATTGTGATGCAGCTGTGTTGCAGTGGAGGTGTCGCCAACAGCCATGGAGCGCCTGTCCGAAAAGATCAATCGAACCGGCACTCTGCGCGCGCGCGTGCCGCGCGTCTTGGCGAAGACGGCTGCGCTTTGGCAAAAACGGAAACCGCCCGGGCTAGCGGCGCACCGCCGCCGGCGTGATGCCGTGCGCGGCCTTGAGGTGGCGCGTGAGCGCGCTTTGGTCGTAATAGCCGGTGCGCGCGGCGATCTCGGCGATGGGCAGGGCGGTGGTTTCCAGCAGCGTCAATGCATGCCACAGCCGTACCTGGGCCAGATGCGCATGCAGCGTGGTGCCGTAGGCGGCGCGAAACAGCGTGGCGAGGTGGCGCGCGCTGACGCCCGCTTCTGTGGCAAGCGCATCGACCGTGAGCGGCTCCGCGTAGCGGTGTTCGATGGCATGCCATGCGCGCTCGGCACGTGCATCGGGGCGTGCGCGGATCTGCGTCGACTGGTTGGCCGGATGCGCCGCCAGCGTTGCCAGCGCGAGTGACGACCACGCAGTGGCCAGCACCGTGTCGACGATGGGCGCGTCCTGCAGCCATGTCGTCAGTGCGCGCAGGCCTGGCGTGAGCGGAAAGAACACGCGATCGGCCAGGCCGCCCAGGCTGGGGGCGTCCGCGGTTTGCCCGGGAATGTCGAACACGATGAAGCGGTTGGCGCCCGTGGCTTCAAACGCATGTGTAGCGCCGGCCGGAATGAGCGCGGCGTGGTGCGTGTCGACACGGCCGCCGCGGCCGTCGACGTCCATCTCGAGGATGCCGCGTGCGGGCATCACGACCTGCATGAAGTCGTGCGAGTGTGGGGGCGCGGCGAGGCCGTAAGTGCGGAAGTCCAGCATGGTGCCGCCGAGAATAGCACCGGCACCCGTCCAAAAAAATACCCGGCCACAGATCGTCTGCGCCGGGTCTCGGAACTTTCACGGAAAGAGGATCCGTGAGAAGAGGAACAGGCGCATCGTGCGCCGCCCGCATGACAGCGGCATGTCAGCGGCGCCTGCGTCCTCATTCCTCCTGGATCGTCACCTTGTTCGGATAGAACGCCAGATAGCCGGCCACTTCACGCGCGACGGGCTTGGGCTGTTCGTACGTCCAGACGGCGTTGTCGGCGCGTACATCGCCGGCCACGATGGTGTAGTACGACGCATCGCCCTTGTACGGGCAATGGGTGTGATGCTGCGTGCGCTCCAGCAGGTTCATCTGCACATCGTCGCGCGGGATGTACTGCACCGGCGGGTACGATGCCTCGCGCAGCGTGCGCGCCAGGTGCGTGCTGGCAATGGTGAAACCATTGAGCGTTACGGTCACGCGGCGCGGGTTGGACTCGACGGTGATGGGGTGATTCGGATCGATATCGGGCATGCGGCACTCCTGCAGTTGAGCGAGGGAAGACGCTGTCACTGTAGCAAGCGCCGCGCGCGCCTTCTGTCGCCGTCCCTGCTTACCAGTGCGTTTCCGATTCCGGCGTGGACGAGACGCGGTGGATCGCCAGGTCGGCCCCCATGAATTCGGCCTCGCGATCCAGGCGCAGCCCCACGAGCTTGCGTAGCGTGCCGTACACCACCGTGCCGCCGATCAGCGCAATGGCAATGCCGCCTGCCGTGCCCGCCAGCTGCGCCCAGAACGACACGCCGCCCAGGCCGCCCAGCGCCTTCAGGCCGAAGATGCCGGCCGCGATGCCGCCCCACGCGCCGCACAGCCCATGCAGCGGCCACACGCCGAGCACGTCGTCGATGCGCCAGACGTTCTGCACGCGCGTGAACATCCAGACAAACAGCACGCCCGCGATGCCGCCCACGGCCAGCGCGCCCAGCGGGTGCATCACGTCGGAGCCGGCGCACACGGCCACCAGGCCGGCCAGCGGCCCGTTGTACGAGAAGCCCGGGTCGTTCTTGCCCATCCACCACGCGGTGAGCGTGCCGCCCACCATGGCCATCAGCGAATTGATGGCGACCAGGCCGCTCATCTTGTCGAGCGTCTGCGCGCTCATCACGTTGAAGCCGAACCAGCCCACCGCCAGCACCCAGGCGCCGGCGGCCAGGAACGGGATGTTCGACGGCGGATGCGCAGCGATGCGGCCGTCGTCCTTGTAGCGGCCGTGGCGGGCGCCCAGCAGCAACACCGCCGGCAGCGCGATCCAGCCGCCCACAGCGTGCACGACCACCGAGCCGGCGAAGTCATGGAACTCCGCGCCCGTCACGCTTTGCAGCCAGTGTTGGATGCCGAAGCGCTCGTTCCAGGCGATGCCTTCAAAAAACGGGTAGACGAAACCGACCAGCACGAAAGTCGCCGCCAGTTGCGGCTCGAAGCGCGAACGCTCTGCAATGCCGCCCGAGATGATGGCCGGGATGGCCGCCGCAAACGTCAGCAGGAAGAAGAACTTCACCAGCTCGTAGCCGTTCTGCTGGGCGAGCACGTCGGCGCCGGTAAAGAAATTGACCCCGTACGCGATCGAATAGCCGATGAAGAAGTACGCGATGGTCGACACGGCAAAGTCGACCAGGATCTTGACCAGCGCATTGACCTGGTTCTTCTTGCGGACGGTGCCCAGCTCAAGGAACGCGAAGCCGGCATGCATGGCCAGCACCATGATCGCGCCCAGCAGGATAAAGAGCGCGTCGCCCCCGGTTTTGATGGAGTTCATTGCGGTTGTCGTGCGGGTTGAGGGTCAGCGCCATCCGGGTGCAGGGTTTGCCCACAAATGACGCAAAAAGCGCCGACAGATGCAAAAGTTGTTCCAACGGTGTGCAAAAAGGTGTCGGGGCGCACCACGGCCGTGCGATCGGGGGTGCCTGCGGGCGACACGCTCGGATTGGCCCGAAAACGGTGCGAAGCTGCCTTGAATTGGTGCGAGCGAGGCGCTCGATGCGCCGTAGTGGTGCGTGCCGGCGTGGGCGGAATTTACGGCTTGGGGCCCGACACGCTCAACGATGCTGCCACGGCGTTCCACAGCGGCTCGTACCGCAGCCGCACGGCGCTGGCCTGCTCGGGCGACGTGGCCGGAGACTGCATGTGCAGCATCAGCAGCGCACCGTCGGTCGGGATCATGAAGACGCGGCCCACCAGCGTGCTGCCTGTGGCGCGCGGGACATGCGGCCCGGGCGATTCGTCGATGTAGCTCGTCCACACGCCGCTGCGCCCGCCGAACGATTGCGTGCCCCAGCCGAGCAGCCGGAAGGGGCCCGCCACCGCTTGCTTGACAGCATCGCGCATCCAGCGCGGTTCGCGGCTGTCGGGAACGGCTTCGAGGTCGCCTTCCGCGGGGCGCACGATCAGTTCCATGCGCGACAGCCCCGAGCCGCCCTGGTTGGCCCACGCGCCGATCGCTACGCGCGCCGGGTCCGGTTTGCGCGGCGGCGTGGGCGGCACGCGCTCCCACGAGAACGGCAGCCGCAGGTTGACGCTGGCGCCGCGCGCGTTCGGCCAGTCGGATAACGTCACGGCCTGCGTAAAGCGGCTGCTCAACTCATCGGCGGGACGGTCGTCGTAGACCACCGCCAGCAGCGTTTGCAGCGTGGCGCGGTCTTGGCTGCCCTCGGCGCGCGCCACCACGCGTTCGGCCAGGGAGTGCGCGGTCTGCGGAGTCTGCGTGGAAATGCCCACGCTCGGCTGGTGGACGTCGAGTGCGCGCTCGATCAGCAGTTGGCGCTCGTCGTCGGATAGCGGAATGCCGGCGATCAGGCGGCGCGTGCGGGCCAGCGCCTGCGGGAAGGTGTTGTCGAATTGGGTCCGGGCACGGATCAGCTCTTCACGCTGGCCAGGGAAGCGCTGGATGGCGCGGTCGAGCGCCTGCGACTGCACCGTCAGGAAGCCAAGCACGCTGATCAGCCCCGGGATGGCGCCGGGCGTGTAGTCCCACGCCAGGGCGTGGCCCGACCACGCCAGCAAGGCAATCAGACACCAGCGCATCGTTGCGCGGCTTGGCATTGGAAGTTCCCCCTATGGCCGGACCCGTTTCCGGCCAGAACGCGACTGTAACGATTTGTTTCGATTGTGTGCAAGCTGGGTGTTGCACCGAGAACGGACCGTTCAGGCCTTCCAATTTGCGCAAATGGCTCGGGCAGTCTGCGCCCCTGTTTAGCGGAATGGCGTGCATCTCACCATGGAGCCACAGGGGTAGACGGGCGAAAACGTCAGTTCCGCGCGGCCCGTTGACGAGTGCGTCAAGCCCGAAAATACTGTCTGTCCGACCCGCTGACCGGCACGCTTCGCCTTGTGCGTCGTACAACACATCCAACGCCGGCGCCCACTTATCGAAGGTGGAGACATGACCGATCTTTCCGCTGCCCGCGCGGCCGATCCCACGCCGGCCAGTGAACCCGGGCCCGCGCGCAACAAGGTGCGCTTCGTGACGGCCACTTCGCTGTTCGATGGACATGACGCGTCGATCAACATCATGCGGCGCATCCTGCAGTCGATGGGCTGCGAGGTGATCCACCTCGGACACAACCGCTCGGTGGACGAGGTGGTGAACGCGGCGCTGCAGGAAGACGTGCAGGGCATTGCCGTGTCCAGCTACCAGGGTGGCCACGTCGAATACTTCAAGTACATGATCGACGCGCTGCGCGCACGCGGCGGCGAGCACATCCAGGTGTTCGGCGGCGGGGGCGGCGTGATCGTCCCGGCGGAGATCCGCGAGCTGCAGGACTATGGTGTCGCGCGCATCTACAGCCCCGAAGACGGCCAGCGCATGGGCCTGGCCGGCATGATTGCTGACATGGTGCAGCGCTGCGACATCGATCTTTCCGTCTATGCGCCCACCACGCTGGAGCCCGTCGCCAACGGCGACCGCCGCGCCCTGGCGCAATTGATCACCGCATTGGAATCGGGCCGGATCGATCCGGCATTGCGCGACGCCGTACGTGCGGCTGCGATGGGGGCGCCGACGCCGGTGCTCGGCATCACGGGCACGGGCGGCGCGGGCAAGTCGTCGCTGACCGATGAGTTGATCCGCCGCTTCCGGCTCGATCAGCAGGACGCGCTGCGCATCGCCGTCATCTCGATCGATCCGTCGCGGCGCAAATCGGGCGGCGCCCTGCTGGGCGACCGCATTCGCATGAACGCGATCAATCATCCGAACATCTTCGTGCGTTCGCTGGCCACGCGCGAGGCCAGCCGCGAAATTTCCGACGCGCTGCCCGACGTGATTGCCGCATGCCGTGCCGCCGGGTTCGATTTCATCATCGTGGAGACCTCGGGCATCGGGCAGGGCGATGCGGCCATCGTGCCGCATGTCGATCTGTCGCTGTACGTAATGACGCCCGAGTTTGGCGCCGCCAGCCAGTTGGAGAAGATCGACATGCTCGACTTTGCCGATCTGGTGGCGATCAACAAGTTCGACCGCAAGGGCGCGCAGGACGCGTGGCGTGACGTCGCCAAGCAGGTGCAGCGCAACCGCGAGCAATGGCATGCCCGCCCAGAAGACATGCCGGTGTTCGGCACGCAGGCTTCGCACTTCAATGACGACGGCGTGACGGCGCTGTATCACGCGCTGGCCGATCGACTGACCGAGCGCGGCATGGCGCTCGCCGAGCGCACGCTGCCACGCCCGGCCGGCAAATGCTCCACCAGCCACGACGCCATCGTGCCGCCCGCGCGCGTGCGCTACCTGGCGGAGCTGGCCGATACCGTGCGCGGCTACCACCGCCGCGTCGACGCGCAAAGCCGCCTCGCGCGCGAGCGCCAGCAGTTGCGCGCCAGCCACCGCATGCTGGAGCAGGCCGGCGCCACGGTGCAGACGCTGTCCGCGCTCGACAAGCAGGCGGCCGAGCGCGACGCGCAACTCGGCGCGGCCGAGCGCAAGCTGCTCGCCATGTGGCCTGACCTGCGCCGCGCGTATTCCGGCGACGAATACGTCGTGAAGATCCGCGACAAGGAAATCCGCACTCAGCTCACGCACACCACGCTCTCGGGCACCACCATCCGCAAGGTCGTGCTGCCGCCGTATGAAGACGACGGTGAAGTGCTGCGCTGGCTGATGCGCGAGAACGTGCCGGGCAGCTTTCCGTATACCGCCGGCGTGTTCGCCTTCAAGCGCGAGAATGAAGACCCGACGCGCATGTTCGCAGGCGAGGGCGATGCCTTTCGCACGAACCGCCGCTTCAAGCTTGTCTCGGAAGGCATGGCCGCCAAGCGGCTGTCGACCGCATTCGACTCCGTCACGCTCTACGGCGAAGACCCGGCGCTGTGCCCCGACATCTACGGCAAGGTCGGCAACTCGGGCGTGTCGATCGCCACGCTCGACGACATGGAAGTGCTGTACGACGGCTTTGACCTGACCAGCCCCGCCACGTCGGTGTCCATGACGATCAACGGCCCCGCGCCGACGATCCTGGCGATGTTCATGAACACCGCCATCGACCAGAACCTCGCCAGGTTCCGTTCGGACAACCAGCGAGAGCCGACGCAGGACGAGGAAGCGAAGATTCGCGCGTGGGTGCTGCAGAACGTACGCGGCACGGTGCAGGCCGACATCCTCAAGGAAGACCAGGGGCAGAACACCTGCATCTTCTCCACTGAGTTTTCGCTCAAGGTGATGGGCGATATCCAGGAATATTTCGTGCACCACCAGGTGCGCAATTTCTACTCGGTGTCGATCTCCGGCTATCACATTGCCGAGGCGGGCGCCAACCCGATCTCGCAACTCGCCTTCACGCTGGCCAACGGTTTCACGTATGTGGAGGCGTACCTCGCGCGCGGCATGCACATCGACGATTTCGCGCCGAACCTGTCGTTCTTCTTCTCCAACGGCATGGACCCGGAGTACAGCGTGCTCGGCCGGGTCGCGCGCCGCATCTGGGCGGTGACGCTGCGCGACAAGTACGGCGCGAATGAGCGCAGCCAGAAGCTGAAGTACCACGTGCAGACCTCGGGCCGATCCCTACACGCGCAGGAGATCGCGTTCAACGATATCCGCACGACGCTGCAGGCGCTGATCGCCATCTACGACAACTGCAACAGCCTGCACACGAATGCCTACGACGAGGCCATCACCACCCCGACGGCCGAATCCGTGCGGCGCGCGCTGGCCATCCAGCTCATCATCAACCGCGAGTGGGGCCTGGCCAAGTGCGAGAACCCGAACCAGGGCAGCTTCATCATCGATGAACTGACGGACCTCGTGGAAGAAGCCGTGCTGCAGGAGTTCGAGCGCATTGCCGAACGCGGCGGGGTGCTGGGGGCGATGGAAACCGGCTACCAGCGCGGCAAGATCCAGGAAGAGTCGATGCTGTATGAGCAGCGCAAGCACGATGGCTCGCTGCCGATCATCGGTGTGAATACGTTTCGCAACCCCGACGCCGAGAGCGTGGTGCCGCCGCACATAGAATTGGCGCGTTCCAGCGAGGAAGAAAAGCAGAGCCAGCTTGCGCGGCTGCAGGATTTTCATGCTCGGCATGCCGGGGAAGCCCCGGCCATGCTGCAGCGCCTGCAGCGCGCGGTGATTGACGATCAGAACGTGTTTGCGGTGCTGATGGACGCGGTGCGGGTTTGCTCGCTGGGGCAGATCACGCATGCGTTGTTTGAGGTGGGGGGGCAGTATCGGCGGAATATGTAGGGGTTTTTGGTTTTTGGTTTTTGATTTTTTTTTTGGTGCGCCCCTTGTTTCATCCCCTGCCGGGGCTGACTCACTTTCTTTGGTCTTGCCCAAAGAAAGTAAGCAAAGAAATGCGCGCCCGAGATGGCGACAGATTCCTTGAATTTATGTCGCAGGGAGGGGAAGGGAAAAACTCGCTTCGCTCAGACAGTTTCCCTTCCTTTTTCCTCCCTGCAACAGAAATTCAAGGCGCCATCTAGGGCAGGAAAGTCAAAGGACAAAAGCCGCACCAACTAAGCGCACGCCCAAACGACAAGGCCAATCTCGCGACGGGTTGGCCTTTTTCTTTTGACGTTAGGCCCTTGATGGCGCCTTGAATTTTTGTGAGCGGGCGGAAAAAAGAGGGAGGCCTGTCTGAGCGCAGCGAGTTTGCCTCCCTCTCCGCCCGGTCACACAAATTCAAGGGGAAGTCGCCATCTCGGGCGCGCCTTTCTTTTGCTTACTTTTCTTTGGCAAGACAAAGAAAAGTGAGTCGGTCCCGGCAGGGAACGAAAGGGGGATGAACCACACCCGCCCGCCGCCAGCGGAGGCAAGAAACATCCACGACACAAAAACAAAACCTACCGCTGCATCACAGCCAGGCCCACCAGAATCCCCACCGGTGGCAACACGCACCAGAACGACAGCGTTGCAAACGCCAGCGCCCCCAGCACCGCCCCGATGGCAAAGCCGGCAAGCGGCGGCACCATCTTGCGCAACCGTGTGCGCGCAACATCCTTCTGCGTGCCGCCCGGCGACAGCAGCTCCACCACATCGATCACGATCTGCGTGGTGTTGCCCGTCATGATCGTCGTGGGGGCGTGTTCCGACAGCACGATGCGCGCCTTGGCGTTCTGCACGCCCATCGCTGCGACGCCGATCAGCCCGACAACAATCGTGGCCGGTGCATCGGCGGACTGAATCGGCAGCGCCATCAGCCCCGCCGCCATGAACGCCAGCAGCAGAACGGCCTGCACAAGCAGCAGCGGCCGCAGCGGCGCCACGCCGCGTCGCGTGAGCGCCGTCACGGCCAGCTTGGTTGCCGCCACGGCCACCACGAACATCGGCAGCGCCAGCAGCTTGGCGAGCACGCCTTGGCCGGAGCCCGCCAACTCCAGGCCGATCATCACGAAGTTGCCAGTCACGTGCGCGGTGAACAGCCCAAACAACGCCGCAAAGCCGACCACATCCACATAGCCGGCCACAAACGCCAGCAGCGTTCCCTGAGCGATCAGGAAACGCGCTGACGCCGGCGTGGCCGTTGCCGCCGTCGCTGTTTCAGAAGGCAAAGCACGAACACCCGAAGGCGCCCCAGAAGCCGCGGAAGTCGGTGGTCGGCACATTGGCCGTGCGCGCTTTCTGGTGCGCGTGGCCATGCACCGAACACGAGCCCACGCACTGGTGCACCTGCTGCTGCATGGGCGCAGCCGGCCGCCAGTGCCCTGGCACGCGCGCGACGGGCGACCACTCCGGCAGCACCGGAATGGGGGGCGGGCCGAATTCGGCAAACTCCGCGGCGCCATAGACGATGCGACCGCCCACCACCGTCAGCACCGATTCGATGGTCTTGATATCGGCCTCGGGCACGCTGAAGAAATCCGCCGACAATGCCGCCAGGTCGGCAAGTTGCCCGACCTTGATCTGCCCCTTGTTGCCTTGGTCTGCGGAGAACCAGGCGCTGCCGTGCGTGTACAGCTCCAGCGCCACTTCGCGCGGGAGCCCTTCCGGATACAGCGCCATGCCGCCCACGGTGCGCCCGCTTGCCAGCCAATACAGCGACGTCCACGGGTTGTAGCTCGACACGCGCGTGGCGTCGGTGCCGGCGCCTACCGGCACGCCTTCGGCCAGCATGCGTTTGATGGGCGGGGTCTGTTCGGCAGCGGCGGCGCCGTAGCGGTCGACAAAGTATTCGCCCTGGAAGGCCATGCGGTCTTGAATGGCGATGCCGCCGCCGAGTGCACGCACGCGTTCGATGTTCTTCGGCGAAATCGTCTCCGCATGGTCGAAGAACCACGGCAGGCCGTTGAAGGGAATGTCGCGGTTCACGCGCTCGAACACATCGAGCATGCGCGAGATCGATTCGTCGTAGGTGGCGTGCAACCGGAACGGCCAGCGCTGCGCGACGAGGTGGCGCACCACCGTTTCCAGCTCCTGCTCCATCGTCTCGGGCAGGTCGGGACGCGGTTGCAGGAAGTCTTCGAAGTCGGCGGCGGAGAAGACCAGCATCTCCCCCGCGCCGTTGTGGCGGAAGAAATCATCGCCCTGGCGGTATTGCACGCTGCCGGTCCAGTTCTTGAAGTCGGCCAGCTCTTCTTTCGGTTTCTGCGTGAACAGGTTGTAGGCGATGCGGATGGTGAGTTGGTTCTGCGCCGACAGCTCGCGGATGACCTCGTAGTCTTCCGGGTAGTTCTGGAAGCCGCCGCCGGCGTCGATGGCGCTCGTCACGCCCAGGCGGTTCAGCTCGCGCATGAACTGGCGCGTGGAGTTGACCTGGTATTCCGGCGGCAGCTTCGGCCCCTTGGCCAGCGTCGCGTACAGGATCATCGCGTTGGGCTTGGCGATCAGCATGCCGGTGGGCTCGCCGGACGCGTCTTGCTGGATTTCGCCGCCCGGTGGGTTGGGCGTGTCCTTGGTGTAGCCGACCTGGCGCAGCGCCGCGCGGTTGAGCAGCGCGCGGTCGTACAGGTGCAGCACGAACACGGGCGTATCGGGCGCGGCCTGGTTCAGCTCTTCGAGCGTGGGCATGCGGCGCTCGGCAAACTGAAATTCCGACCAGCCGCCCACCACGCGCACCCATTGCGGCGACGGCGTGCGCGCGGCCTGCTCCTTGAGCATGCGCATCGCGTCGGCCAGGGAGGGCACGCCTTCCCAGCGCAGCTCGAGGTTGTAGTTCAGCCCGCCCCGGATCAGGTGCAGGTGTGAATCGTTCAAGCCGGGAATGACGGTGCGCCCGCGCAGGTCGATGACCTGGGTGGCGGCGCCGCGCAGGGCCAGCACGGCGGCATCGTCGCCCACGGCAACAAAGCGGCCGTCACGCACGGCGACGGCGCTGGCGGTGGGGCGTTGGCGGTCGACCGTGTGGATGCGGCCGTTGTGCAGGATGAGGTCGGCGGTCATTGCGTCAGTATTTGGGAAACATCGAAAAGCGTCCCGGTCCGGTAATCAGAACGGTGGTGAAGATGATCAGCAGCATCCAGCCGAACTGTCCATCGGCAAGCGACCAGTCGGGATGCACCACCAGCATGGCCACCAGCAACGTGGCGACGATGGGCAGACACGCCAGGCGCGTCAGCACGCCAAGCGCAATCAGCAGCGGACACAGTGTTTCCGACAGGATGGCGAGCAGCAGCGTGGGTGCGGCGCCCATGTGGAATGGGTCTTCAATGCGCGTCAGTTCCTGGCTGTAGTGCAGCACCTTGGGCAGCCCATGCACGGCGATCAGGAGGGCGCTGCCGGTGACGCGCAGGAACAGCAGGCCGGCATGAATGGCAACATTCGCCGCGGTGCCGGCGGGCGCTGCAGCGTGCGAGGGTTCGAGCGACAGGCGTGTCATGGCATCAGCTTGGATTGCGCGGCGTGGTGCTGCCGGATTCGCCGGTGGCGGCAAGATCCGTTGATGCCGTCTCGGGTGGCATTTGGGATGGCGCGCCGGTGATCTTCGGCACGCATTCGTGCCGGAACCACGCCATGGTGATCGGCTCGCCGGCCAGCAGGCGCTGCGCGGCCGGCACGATCTGTTCGCCGATCAGCATGCCAAGCAGCCCGACCAACGCGATGGCCGGTGGCGCCGGCGAGCGGACGTGCAGCAACGCATAGATGACGCCAACCAGCATGCCGACGGCAATGGAGATGAGATAGGGCTTCACGAGGAGGTCTCCAGGATGCCAAGGGCGGCGCCAGCAAACGGCGCCGCCCGTGCCGATCAGGTGCTGAGGAAGGCCAGCAGGTCCGCGTTGACCTTGTCCGCCTCGGTCACGCACATGCCGTGCGAGCCGCCCGGATAGACCTTCAGCGTCCCGTTCTTCACCAGTTCCACGCCCAGCTTGGCCGAATTGTCGATCGGCACGATCTGGTCGTCGTCGCCATGCAGGAACAGCACCGGCACGTCGATCTTCTTCAGGTCTTCGGTGTAGTCGACCTCCGAGAATTCCTTGATGCACAGATACTGGCCGTGAATGCCGCCGGTCATGCCCTGCGCCCAGAAGGCGTCGATGGTGCCCTGCGAGACCTTCACACCCGACCGGTTGAAACCGAAGAACGGCGTGGCGAGATCGCGGTAGAACTGCGAGCGGTTGTCGGACACGCCCTTGCGGATGCCGTCGAATACGTCCATCGGCAAGCCGTTCGGGTTGGCCGCCGTCTTCAGCATGATGGGTGGCACCGCGCCGATCAGCACCGCGCGGGCCACGCGCTTGGTGCCGTGGCGGCCGATGTAGTGCGCGACTTCGCCGCCGCCAGTGGAATGGCCGACCAGGGTGGCACCCTGGATGTCGAGCGCATCGAGCAACGCTGCAAGGTCGTCGGCATAGGTGTCCATGTCGTTGCCCTGCGACGGCTGGTCGGATCGGCCGTGGCCGCGCCGATCATGCGCGATGACACGAAAGCCTTTCTGCACGAGGAACAGCATCTGCGCGTCCCACGCGTCGGCATTGAGCGGCCAGCCGTGCGAGAAGACGACAGGCTTGCCGCTGCCCCAGTCCTTATAAAAGATGCGCGTACCGTCTTGGGTGGTAATCGTTTGCATGGGTATGAGAGAGAGGGTTGTGGCTGATTGAATGGACGACAGGGCGGCGCATGCGGTTGCACATGCGTCGCCCGGCCGGAGCAGCGTCTTCTTTGATGGTGCGCAGCGCGATCAGCTGGCCGCCACGGGAGCCAGCGCCTCGTGCGGCGTCGCCGTGCGTTGCGGGGCCTTGTGCACCATCGTGTAGGCATAGTCCACGCCCATGCCATAGGCGCCGGAGTGTTCCTTGACCAGCTTCATGACCGCGTCATACGTGTCGCGGTGGGCCCAGTCACGCTGCCATTCCAGCAGCACCTGCTGCCACGTCACGGGCACCACGCCTGCCTGGATCATGCGCTGCATGGCGTAGTCGTGCGCGTCCTTCGACGTACCGCCGGAAGCGTCGGCCACCATGTAGATCTCGTAGTCGGCATCGTGCATGGCCGACAGCGCGAAGGTGCAGTTGCACACCTCCGTCCACAGGCCCGCCACAACCACTTTCTTGCGGCCGTTCTTTGCAAGCGCATCGCGGACTTTCTGGTCGTCCCAGGAGTTCATCGACGTACGTTCGAGCAGTTCCTGATCCGGAAACACATCGAGCAGCTCCGGATAGGTGTAACCCGAGAAGCTCTGCGACTCGACGGTCGTAATGATGGTGGGGATGTTGAAGATCTTCGCAGCCTTGGCAAGGCCAACGGTGTTGTTCTTCAGAACCTGACGATCGATCGACTGCACGCCGAAGGCCATTTGCGGCTGGTGGTCGATGAAGATCAATTGACAGTTCTGCGGGGTAAGGACTTCCAGCTTGGGATTCATGGCCGTATCCAGTTTCCGATAGGGAACTACGAGAGGGGATGCTGCAGACCTGTCGCCGCATCGGCGCGGCGCGATCAACGGCCCATCCATGATAGGAAGTTGCGTTCTGGGCGCAACGCCTCAATCGGCGAGTGCAGTTTTTGCGATTGCCGAACAATCGTCGCGACGTTCCGAAACATTGCGCCGGTACCCTGAACCCGCGCGCCGGTCTTGGGATCCGGCGCGCGCGGCCTTCAGCGGATCCAGCCGCGCTCGAGCAAGGGCTTATCCCAGGCCAGCTCGCCAGCATGGTGACTGGCAAGGCAATCGATGAGCGCACAGACCTTGACTGCCTGCCGCTGCGTCGCCGGATACACGGCCGAGAAATGCAGCGGTGTCAGGTCGTAATCGGCCAGCACCGGCACCAGCCGCCCGGCGACCAGATCATCGCTGATGACGAGCGTGGGCAGGCAGGCGATGCCGGCGCTGGTCAGGGCGTAGTCGCGCAGCAG
This sequence comes from Ralstonia pickettii, assembly GCF_030582395.1. NCBI lineage: Bacteria > Pseudomonadati > Pseudomonadota > Betaproteobacteria > Burkholderiales > Burkholderiaceae > Ralstonia > Ralstonia pickettii. The sequence goes on from NZ_CP104381.1 coordinate 139,259, forward strand.
ATGCACGGAGTTGGAGCGTACCTGCTCGGGCAGATCCATCGGGGGGAGGGTTTCGCCGTTGCGCGAGAACTCCCAGCGCTTACGTGTGGGGTAGCCGGAATACAGCGCCAGCGAATGCTGCAGCAGATCGGCTGGCTGCTGCGGCAGGCCGTACTCCTCGATGTACGCGGGCGTGGCGCAGAACATGCGCCGCAGCGTGAACAGGCGCCGCTCGATCAGCGAATCGTTGATCGGCGGGAAGATCTGGAACGCCACGTCGAACCCTTCGGCAATCGGGTCGACCACGCTGTCGTCGACCACCACGTCGAGCTGGATATCGGGGTACTGCGCACCGAACCGGGCCAGCGGTTCGGCAAAGTGGCTGAGCGCGTATCCGGGCAGCATGCGGATGCGCAGCTTGCCGGCCGGCGTGGCGCGCAGGCCGCGCATCTGGTCGGTGAGATCCGTCAGCATGCAGACGGCTTCGGCGCATTGCTTGTAGTAGGTTTCGCCCACTTCGGACAGGCGCACATGCCGCGTGCTGCGGTGAAACAACGGCGCTTCAATAAAGCGCTCCAGCTGCTGCACGCGGTTGGTGACCACCGAGTTGGTCACGCCCAACTGCCGGGCGGCTTCGGCAAAGCTGCGCGTTTCTGCCACGCGCACGAAGGCTTCAATACTGAGAAAACGGTCCATTTGCAGCGTCCTTGCGCCGGAGATGAGAGAGCGGCGCGACGCCGGTCATCATACGGCGATCCGGTGGAATGTGACGTAACCGTCAGCAAGGCTTTTCTGCCCGTCATCGCGTCGTTTATCCTCTGCAATCTGTTTCATTCCCATCTCTCATTCCCATACCAAGCGAGGAGCAGTTCATGGCAATTCAAGTCGTCGGCATCGTCGGTGCCGGAACAATGGGCAACGGCATTGCGCAAGCGTGCGCCGTGGTCGGGCTGGATGTGGTGATGGTGGACATCAGCGATGCCGCCGTGCAGAAGGGCATTGCCACCGTGGCGGGCAGCCTGGACCGCCTCATCAAGAAAGAAAAACTGACCGAAGCCGACAAGGCCGCCGCGCTCGCCCGCATTCAGGGCTCGACTTCGTACGACGAGCTCAAGCGCGCCGACCTCGTCATCGAGGCCGCCACCGAGAACTTCGACCTGAAGGTGAAGATCCTCAAGCAGCTCGAGGCTGCCGCTGCACCGCATGCCATCGTCGCGTCGAACACGTCGTCGATCTCGATCACCAAGCTGGCCGCCGTGCTGCAAGACGCCAGCCGCTTCATCGGCATGCACTTCTTCAACCCCGTACCGATGATGGCGCTGGTGGAAGTGATCCGCGGCCTGCAGACGAGCGATGCGACGCACGCGGCGGTCGAAGCGCTGGCCAAGCAGCTCGGCAAGACGCCCATCACGGTCAAGAACAGCCCGGGCTTTGTCGTCAACCGGATCCTGTGTCCGATGATCAACGAGGCGTTCTGCGTGCTGGGCGAGGGTCTGGCTTCGCCGGAGGAGATCGACGAGGGCATGAAGCTCGGCTGCAATCACCCGATCGGCCCGCTGGCGCTGGCCGACATGATCGGCCTGGACACCATGCTGGCCGTGATGGAAGTCCTGTACACCGAATTCGGTGATCCGAAATACCGCCCCGCCATGCTGATGCGCGAAATGGTGGCCGCCGGCTACCTGGGCCGCAAGACCGGCCGTGGCGTGTACGACTATCGCAAGTGAACCCTCCCCCTCCGTCTCACACCGCATCGGAGCCGTCCATGTCCATCTATCCGTATCAGGTGCTGTGGGCCGACCTGGACGGCAACCAGCACCTCAAGAACACGCGCTACATCGACTACGCGTCGCACAGCCGCTTTCGTTTTCTGACCGAGCAGGGCTTCGGGCCGAAGGCCTTTGCGCAGCACAAGCTCGGGCCGGTGGTGTTCGAAGATCGCGTCAGCTACCGCAAGGAACTGCGCCTCATGGACACCTTTACCGTCAGCGTGGAGACCGCTGGCCGCAACGAGCGCGGTTCGCGTTTCATCATGGTCAACCGCATCCGCGATGAAGCGGGCGACCTGTGTGCCGAAATCACCAGCATGTGCGCGTGGTTTGACCTTGCCGAGCGCAAAGTTGCCGCGCCACCTCCGGCGCTGTTCGACGTGATGGAACGCACGCCCCGTACGGACGACTATCGGCTGCTGTAACGGCTGTCCGCCAACTGTCAGGCCGGATTCGCGCAAACTGTCTGCAAGTGTGCATGGAGACGGTGTGGCGGTGCGTTGAAGATGACGCATCGCCAGACCGTTTTTTTTCTTCCCCAACACTTCGGACGCCACCATGTCGCGCTACGCCTTCCGCCTGCTCAACGTCTTTGCCGAATCCACTTTTGGCGGCAACCAGCTCGCCGTGTTTGAAGACGGCCGCGGCCTGGACGACGCCACCATGCAGGCCATCGGACGCCAGTTCAACCTGTCCGAAATCACCTTCATCTTTCCCGACGAGGCCGATGGCGCCACGGCGCGCTTCCGCATCTTCACGCCCGATTACGAGATGCCGTTTGCCGGCCACCCGTCGCTGGGGACCGCGCAGGTGGTGCGCGAGCTGTATGGCCCCGGTAACGAACTGACGCTGCGTTGCCAGTCGGGCATCGTGTCGCTGACGGCGCAGGACGAGGGGTGGTCGCTCGTGCCGCCGCGTTCGGGCGCGTTGAATACGCTCGAAGCCGATCCGGGCATTGCCAAGATGCTGGGGCTGGACGCCGATGCGCTGGCGGGCGCGCCGCTGTGGATTGACGCGGGCATCGAGCAACTGATGGTGCCGGTCAAGACGCGCGCCGATGTGGAGCGTGCCCGGCCCGACCCCTCAGCCTTCGACGCGTGGCCGCGCAGCCGCAATGATGGGCGCAATGCCTACGTCTTCACCATGCCCGCGCCCGGCAGCGACGGCCCGGTGGTCTCGCGCTTCTTCTTCGAATACGGTGCCGGCCTCTGGGAAGACCCCGGCACCGGCTCGGCGTGCGCCAACCTGGGCGGCTGGCTGCGCGCAACGGGCCATGCCTTGCCGGCAACCTACCGCATCGAGCAGGGCGCAGCAGTCGGGCGCCCATGCCACCTCACGCTGCGGGTGGATGCCGACGGCACGATCCACGTCGGCGGCCGCGTGATCGAAATCGGCCGCGGCACGTTGACGATTTGATCGGTTGACTAGGCGGCGCTGGCAGACGGTGTGAGCTGCTTGCAGAAGAACGTCGTCCCGCAGAACGCGCCGTCGGGCATCAGCGCGTAGTTGGGCACCACGCCGACGCGTTGCCAGCCGGCGCGCGCATATAGCCGCTCGGCATCGCCGCCTGTCACCGTGTCGGGCACGAGTACCGTCTTGCGCTCGGCGCGTGCCTCATCTTCGATGGCGGCCATCAACCGCTGCGCGACACCCTGACGGCGCGCGCGGCGATGCACGAGCATCTTCGCGACGTCCGCACGGTGCGGCTGGTTTTCCGGCTGCGCCAGCACCAACTGCACCGTGCCCAGGATGTCGCCCGCCGCGTCTTCGGCAATCAGCAGGGCGCGCTCGCCGCGCGTCACGCCTTCGGCCACATTGCGCCAGAACGCCTGCGCCTTGTCGCGAGACAACGGCGACATGAAGCTGACGGAAGCGCCACCCTCTACGCAATCGATCAGCAGATCGGCCAACGCATCCACGCACGCGCTTGCCTCGTTGGCGCCCACGCGCCGAATGGTCAGGGTGTCGCTCATCAAGGTCTCCAGTGGCCAGCGGACACGGTTGTCAGCGCGACGAGATAGCGGGCTGGCCGCCGCGTGGGGTTGTAATAGACGATCGGGCGGTCCAGCCGCATGGTCAGGCAATCGCCTGCATTGAGGCGCCAGTGCGCGTCGCCCACGGTCATTTCCATCGTGCCTTCGATGATCCAAACCTGCTGGTGGATTTCGGCATCGCGCGCGCCGGTGTCATAGGCGACGCGCTCGCCGGGCGGAAAGTGGACCTCGACGAGCTGCAGCGGCGAACGCGCTGCCGGCGACAGGTTGCGCCGCACGTAGCCGGAGGCGGGGTCGGTCCACTCCGGCTGCTCCGCCGCGCGCGATACGGGCGAGGGCTCCACGGCCGGCGCCGCACCGTCTTCGAACAGCGAGGCCAGCGTCACGCCCAGCGCGGAGCTGAGCCGATCGAGCACCGCAGCGGTCGGGCTGCTCTGACCGCGCTCGATCAGGGAGATGGCCGATCGGCTGACCTGGCTGCGTTCGGCCAGCGCGTCGAGCGAGAGGCTCTGGGCGTCGCGCAGTTCGCGCAGGCGCTGGGCGATACGTTGATGGATGTCCATGTCATCCAGTTTAGTGGAAATGCTTTTCTAGTAAACTGGAATTTGAGACCAGCGACTGATCTTGCCTGGCCCGTGCTGGGGTGCCGCGGTGGATGGTGGTCAAAAAATGGCGATGCGCTCGATCGGTGCCACGGGATTCCGCTGTAACCGGGCGCGCCCCGCACGCGCTACGCAGACCCGTGAGTGCTGCCGGCACGCTCGAAGAGCCAGGCGATGAATAGGTTAAGCGGCTGGTCGTCAGCGGCTTGGCGATACAGGCAATGAAAGGGCGGCCCTTCCAGCCTGACCTCGGGAAACAGCATGACGAGACGTCCGCGATTGACGTCATCCTGAATGACGACCCGCGGGGCCAGGCAGATCCCCAATCCACTGATCGCAGCCTTTACCAGCAGGGCGAATTCGTCATAGAACGGCCCGCGCAACGTCTCGCCGATCGGGATCCCTGCCTGGTGAAACCAGTACTGCCACGCCTGCGGCAAGCCGGCGTAGTGCAGCAGCGGGGCATGACGCAAGTCAGACGGCGCATGCACGGCCGCCAGCGCAGGATGATGCGGTGCGCAGACCGGTACCGCTACGTTTGGCACCAGCGGCTTCGACACGAATCCGCGACGCCGCAACTCCGGCGTGTAGCGTCGAATCACCGCGTCGCTCGATTCGTCGATGCGATCGACCTCGGCGTCAGGCGTGGATATCAGCTCAATGTCGATGCCTGGGTGCTGCGCATGAAAATGAGCCAAATGTCCAAGCAACCAGCCATGAGCGAACGACGATGAAGTGTTGACCCGGATCTGGCGCCGGTCTGGCGCTTCGAACATGTGTTCCGTGGCCTCGGTCAGGCGGCCAATGCAACTGGCGACGTCGACCAAGTAGTGCCGCGCCCGCAGCGTGAGGCGCAGCGATCGTCCATCACGCTCGAAGAGCTTCTGCCCAAAGAACGTTTCAAGCACGCGAATCTGCTGTGCGATCGCGCTTTGCGTCACGTTCAACTCTCGGGCGGCAAGGGTCAGGCTTTTCAGGCGTCCAGCAGCTTCAAAGCTGCGCAAAGCATTGAGAGGAGGGAGTCGGCGCATGGCGCGATGTCAAAGAACAGCTAAAGCGTCTGGTAAAAAAACTCGTTTGTGGTGAAGAAACAGGCTTTCTATCATAGGCGCCACACAGGACCGGAAGATGATGATTGCATTACCCAGCCTACGTAAAGCACCGGAGCAGCCCCTAGCGCGGTGGCCCGTTCCGTCTCGTGACTGGGCGCCGCCATGTCCGCGTTCAGCCACCCGATGGCTTGCAGTGGCCGCTGCCCACCTCATGTTGATCGCCTGCTCAGGGCCGCCTGCGAACGAACGTGTGACCGGGAGGGGTGGCACGCTGGTGCGATACAGCTCCCGCCAGGTCAGTGTGGACCTGACCAATACGGAGCAACAGAGCCTGCGCACGATGCGAGATCGGACGTACGCGAATCACCCTTCCGATGTGCTGCACGCGGTGGGCAAAGCCTTGTCGGACATGGGGTACGCGCCCGTGTCGGTCGACAACGAAACCGGGCTGGTAGAGGCAGGGCATAGCGAAACGCTGGTACCGAAGTGGCGCCAACTGATGCGCGGCCTGCTCAAAAACTACAGCGGCATGTTTCCGGCCAAGCCCGATCACGAACGTATATCAGCGGTCGTGGCTGTCAAGGCTGGTGCGGACGGGCAGACAACGCTTGTGCGCGCGAGGTTTGACAGGACGGTGTGGGACAGCAACGGCGATGCACGTACGAAGACCGTGCTGCAGCGGGACGTCTATGAAGGCTTTTTTACAGTTGTGGATGCGGCGCTATGTGCGAGTGCCTGCAAGGGGCAGCCGTAAGCAACCCGCTGCGTGCGCAGACACATGCATCACCCGCACCCCGCCCGCCCGGTCGGCGAGTGGTATCTGCTAATACCGCAGCTGCACGGTCGGCGGCAGCCACGAGCCGTCAAGCGCCGCCTCCTTCGGCCACGTAAGCTGCATGCGCAGCAGGAACGGTCCGGTGGGCGGCGGCAGCCAGTTGTTGCGCATGCCTTTGGGCGGCGCACGCTGGATCAGGATGTCGAGCGAGCCGTCGCGGTTCAGGCGCGGGTGGTCGGCTTCGCTCAGCATGTTGCGCAGGCTCGGTCGCTCCGCAGCGCTGCGCGGTTGCACGCCGGCGGATAACGCGGCGATGGCCCAGCCGGCGTTCTCCGGGGGCAGCTGGTTGCGCTCGAAATGCAGGACATAGCGGTGCGTGCTGTCCAGCGCCATGCCATTGGTGTCGGTCTTTGCGGTGGCGACGAGCATGTCCTGCGGCAGGTCGGTGCCGCCGCCGTTCCACGCGACGATGGCGCGCTGCGCGTAGTCCAGCCCATAGGCGCCGACCATGCGCGGGATGAACCAGCCGTTCTGCGTGATGGACGGCTGCTTCACGGCCAGCGAGAGGGTCTCCCGCGCTGCCGCCACGCCGCCATCCATCACCTTCAGGTTGGCGGCGCTTACTGCCTTGGCGTCGAATGGCGCACCGGGCACGATGCCCAGATCACGCAGCGATTGCAGCATCGTCGAATCGGCCGCGTGCGGTGGATTGTCCTTCAGCAGCTCGGCAAAGCGCGTGAAGTAACTATTGGCATCGAGCGCGGTGACGCGGCGACGGGCCGCCTCCACGCTGACGTCGAGGTCGGTGGCCTTGTCGGTGTTCACCTTGGCCTCGGCTTCGGCCTCACGCAGGGACGTTTTGCCGAAGGCGTCCAGCGCGGTGATGCGGTAGCGGTCCTGCACGCGGCGCGCGGCGGCAAGGTCGCGCGGGCCGGCGACTTGCGTGCGAGCGACCACCCACACGAGATTGGTCGGCGCGGCAATCTGCTTGACGCCGGCCGGCAGCGTGCCTTCCCAGCCAGGCGGCGTGAGGGCGTAGTGCGCGGCCCGCGGCCCCGTGGTGCGGTTGCCGAGTGACTCGAACACGTCGCTCCATCCGTCGTGCAGCGCCACCCAGATGTGGCGGCGCCCGGCCTCGGGCAGGCTCAGGACGACCGGGCCGTTGCGCAAATCGACGAAGGCGCTGCTGGCGAGCACGTCTACCCGGGCGCGCACGCCGGTCGGCAGGGTTTCGTCTTCCAGCGTGCGCTGATGCATGAACGTGCCGGCGGGCGCCAGCGCGGACGTGGTTTGCAGCAGCGCGTCGGTCATCATCAACGGAAACGCGTAGACGTAAGCCGAGCGCACGAGCGCTTCGTTCGGCTGCGGCAGACGTTGTTCGATGGGAGCCGTGGTTGCGGTGTTCTGGGCAGAGCAACCGGCCAGGCCCAGGGTGATCGCCCAGGCCACCACGCTCAGCGCCACGGCGGCCAGCTGGGTAAGCGGGCGCGCGGGCGCAGGGCAGTGCGTCATCTTGTTCTCCTTTTGTCGTCGGTGCGCGCAACAGGAAAGCAGACGCCTGTCGGTCATCCCCCCACGGATGCCTGCGCATACGGTTGCGCGACTGCCGATCCCGCGGCGCCGCGCATGTCGTATCTTGAATCTTTGGAATGTAGAAGCGCTGGCAGCGCAAGTCAATTCAAGTGCAGCGGGGCACGCATGCGTGGGTTTGCGCAGCTGCGTTTCAGAGGCGCAGGTGCAGCGCAAGACGCAACTTTGCCGCGTCGTACTCGGCCTTCATGCGCGCCACGATTTCGGCGGCGGGCGGCAGATCGGCAATCTGACCCACGCCCTGGCCGGCACCCCAGATGTCTTTCCATGCCTTGGCGCGCGAGCTGCTGTCGCCAAAGTTCATCTTCGATTTGTCGGCCTCGGGCAGGGCGGCTGGGTCCAAGCCTGCGAGTTCGATGCTTTCGCGGATGTAGTTGCCGTGCACGCCAGTAAAGAGATTGGTGTAGATGATGTCCGACGCGGCCGCGCGCAAGATGGCCTGCTTGTAGCTTTCGGCGGCGTGGGCCTCCTGACTGGCGATGAAACGTGTGCCGATGTAGGCAAGGTCGGCGCCCATGGCCTGCGCGGCCAGGATGGCATCGCCCGTGGCAATGGCGCCCGACAGCGCGATCGGCCCGTCAAAGATGCGCCGTACCTCGCCCACCAGCGCAAACGGCGACAGCGTGCCGGCATGCCCGCCCGCCCCAGCAGCCACCAGGATGAGGCCGTCGACGCCCGCTTCCAGGGCCTTTTCGGCATGGCGCAGGTTGATCACATCGTGCAGCACGATGCCGCCGTAGCTGTGCACGGCATCGAGGATCTCCTTGACGGGCGCGCGCAGCGAGGTGATGAAGATCGGCACCTTGTGCTTGACGCAGGTGGCCACGTCCTGCTCCAGCCGCGCATTCGAGTGGTGAACGATTTGGTTGACGGCGATCGGCCCTACCACTTCGTGCGGATGCGCGGTGCGGTACGTCGCCAGTTCCTCGTTCATCCGCGTGAGCCAGTCGTCCAGCACCTCGGCCGGGCGCGCATTGAGCGCCGGAAATGCCCCCACGATGCCGGCCTTGCATTGCGCCAACACCAGTTCCGGATAGCTGACGATGAACATCGGTGAACCGATGACGGGCAGCGTCAGGTGCTGCAGCGCGGGCGGAAGATGCTTGGCGGCGGGCATGACGTCTCCTGGTTTGGCGAACCGGCACGACAGGGCAGAGCCTGTCGTCCGATTATAGGAACGATCCCGCACGCCGCCGTGCGCGGTCACGCCGCAGGGCTCAGACGTGAGCGTGCTGCGCCAGCAGTTCGATGAAGGTACGGTTGAAGGCAGGCAGGTCGTCGGGTTTGCGGCTGCTGACCCAGTTGCGGTCGGTCACCACTTCACGGTCTACCCACGTGCCGCCGGCATTGCGGATGTCGTCCTGCAGCGTCGGCCAGCTTGTCAGCGTGCGGCCCCGCACCAGTCCGGCAGACACCATCAGCCACGGCCCGTGGCAGATCACGGCGATGGGCTTCTGCGCATCCTCGAACGCTTTCACGAATGCCTGTGCGGCGGGCACGACGCGCAGCGCATCGGCATTGAAGACCCCGCCCGGAAGTACCAGGCCATCGAAGTCTTCTGCCTTGGCCTGGTCCAGCGTCAGGTCCACTTTGAACGTATCGCCCTTGTCGGCGTGGTGCAGGCCCGTCACGCTGGGGCCTTTCGGCGCAATGATGCTGACCGTGGCACCGGCGCCTTCCAGCGCCTGCCGGGGGCTGGCCAGTTCGGCCTGCTCGAACAGGTCGTCGACGAGGATGGCGATGCGCAAGTCATGCAATTGGGTCATGGTGAACTCCTAATCAGGGACATCGAAAGAAGAGAGCGGCAGTGGATGGTTTCGCAACGCACGTGCCCGCTCTGCGCTAGCATGCGGAGCATTCGCCACGCATCACTTCAACCACGATCGATCCCCGGAGACTTGCATGACCACGCCGCTTTCCATCGATGCCGCCACCGCTGCCGCAGATGCTGCGCTGTTTCCCGGCTTCCGTCCGTTTCGCCAGGTGGCCAACGGGGTGGAAATTGCGGGGGTGATCGGCGGCAGCGGTCCGCCGCTGCTATTGCTGCACGGCCATCCGCAAAGCCATGTGATCTGGCACAAGGTCGCGCAGGAACTGGCGCACGATTACACCGTCGTCGCGACCGATCTGCGCGGCTATGGCGCCTCGTCCAAACCGGCCGGCAGCGCCCGGCACGCGGAATACAGCAAGCGCACCATGGCGCAGGACCAGGTGGAGGTGATGCGCGCGCTCGGCTTCGGCCGCTTCCGGCTGTGCGCGCATGACCGCGGGGCGCGTGTGGCGCATCGGCTGTGTGTCGATCACCCCGTCCACGTCGAGCGCGCCATGCTGCTCGACATCGCCCCCACGCTGGCGATGTACGAAAACACCGACATGGCGTTTGCGTCTGCCTACTGGCACTGGTTTTTCCTGATCCAGCCGTCGCCGTTTCCTGAAACGCTCATCAACGCCACGCCCGATTTCTACATCGGCAAGCTGATGGGCCTGCGCCACGCAGGGCTCGAACCGTTCGCCCCGGAGGCGATGGCGACCTACGCCGCTGCCATGCGCGAGCCCGCCTGCGTGCACGCCATGTGCGAGGACTACCGCGCCGCCGCCACCATCGACCTCGAACATGATCGCGCCGACCGCGACGCAGGCAAGCGCGTGAGCGTGCCGCTGCGTGTGCTGTGGGGCGAGCATGGCGTGATCCAACGCTGCTTCAAGCCGTTGGAGTTGTGGAAAGCGGTGGCGGACGACGTGAGCGGCGGAACGGTGCCGTGCGGGCACTACGTGCCGGAGGAAGCGCCGGAGGCCTTGCTCGAGGAGATGCGCGCGTACTTCGCCTGATCCGAGCTATGTGCTCCAAGGTATCCTTCGACATTTGAGCAGCGCTTGTCCCTGTACCAGATATGGTTGTATAGAAACCCAAGGTAAAAGACATGGTAGTGACACACCTCCGACTCAAGAACTGGCGGAATTTCCGTGATGTTGATGTCCCCCTTCGTGAGAGAACTTATCTCCTGGGGGCGAATGCATCGGGCAAATCGAACTTCTTGGATGTTTTCCGGTTTCTCCGTGATATCAGCAAGCCTCAAGGCGGCGGACTTCAGAAAGCTATTCATGACCGCGGGGGAATCCAAAAGCTCCGTTGCTTGCATGCCCGCCGGGATCCTGAGGTGCGGATCGAGGTAACGCTAGCCGAAACTTCTGACGATGAGCCGATGTGGAAGTACATATTGGGCTTTAAATCAGAGGGAAAGGGCGCGCAACGTACATTGATCTCAGATGAGCAGGTGTGGCACAAAGGAGTGCGCCTACTGAATCGCCCCGATCCGGGGGACAAGCGGGACGCTATGCGTTTGACACAAACTGCACTGGAGCAGATTCAAGTCAATACGGAGTTTCGTGACCTGGCTATTTTTTTTGGTGAGGCTACCTATCTGCACTTGGTACCCCAGTTGCTCAAATACGGTGATCAGATCGGCGGCCAGCGGCTGGAGGAAGACCCGTTTGGGCAGGGGTTCCTTGAGCGCATCGCGAAAACCGCCCCAAAGGTCCGCGATTCGCGTTTGAAGAAAATTCAGACTGCACTTGCTTTGGCTGTGCCCCAATTCAAGGAGCTGCACTTCGTCCCCGATAAAGTCAACGGGCGCCCCCACCTAGAGGCAATGTACACCCATCACCGACCCAACGCAGGGTGGCAACGAGAAGAACAATTCTCAGACGGTACGTTGCGCCTGCTAGGACTGCTTTGGGTATTGCTCGAAGGAGACTCTCTGCTTCTTCTCGAAGAACCGGAGCTGTCGCTGAATGACGCGATAGTACGAGAGATTCCCAATCTACTTCAACGAGTACAGCGCGACCGAAAGAAGCGATCACGCCAAGTTTTAATTAGCACACATAGCGAGGCGTTACTTAGTAACCCCGGGATCGATGGTCGCGGAGTACTGCTACTTGATCCGACGGGGAATGGAACCATGGTGCGGCCGATAAATGAAAAAGAGAGATTCTCTCTTGAGCATGGATTGTCCGTTGCAGAGGTTGTTCTGCCAAAAACGCATCCATCGTCAGCAGCTCAATTGGGGCTCTGGTGATGGTTTGGATAGTGCTCGCGACAGAGGACGAATTGAGTGAGCAGGTCGGGATGTGCCTTGCCGATGAAATTGGTTTGGAAGTTGGTTCCAAACTAAGGCGAGGGGGCAACGGATATCTGAGGAGCCGTATTCCAAATTTTTGCCAGATGGCTCATACCCAACCTGTTCTCTTAATCACTGACTTGGACCGAATGGAGTGCCCCTCAGTTTTGATGCGAGAATGGCTGGGGCAGCGGGAGAAACCACCTGCATTTCTGTTTCGGGTGGCAGTTCGTGAAATCGAGTCGTGGCTTCTAGCTGATCACCACGCAATGCGAGGACTGCTTGGCCCTAAAACCCCCAAGCTGCCTGATGCCCCGGATACCTTGGCAGACCCCAAACAGGAGCTCTTGCGTATTGCTCGAAGAGCGCCTCGAGATGTTCGAGACGATCTTGTCATACAGGCAGGGACTGTAGCGTCGCAGGGTCTGGGTTATAACGCTCGACTTTGCGCATGGGTACGCGAAAGTTGGAATGCGAGTCGGGCGGCGGAACGCTCACCTAGTCTGCAGAGGGCGAGAGTCCGGCTTCGAGAACTGCTGGATTGAATAACTGAGGTCGGGCGCAGGATCAGGGACCATGTTCTTACAACTCAGCCCACTCCCGCAGCAGGTTGTGATACGTCCCCGTCAACGCAATGACGGACGGGTCGTCCTGCCCCAGCAGCCCCATCAGCCGCTGCAGTTCCGTGTCCATCTGGAACAGCAGCGTGCGATGCGCATCGCTGCGCACCATGCTCTGCAACCAGAAGAACGAGCAAACGCGCGCACCGCGCGTCACCGGCGTCACGCGGTGCAGGCTGCTGCTCGGGTAGAGCACCATGTCGCCCGCCGCAAGTTTGGCGCGGTGTTCGCCAAAGGTATCGTCGATGACGAGTTCGCCGCCGTCGTAGTCTTCGGGCTCGGTCAGGAACAGCGTGCAGGAGAGGTCGCTGCGGATGCGGAAAGCGGTGCCGCGCAGATGGCGCACGGCGTTGTCGACGTGGTTGCCGAAGGTCTGGCCGCCCGCATACCGGTTGAACAGCGGCGGAAACACCTTGAGCGGCAACGCGGCGGAGAAGAACAGCGTATTGGCGGAAAGCGCATCCTGGATCAAGGTGCCGGCCTCGCGCGCAGCCGGCGAGCCTTCGGGTAGTTGCATGTTGTGCTTCACCTGGCCCGACTGGGCGCCAGCCGTGACCTTGCCGTCCACCCACTCGGCAGCGTCGATCGTGGCGCGGCACTGCGCGACCTGTTCCTTGGTCAGGACGTTGGGAATCTTCAGCAACATGGAGAAGGGGTGTTCAGCACGCAGGCCAGCGCACGCAGACGCGCATCGGGATGGCCGGCGAGAAAGTCATGGGCCTTCGCGAGGAAGGCCGGTGTGGCGGTGCGCGGTACGGCTTGCATCCAGGCGAGGGCGTCGTCTGCGCGGTTGGTGAGTGCGAGCAGGCGCGCAGCGTTGAACTGGCCGCGGAAGTCGCCGCCCTCTGCAGCAAGCAGATAGCAGCGCAGGGCCATCGCGGTGTCGGCATCGACCTCCCAGCCGTCTTCATAGAAGCCGCCCAGCACGTTGATCGACTTGGCGTGCCCTTGCGCGGCCGCAGCCTGGAAGCGTGCGAACGCGCGAGCGCGGTCTGCCGCGATGCCGCGCCCGAGTAGCAACTGCGTCGCGTAGTTGTACTGGCCCCAGTCGAGGCCGGCGTCCGCAGCGCGGGCGTACCAGTGCGTGGCGGTCTTGTCGCAGGCGGGCGCGCCCCAGCCGTGCTCATAGCAGCGACCGAGCATGTTGGCGGCCATGGCATGGCCCGCCAGCGCGGCCGTCTTGAACCAGAACAACGCTTCGGCCGGGTTGCGTTCAACGCCGCGGCCATCGAGCAGCCATTGGCCGAAGATGGCCTGCGCTTCCGCGTGCCCGCGCCGGGCGGCTGCCGCCAGCCAGCGCGCGGCGCGGTCAGCGGGGCCGGTCAGCACGGCGTGGATGGCATCGACCACCGCAGGATCGGCTCCGGCGGCTGCGGCGGTTGCAGCGTCGGCCGGCATCAGTAGCGAATGCCCAGCGTCAGGATGGCCGTGCGGCCCGGCGCCAGCGATGCGTAATGCGATGCATACGCCTGATTGAAGTACACCTTGTCGAACACGTTCTGCACATTCAGCTGCAGCGTGGTGTGCTTGTCGATGCGGTAGGCTGCCATGGCGTCAAAGCGCCAGTAGGCCGGCACCCACTTCGGGTTGGCGGGGTTGGCGCTGCCCCACACCTTCGAGACGTAATACGCGCCGCCGCCGAGTGTGAGCTTCGGCATCGGCTGATAGGTCGTCCACAGGCTGAAGCTGTTCTTTGGCGTGTTGGGGAAGGCCGTTCCGTTGGTGCCGCCGAAGGCTGCGCCGGCGCCGCCGTTGTTGCGCAGTTCGCTCTTCAGATACGTGTAGCCCCCGAACACCTGCCAGCGGTTGGTCAGCGCGCCCGACCAACCTAGCTCGAAGCCGTCGACGCGCTTGTTGCCAGCCATGGCAGCGGTGCCGTCCTGCAGCACGATGCGTGCATTCGTCGTTTCAACGCGGAAGATGGCGGCAGTCAGCGCAAGCTTGCTGTCAAGCACGTTCCACTTGGTGCCGAGTTCGTAGGCGCGGTTCTTTTCCGGGGCGAGCACGTCCCCGCGATTGCCGGAGCGGTCAGGCGTGAGCGCGCTGGTATCGGCACCCTGGCCCGCCACCGACCCCGATGGTGTCGACGATGTGCCGTACGCCAGATAAATGCTGCCGTTCTGCGCAGGCTTGAACACGAGGCCCAGCTGGTAGTTCAGCAGGTTGTCATCGCGCGAGAAGCTCGAACGCACGCCTTGCGCATTCGCCGACGTGGTGGCCGATGCCGAATAGCGATCAAAGCGCAGCCCGCCGTTGACTTGCCACCGTGGCGACAGCTCGATCGTGTCGAACACATACGCCGATTGCGTGCGCACCGTCGTCTCTGCCGGATTGTTGCTGAGCTTGATGCTGCCGGCCCATGGGTCGTTCGGGTTTGGGTTGAACAGATCCGCGCAGTTGTAGCCGCCCGCCGCGCCGATGCCGTTGGGGCAGCGGTTGCTGCCGGTGGCCACGTTGTAGGTGTCGTTGCGGCTGCGCTCGCGCGAGAACTCCAGGCCGGCCGCATAGCTGTGCTTGAGGCCGCCGGTGATGAACTTGCCGGTCGCTTCCGTCTGGTTGGCGACAGTGTTGGCCACCGAATAGCGTGAATTGGCGCGGCGCCAGACCATGCCGTAGTAGATGTTGCCCTGGCTGTCGTCGGGCTGCGTCCAGATCGTGTCTTGGCTCGTGCGGGCAATGCGCATGGTGTTGCGCAGCTTCAGCGCGCTCGACACATCGTGCTCCAGCGTGAAGGTGCCCATGTCGACGCGGTCGCGGCGGAAATCACGCGACAGGCCGTAGTAGACATTGCGGTCGACATTCACGGGCGCGCCGTCGCCGGGGCCGAACAGCTGCGGGCGGCCGTCGGTGCGCCGGTTGAACGTGCCGTTGTTGTACGGAATGCCGGTGTCGGGCGTGTCGTTCGATTGGAGGTGGTAGTACGACAGCGTCGCCCGCGTGGGCGTGCCCAGCCCAAAGGCGATGGACGGCGCAATGCCCCAGCGGCTGAAGCTCGTCACGTCACGGCCCGCAACGGCGGCGTCGTGCGCCATCGCGTTCAGGCGGAACGCGGCGTGCTCGCCGATCTGGTAGTTGCCGTCGGCCGTGGCCCGCTTGTACGCCGCGTTGCCGACCGACAGCGTGCCCTCGGTGAAGTGCTCCAGCTTCGGCGTCTTGGTGACGATGTTGACCGCCCCGCCTGCCGCGCCGCGGCCTTCATACGCACCCGACGGGCCCTTGATGACTTCCACCGATTCCACGTTGAACATCTCGCGCGATTGCGCACCGATGTCGCGCAGCCCGTCGAGGAAGGTGCTGGCCTGCGCGTCGTAGCCGCGGATAAACGGACGATCGCCGACGGGGTTGCCGCCTTCGCCGGCGCCAAACGCGATGCCCGGCACCGTGCGCAGCGCCTCGGTGAGCGTGACCGAGCCGGTGCCCTGCAATACCTCAGCGGGGATCACCGTGACGGACTTGGGCGTATCGAGCAGCGGCGCGGTGAATTTGCCGCCCGAGGCCGCATCCGCCTTGAAGCCGTTGGTGCCGGTCACGGTCTGCTCGGGCAGGGTGGCGGACACGGCGTCTTTCTTCGTGTCGGCCAGTGCCGGCGCTGAAACCACGGCGAAGCTCATCGCGCCGGTCAGATAACCCACCACCGAAAGTTCGGTGCGCTTGCGTTCGATCTGTGCTGCAGACATGACGTGGTGCCACTCCCCTGAAAGTTTTCGTCACATGTTTGTTGTAAATGAGAATTGTTATCGTTTACATGTGAACGAGTCAATGCGCCGGCTGGCAAATTGCTTACGGCTGCAGCAGGATCGTCATATAAATCATGGGGTTAGAAGGCCCCCGTGCCGCTGTAGAAAATTGTTGAGGGCAATGGCACGCGAACGCTTTCATTTTTTCAATCAAATGATTTAGTATTGCCGGGCAGGTTCTCCAACCGAATCCCTTTTCCAGGCGAGCATCGCGTGAGCACGGACCCGGAACTCCTCATCGAGCGGCGCGGCCAGGCGCTGTGGTTGACCATTCAGCGCGAAGATCGCCGCAATGCGATCAGCGCCGCCGTGCTTGAAGCGCTCACAGCTGCATTGGCTGACGCCAGCCGCAACACTTCTGTGCGCGCCGTGGTGCTGACCGGCACCGGCATGCGTGCCTTCTGTGCCGGCGCGGATCTGCAGACCGGACAGTCCTTTCGCTTCGACTATTCCCAGCCGCATCAGGCCCTGGCGGATCTGTTTCGCCAGGCGCGCCGCTGCACCGTGCCGCTCATCGCCCGCGTGAACGGCGCGTGCATGGCGGGCGGCATGGGCTTGCTGGCGATGTGCGATCTGGCGGTGGCCAGCCGCCGCGCCACGTTCGGGCTCCCGGAAGTGAAGGTCGGCGTGTTTCCGGCGCAGGTGCTGGCCGTGCTGCAGCACCACTTGCCGCGCAGCGTGCTGAACGAGTTGTGCCTGACGGGCGAACCGATGAACGCAGACCGCGCGCTCGCAGTCGGCCTCGTCAACGAAGTCGCGGAGCCTGAAGCGCTGGATGCAGCAGTCGACGCATTGCTCGCGCGGCTGGTCGACAAATCGCCGTCGGCCATCCGGCGCGGGCTGTACACGCTCAAGCAGGTTGAATCGCTCAGCTTCGAGCAGGCCATTGCATTTACCGAAAGCCAGATCGGCCTGTTCGCCCTGACCGAAGACGCGCAGGAGGGCCAAGCCGCCTTTCGGGAAAAGCGCGCGCCCAACTGGACGGGCCGCTGACATGCGCAAAGACACCATTTCCGTCGGCGGGGCCAGCGGCTTCTGGGGCGACAGCGTGACCGGGCCGCTGCAGCTGGTGGCCTCCGGCCGCATCGACTTCCTCGTCTTCGATTACCTGGCCGAGCTGACCATGTCGCTGCTGGCCAGCGCGCGCATGAAAAACCCCGAGTCGGGCTATGCCACCGACTTCGTAAGCGTGGCGATGCGCGCGGTGCTCAAGGATGCGCTGGCGCAGAACATCCGCATCATCGCCAACGCGGGCGGCGTGAATCCGCGCGGATGCGCTGCGGCGCTGCAGGCGTTGGCCGATGAGCTGGGCGTGAGCGTGCGCATTGCGGTGGTTGAAGGCGACGACGTCATGCCGCTGCTGCCCACCTTGCGCGATGAAGGCGTGCGCGAATTGCAAAGCGGCCGCCCCTTGCCCGATAAGGTGGTCAGCGCGAATGCGTATCTCGGCGCATTGCCGATCAAGGCAGCGCTGGATGCGGGCGCGCAGGTTGTCATCACGGGGCGATGCGTCGACAGCGCCGTCACGCTCGGCGCGTTGATGCACCACTTCGGATGGGCGATCGACGACTACGATCGACTCGCCGCCGGCAGCCTCGCCGGGCACATCCTTGAATGCGGCTGCCAAGGCGCGGGCGGCCTGCACACCGATTGGGAAGCCGTGCCCGACTGGGCGCACAGCGGCTATCCGATCGTCGAATGCCGGGCCGACGGCAGCTTCATCGTCACCAAGCCCCACGGCACGGGCGGGCTGGTGACGCCCGCGACCGTGGGCGAACAGCTGCTCTACGAAATCGGAGACCCAGCGCGCTACGTGCTGCCGGATGTGGTGTGCGACTTCACGCAGGTGACGATGACGCAGGCCGGCGAGCATCGCGTCGAAGTGCGCGGTGCACACGGCCTCGCGCCCACGCCCGATTACAAGGTGAGCGCAACGTATGCCGATGGCTATCGCGCGACGGGCCAACTTACCATCGTCGGTATCGACGCCGATCGGAAGGCGCGCCGCACCGCCGAGGCGATTCTGGAGCGCACCCGTGGCCTGTTCCGCCAGCTCGGCCTGCCGGGCTACAGCGCAACGCACATCGAGACGCTGGGTTCGGCATATCTGTTCGGGCCGCATCAGCCCTGCGTGCCCCGTTTCGAATCGGTGATGTGGCTGGCGGTGATGCATCCGAACAAGCAGGCGCTGGAACTGTTCGCGCGCGAAATCGCCCCGGCCGGCACGTCGTGGGCGCCCGGCACGACGGGCGCAGGTGGGCGGCCGAGCGTGGTGCCTGCCATCAAGCAATACGCCTTCCTGATCGACAAGGCGCGCGTGCAGCCGCGCGTGACGTTGCTGGGCGAGGAAAGCTTCGACATCGCCGTGCCAACGGGTGGCGCCGCGCTTGAACCATCAACTGCGGTGCAGGCCTCCGTTGCATTGCCTCCCGGCCCGACGCGCGGGGTGGCTCTCATCGAACTCGCCTATGCGCGCAGCGGCGACAAGGGCGACACCTCCAATATCGGCGTCATCGCGCGTCGGCCCGAAGACCTGCCGCTGCTGCGCGCGCAACTGACCGCAGAGGCCGTCGCCGCGTATCTCGCGCACGTCGTGAAGGGGCGTGTGACGCGGTACGACTTGCCCGGCATCCACGCCCTCAACTTCGTGTGCGAACAGGCGTTGGGCGGTGGCGGCATGGCATCGCTGCGAAACGACCCGCTCGGCAAGGGCATGGCGCAGGTGCTGCTGACGATGCCGGTGCGCGTCCCGGTCGACCACCCTTGATTGACGAGGCGATCATGTACCCAGGCTTGCTCCCGTCCGACTGCTTCGATGCCGAGCACGAAACGTTTCGCGAGACCGTGCGCCGCTTCGTCGACAACGCCGTGCTGCCGCACATCGAGGCGTGGGAAGAGGCCGAGACGTTTCCGCGTGCGCTGTATCGGGAGGCGGCCGACCTGGGCTTGCTTGGCATCGGTTTCCCCGAGGAATACGGCGGCACGCCGGGCGACCTGTTTCTTGAACTGGCAATGATCGAAGAGCTGACGCGGGCGGCCAGCGGCGGCTTGCTCGCATCGCTGTTCAGCCACACGATCGGTGCACCGCCCATCGTGGCGGGCGGATCGGCAGAACTGAAGGCGCGTGTGCTGCCGCAAATCCTGGCGGGCGAGAAGATCAGCGCGCTCGCCATCACCGAGCCCTCGGGCGGCTCGGACGTCGCCAACCTCGCCACGCGCGCGGTGCGCGACGGCGATCACTACGTCGTCAACGGCAGCAAGATCTTCATCACCTCCGGCATGCGCGCCGATTACATCACCGTGGCGGTGCGTACCGGCGGGGCGGGGGCAGGTGGCATCTCCGTGCTGCTGGTGGAGGGCAATACGCCGGGCCTGACGCGCACGCCGCTCAAGAAGATGGGCTGGTGGTGCTCCGACACCGCTCAACTGCATTTCGATGATTGCCGCGTGCCGGTCGGCAACCTGCTCGGCGCAGAAAACCGCGGCTTCGAGCTGGTCATGCGCAACTTCAACCACGAACGCCTGGCGCTGGCGATGCAGGCCTACGGCCTGGCGCGCACGTGTCTGACCGAAGCCGTGGAATGGGCCACCGAGCGCGAAACCTTCGGCAAGCGTCTCGTGCAGCACCAGGTGGCGCGCCAGAAGCTGGTGGCGATGGCCACGCGCATCGAAGCCACGCGCGCCTTGCTTGAAGACCTGATGCGGCGCATGCAGGCCGGCGATGCGCCGGTCGCGCAACTATGCATGTTGAAGAACTTCGCCACGCAAGGCCTGCAATTCTGCGCCGACACTGCCGTGCAACTGCTCGGCGGCATGGGCTTCATGCGCGGCACGAAGTCGGAGCGCATCTATCGTGAAGTGAAGGTCTACATGATCGGCGGCGGGGCGGAGGAAGTCCTCAGCGACCTTGCCGCGCGCCAACTCGGCTGGGTCTAAGGGCCTAAGGACGTAACGCGCGCATTCAGGGGAGAACACCATGTATCGCTCAGTCTTTCGACCGGGGCTGTTCCAGGGCCAAGTGGCCGTGGTGACGGGTGGCGGCAGCGGCATCGGCCGGTGCACCGCGCATGAGCTGGCGTCGCTGGGCGCGGCGGTCGCGTTGGTGGGGCGCAATGCAGAGAAGCTCGCCGCCGTGCGCACGGAGATCGTCGAAGCCGGCGGCACCGCGCACGCCTACGTCTGCAACATCCGCGACGAGGCCGCTGTGCAAGCGACCGTCGCGCACATCTACGGCGAACACGGCCGCATCGACGCGCTGGTCAACAACGCGGGCGGGCAGTTTCCGGCCCCGCTCAAGGACATTTCCGCCAAGGGCTGGGAAGCCGTCGTGCAGACGAACCTGACGGGCGGCTTCCTGATGGCGCGCGAGTGCCTGAACCAGGCGATGCAGCAGCGCGGCGGCGCCATCGTCAACATCGTGGCCGACATGTGGGGCGGCATGCCGAACATGGGCCACTCCGGTGCGGCGCGTGCGGGCATGGTCAACTTCACGGAGACGGCCGCGTTCGAGTGGGCGCAGTACGGCGTGCGCGTGAACGCGGTGGCGCCGGGCTACGTGGCGTCGTCGGGCATGGATGCGTATCCGCCGTGGATGGCCGAGACCATCCGCAGCATGCCTTCGACCGTGCCGCTTGGTCGCTTTGCCACCGAGGCGGAAGTGTCTTCGGCCATCGTGTATCTGCTCTCGGAAGCCGCTGCGTTCATTACCGGCACGACGTTGCGCGTGGACGGCGGCCGCCCGAACGTGCGGCCCGGTTCGCCGATGCCGGCTCCGCGCCATGGTGCCGAGCCGTTCAACGGCTTCCACCTGGCCGTGACGCCCAAGGTGCTGCAAGGCGAGGAGGACCGCCATGCCGGCACTTGAATCGCGCATCGTGCCGCAGAGCGACGCGTATCGGCAGAACCATGCTGCGCTCACGGAACTCGTCGGCCGGTTGCGCGCGCTGGAAGACCGCACGCGCGACAAGTCCGAAGCCTCGCGCGCGCGCTTCGCGCAGCGCGGGCAACTGCTGCCGCGCGACCGGCTGGGCCGCCTGCTCGATGCCGGCGCGCCGTTTCTTGAGCTGTCGACGCTGGCGGGCTTTTGCCTCGACCACGCAGACCCGACGCGCTCGATTCCCGGTGGAGGCTTCATCGCGGGCATCGGCTGGGTGAGCGGTGTGCGCGCGATGATCATCGTCGACGACGCGGGCATCGACGCAGGGGCCGTGCAGCCGATGGGCATCGAGAAGTTCCAGCGCGCGCAGGCCATTGCGCTGGAGCAGAAGCTGCCGTTCATCCACCTTGTCGAATCGGCCGGCGCCAACCTGCTGACCTATCGCGTGGAGACGTTCATCCACGGCGGCAGCGGCTTCTATTGGCTCGCGCGGCTGTCGGCGGCGGGCATTCCGGTGATCAGCGTGGTGCATGGTTCGAGCACGGCGGGCGGCGCCTACATGCCGGGCCTGTCGGACTACGTGGTGATGGTGCGCGACCGGGCGCGCGCCTTCCTCGCCGGCCCACCGTTGCTGAAAGCCGCCACGGGCGAGATCGCCACCGAAGAAGAGCTGGGCGGGGCCGAGATGCACGCCACCACCTCGGGCCTGGCCGAATACCTGGCCGAAGACGACGCCGATGCGCTGCGCATCGCGCGCGAAGTTGTTGCCGCGCTCGACTGGAACCGCGATGTGCCGACACCGGACAGGCCATACGCGCCGCCGCGCTTTGATGCGGAAGAACTGCTTGGGATTGCGCTCACCGATCATCGCAAACCGCTCGACATGCGCGAGGTGATTGCGCGCATTGCCGACGGGTCGGATTTCCTGGAGTTCAAGCCCGACTACGGCCCCGGCACCGTCACCGGGCACGCGGCCATCTGCGGTATGCGCGTCGGCGTCATCACGAACAACGGGCCGCTGGACCCGGCGGGCGCCACCAAGGTGGTGCACTTTATCCAGGCCTGCTGCCAGTCCGATACGCCGCTGCTGTATCTGCAAAACACCACCGGTTTCATCGTCGGCAAGGCGTCGGAGCAGGCCGGCATGATCAAGCATGGCTCGAAGATGATCCAGGCCATGGCCAACGCCACCGTGCCGCGCATCACCGTGCATTGCGGTGCGTCGTTCGGGGCGGGCAACTACGGCATGTCGGGGCGCGGCTTCTTTCCGGATTTCTGCTTCAGCTGGCCCAACGCCAAGACGGCCGTGATGGGCGCCGAGCAGGCCGCCGGCACGATGGCGACGGTGATGGCCGCGAGCATGCAACGCAAGACGCAGACCGTCGACCATGACGCCATTGAAGCGATGCGCGCCAAGGTGATCGACACGTTCGAGCGGCAGTCCGACGCGTTCACCATTTCGGGGCGGCTGCTGGACGACGGCGTGATCGACCCGCGCGATACGCGCAAGGTGCTCGCCTGCGTGCTTGGCGTGTGCGACGAAGCGCGCAGGCGAACGCTGCATCCGATCCAGTTTGGCGTTGCGCGCCCGTAGCTACCCCGAACCCATACACGAACAGCCCAGCACACCAGGACAACGGAGCGAGACACCATGCACTTCACCCACGAGCACCAGGAACTGCAGCGCAACCTGAAACGCTTCATCGACAGCGACATCAACCCATACGTGGATGAATGGGAAGCGGCCGAGATGTTTCCCGCCAAGCAGCTCTTCAAGAAGATGGGCGAGCTGGGTTTTCTCGGCATTGCCAAGCCGACCGAATTCGGCGGCCTGGGCCTCGACTATTCGTATGCGATGGCAATGGCCGAAACGCTTGGCCACATCCACTGCGGCGGCGTGCCGATGGCGATTGGCGTGCAGACCGACATGGCGACGCCCGCGCTCGCGCGCTTCGGTTCGGACGAACTGCGCGCACAGTTTCTCGCCCCCGCCATCAGCGGCGATGCGGTGGCCTGCGTTGGCGTATCGGAGCCGAGCGCCGGCTCCGACGTGGCGAGCATCAAGACCACCGCGCGCAAGGACGGCGACGACTACATCATCAACGGCAGCAAGATGTGGATTACCAACAGCCTGCAAGCTGACTGGATGTGCCTGCTGGCCAACACGTCGGACGACCCTGCCCACCGCAACAAGTCGCTCATCATCGTGCCGATGAACACGAAGGGCGTGTCGGTCGGCAAGAAGATCCGCAAGATCGGCATGAACTCGTCGGACACGGGCCTCATCTACCTTGACGACGTACGCGTGCCGCAGCGCTACCGCATCGGCGAGGAAGGCAAGGGCTTCACGTACCAGATGCTGCAGTTCCAGGAAGAGCGCCTGTGGGCCGCGGCCAGCAGCCTGGCGACGATGACGATGTGCATCGAGACCACCGCCGAGTACGCGCGCGAGCGCAAGCTCTTCGGCGCCAGCCTGCTCGACAACCAGTGGGTGCACTTCAAGCTGGCCGAGCTGAAGACGGAGGTGGAAGCGCTGCGCGCGCTCACGTATCGCGCCTGCGACCTGTACATCAACGGGCAGGACGTGACGGAGCTGGCATCGATGGCCAAGCTCAAGGCCGGGCGCCTCGCGCGCATCGTGCCCGATGCCTGCCTGCAGTTCTGGGGCGGCATGGGCTTCACGTGGGACAACCCGGTCTCGCGCTATTACCGCGACGGGCGCCTGGGCTCCATTGGCGGCGGCGCGGACGAGGTGATGCTCGGCATCATCTGCAAATACATGAACACGCTGCCGGGCAAGAAGGGCTGAACGATGGCCGCCCCGCATGCCGCCTTCCGCTCGGTCCTCATCGCCAACCGGGGCGAGATCGCCTTGCGCATCATGCGCACGGCGCGTCGCCTTGGCATGCGCACCGTTGCCGTGTATTCCGACGCTGACCGCGATGCGCCGCATTGCCGCGCGGCTGATCTGGCATTGCCGATTGGCGCATCGCAACCGCAGGCTTCGTACCTGAACATTGCGGCGTTGCTGGAGGCCGCGCGCAAATCGGGCGCACAGGCGGTCCATCCAGGCTATGGCTTTCTGGCCGAGAGCGATGCCTTTGCCGGCGCATGCGCGGATGCCGGCCTCGTCTTCATCGGCCCACCCGCAGATGCGATCCGCGCAATGGGCAACAAGGCCGGCGCCAAGCGCCTCATGGAAGCCGCCGGCGTACCGTGCGTGCCGGGCTATCAAGGCGCAGATCAATCCGCCGAGCGCATGACGGAGGAAGCCGCTCGGATTGGCTACCCGGTGATGATCAAGGCGGCCGCTGGTGGCGGTGGGCGCGGCATGCGGCGCGTAGACCGGGCGGAGGACTTTGCGGCGGCGCTGCAGTCTGCCCGCTCCGAAGCGGAGAACGCGTTCGGCTCGGGCGAGTTGATCCTCGAAAAAGCCATCGTCGAGCCGCGCCACATCGAGATTCAAGTCTTTGCCGATACGCACGGCAATGTGGTCCACCTCGGGGAGCGCGATTGCTCGGTGCAGCGCCGGCATCAGAAGGTGATTGAAGAATCGCCGTCACCGGCCATATCGCACGAACTACGCGCGCGCATGGGCGCGGTGTCGGTGGCGGCGGCACGCGCCATCGGCTACGTGGGAGCGGGCACGCTGGAGTTTCTGCTCGCCCCAGACGGCGCGTTCTACTTCATGGAGATGAACACGCGCCTGCAGGTCGAGCATGCGGTGACCGAAGCGATCGTCGGCGTCGATCTGGTCGAGTGGCAGTTGCGCGTAGCGCTGGGCGAGCCGCTGCCGCTTGCGCAAGACTCCATCGATGCACGCCGCGCGCAAGGTGGGCACGCCATCGAAGTGCGGCTCTGCGCAGAAGACCCGCAGCAGAATTTCCTGCCGCAAAGCGGCACCGTCGCCCGCTGGCGTGCGCCCGGAAACGTGCGCACGGACCACGCGTTGGCCGACGGGCTCGTCGTTTCGCCCTATTACGACTCGATGCTCGCCAAGATCGTCGCGCACGGCACCGACCGCGCCGATGCCTGCCGGCGTCTTGCGCACGCCTTGGACGATTGCCTGCTGCTTGGCTTGCCGACCAACCGGGCGTTTCTGCGCGACTGCTTGGCGCATCCGGCGTTTCTTGCCGGCGATGTGTCGACGGCGTTCATCGACCGCCATTTCCCGGCGGCGACGCGGCAGGCGCCCGTACCCGACGCCGCGGTCTGCCAGGCCGCTGCCGTGCTGCTCACGTACCTGCGCCAGGACGCCGCACGCCGCTATCCCGCAGAGCTGCATGGCTGGGCCAGCAGCCGCACGTATCCCACGCTGTGCCGCTTCACGCTCGACGGTGAAGTCATCGACATGCGCGTGCGTGCGCTCGGTGCGCAGCAATGGGAGGTGACCTGGGACGGCGGTGCCACGCAGGGGGCGCTTGTGTCAGAGGGCGACGGTCGCATCACGCTGGCGCTCGGCGACACGTTTGACGCGGTGGATTACGCCGTCACGGCCGGCGCTTGCCACTTCGTGCTGAATGGCATCGAACACACCGCCATCGACACCACCTACGCCAAGGCCGAGCGCAGCGGCGCGCAAACCGGCAGCGGCCGCATCAGTGCACCGATGAACGGTCGCGTGGTTGCCGTACACGTGGCCGAAGGCGAGGCAGTCAGCGCCGGTCAGGTGCTGCTGGTGGTCGAGGCGATGAAGATGGAGCACAGCATTGCCGCGCCGCTCGCTGGCGAGGTGAAGGGGCTGTTCACCCAGGTCGGGGCCCAGGTTGCGCCTGGTGGGTTGTTGATGGAGATTGCCGCGGCCTGACGGCTGCATTGCCGGTCTGATCCATCGTTTTGTCGTGCAGTTCATGCGGTCAATGCAGTCAATGCAGTCCATAGGAGACGTCCCATGTCCGAAGCCACGCCAGACACCACGCTTGAAGCCAACCTGCTGAACCGGGTGACGCTGGGCGATACGTTGCATCGCAGTGCGCGCAAGTTCGGCGCGAAGGTCGCGCTGGTGGACGGCCCGCACCGCATGACGCATGGCGAACTCAATGCAGACAGCAACCGCTATGCGCACGCGTTGCTTGCAAGCGGCCTCAGGCCCGGCGACAAGGTCGCGATGGTGTGTGGGAATTCCGCGCAGTTCCTGGTGGCTGCGTACGGCATTCTCAAGGCGGGGCTGGTTTGGGTGCCGATCAATGCGATGCTCGGGCCGGAAGACGTGCGCTACATCCTTGAACATGCCGAGGCGCGACACGTGGTGATCGACGCGGCGCTGTACCCGGCGCTGCGCGACACGCTGGCGGCGCTCGGGCTCCCAGCGCATCAATGCTTCGGCGCACCGGTTGCCGATGGCCCGCAAACCGTGGAGCAAGCGCTGCAAGGCCACGCCGATACGCTGCCCGCCGTGGTGATCGACGATCGCGATCTCGCGCTCATCATGTACACCAGCGGCACGACCGGGCGGCCAAAGGGCGCAATGCACTCGCACCGCTCGGTGCATGCCGCGCTGATGTCCAACGTCGCCGGCCTGAATCTGAATGAGACCGACGTGTTCTCGTGCCTGCTGCCGATGTTCCACTGCGCGCAGTTTGCGACGGCTGCATCCGCGATCATGGTGGGTGCAACGCTTGTCATACAGCGCGGCTTTGACCCGGCGGCGCTGCTCGACGCGATTGCCAACGAACGCATCACGCAACTGTTCGGCTTGCCGCTCATGTACGCCGCGCTGCTGCAGCATCCGCTGCGTGCGCAGCGCGATCTCTCAAGCCTGCGCCTGTGCCTCTATGCGATGGCGCCGATGGCCAGGCCGCTGCTCGAACGCCTGATTGCCGAGGTGTGCCCCAACTTTGCCCTCGGCTCCGGGCAGACCGAAATTTTTCCGATGACGATGTACTTCGCGCCTGACCAGCAACTGCAGCGCACCGGCAACTATTGGGGACAGCCGTGCATGGTGAACGAAGCAGCGGTGATGGACGATCAAGGAAATCTGCTCGGCCCGAACCAGTTGGGCGAGATCGTGCACCGTGGCCCCAACGTCATGCTCGGCTACTACAAGGACCCGCAGGCCACGGCCAACGCGCGCCGCTTCGGCTGGCACCACACAGGTGACCTCGGCATGTGGGATGCCGACGGCCAGCTTCAGTTCAAAGACCGCATCAAGGACATGATCAAGACCGGCGGCGAGAACGTCCCGTCGGTCAAAGTGGAAGAAGTGTTGCTACGGCACCCGGCCGTGGCGAATGCGGCAGTGGTCGGCTTGCCGCACGCGCACTGGGTGGAAGCGGTGGCGGCGTTTGTCTGCCTCAAGCCCGATGCACAGGCCGATGCCGCCGCGCTGCAGGCGCATTGTCGGGCGCATCTCGGCAGCTTTGAGGTGCCCAAGCACATCGCCGTGGTCGACAAGCTGCCCATGACTGCGACCGGCAAGATCCAGAAGCACGTGCTGCGCAGCGCCAACCAGACGCTGTTCGAGGGCGATGCGCGCTAACGTGGACTAAGCCACCGGCTGGGGCGGCGTACGCAGGATGAACAGCACCGCCTGATCGGCCAGTGCGTCGATGCTGATGCCAGCGCCCGCCTGATACCACTGCGCCGTCCAGTTGAGTGCGCCGAACATCAGCAGGCGGTCAACAGGTGTTGGTTGTGCCCACTCGCCGGAGGCGTGCAGACGGTCGATCACGCGCGTCCAGATGCCTTCATACCGGTCCTTGAGCGCGATGATGCGTTCCTGCGCTTGTGCGTCGAGCGAGCGCCACTCGTACAGCATCACCGGAATGAAATCCTGGTTCGGTGCGAGCAGCGTATGGAGGTGTGCGCGCACGAGCTGGCGCATCGCCTCGCGCGGCGGCAGGTCTTCGATATCGATGGCTTCGATATCCGCCAGCGCGACGGTCAGGCCATGCTCGATCACGGCTTGCAGGATGTCCTGCTTGGTCTTGAAGTAGTAGAACCAGCTGCCCGCATGCACGCCCGTGGCCGCCGCAATGTCGCGCACCGTGGTGTTGCCGTAGCCCTTCTCGCGGAACAGTCGGGCCGATTGCTCGATCAGCGCGCGGCGCAAGCCCTCGTTGGCATCCTGCGCGGGGCGGCCGCGCTTGCGGCGCGGTGCTTTGGCTTCAGTGGCGGCTTCAGTGGCGGCTTCGGTGGCGGATTCCGGCGGAGCGGATGTGGCGGCTTTCGGCATGCCCAGGCGGAGAGAAGAAACGTCGCTGCATTGTAGCGGGGCATCGCCACCGCGCGGCACGTCAATCGCGGTTCAGGATGCGGCCGTGTTCGACGGTGGCGGCACCGGCCTTGACCAGCGCCGCAATCGCAGCATCCAGCAATGCCTCCATCGATTGGCTCGCGAAGAAGCGGGCTTGCAAGCGCGGCATCAACGTCGTCTGCGTGAACCACGCGAACAGCGCGTCGCGCGACAGCGCCTGCTGCTCCAGCAGCTTGAACTTCACCAGCACGCGGATGGCGTGCAGCGCGTTGCGCTCGGGGTCTGCACGCAGATAGGCCAGCCGCCCCAACGAAGCGTCAATCGCGGCGTTGACGTTGGTGAACGGCCGGCCGTGTCCGGGAATGACCACGCGCGCATCAAGCTGCGCGATGCGCTCAAGAATGGCCTGCTGTTCGGCAAAGCCGCTCTCGCCTTCCAGCTCGGGAAAGATCACGCCAAAGCCGCGTTCCCACAACGCATCGGCAGAGATCAGCACGCGCGTGTCCGCGCTGAACAGGATGACCGCGTGCGGGTCGTGCCCGGGTGCGCTGATGACCTGCCAGTCGAAGCCGCCCAGTCGCGCGGTCATGCCGTCGGCCAGGCCCGCGTCGGCATCGCTGTCAGGCAACGCGAAGCGTGCGCATTGCTGGCCAGTGGGGCCGTAGCTGAGGGCATCGGTATCCCAGCGGCGCACGTCGTCGATCTGCGCGGCGGGTACGCGCGTGTGACTGCCGTAGAGGGCCTGCAGCGCTGCATTGCCGCCGCAGTGGTCGGAATGCAGATGCGTGTTCAGCAGACGGCGCAGCGGCTTGTCTTGCAGCGCGTGCTGCACCAGCGCGACGGTTTGCGGGGCGTGCGTGAGGTAGCCGGTGTCCACCAGCGCGCAGCCGCCATGCGCTTCCTCATCGAAGAACAGGATGTTGCTGGACGACAGCCAGCCGCGCTCGAACACGCGCATCGAATCAGGCAAGGTGACGATGTCGTGTTCGGCCATGGTGATGGGTGCTCACGCGCAGGACGCGTCGTTGAGCCAGGCGCAGGCGCGCTCTGGCAAGGTTTTCCACACGGTCAGGCGGGCGGTGTCGTCCATGGTCGACCACGCGGCAATTTCGTCGATGGTGCGCATGCAGCCGATACACAAGCCGCGCGCGTCGTCCATCTTGCACACGCTGATGCACGGCGATGCCACTGGCTGGGCGCGCTCGGCCTGCGCGCGGCTATTGCGCAGCTTGCCGAGCGAGCGCTTCAATTGCGCGCGGGTGCAGGCGTCCATGCTTGGGCGATCAGTCGCGCTGGGCGATGTCGGCCACGGGCGCGCCGGTCATCGCTTCCAGCTCGGCAGGCGTCAGGTTGAACACGGCATGCGGGTGGCCGGCCGCGGCCCACACGCTGTCGTATTGGAACAGGTCTTGATCGAGCAGCATCACAGGCTTGACCGCATGGCCGACCGGACACACGCCGCCGATGGCGTAACCGGTCTTCTCGCGTACGAACTTCGCATCGGCCTTGGCCAGCGCGCCCACGTGCGCTGAAACCTTTGCCTCGTCGACACGATTAGTGCCGCTGGCGATCACCAGCACCGGCACGTCGTCTTCCGCACGGCGGAAGATGATCGACTTGGCGATCTCCGCCACCGAACAGCCGAGCCCAGCAGCCGCTTCAGCGGAGGTCTTGCCGGTGGCCGGCAGCATCACGATGGCTTTTTCGTAGCCGAGCGTACGGAGGTGGTCGGCCACGCGTTGGGCGGATTCAGGCAGCGGGGTGTTCGTATCGGTCGCGGTCATCGTCGTTGTTCTTGATGGGGTTCAGATGCAGGCCTGGGCTATCTGGTCCTGCAGCTTGAGCAGCAGCGCGCGGCCCGCACGCGAGGCAGTCGGGCGGCCGATGGCTTGCGAGATGAAGTCACCCGCCAGCACCACTTTGTCCAGGTCGATGCCGGTGCGGATACCCAGGCCGTGCAGCAGGTACAGCACGTCTTCGGTGGCGACGTTGCCGGTCGCGCCCTTGGCATACGGGCAGCCGCCCAGCCCTGCCACCGACGCGTGGAAGATGGCGATGCCGACTTCCAGGCTGGCGTGGATGTTGGCCAGTGCCTGGCCGTACGTGTCATGGAAATGGCCTGAGAGGCGGTCGATCGGGAACGTCGCCGCGGCAGCTTCCATCACGGTTTTCACCTGCCCGGCGGTGCCCACGCCGATGGTGTCGGCAATGTCGATCTCGTCGCAGCCGAGGTCGGCCATGCGCTTGATGACGTCCACCACCGACGACACCGGCACCTCGCCCTGATACGGGCAGCCCAGCGAACACGAGATCGACCCGCGCACGCGAATGCCCGCATCCTTGGCGGCCTTGGCCACCGGCACAAAGCGTTCGATCGATTCGGCGATCGTGCAGTTGATGTTCTTCTGCGCAAAGGCCTCGCTGGCGGCGCTGAAGATCACGATCTCGTCCGCACCCGCTGCAGCAGCGCCTTCGAAACCTTTCATGTTGGGCGTGAGCACGGAGTACAGCGTGCCCGGCCGGCGCTGGATGCGCGCCATGACGTCAGCGCCGTCGGCCATCGCCGGTACCCACTTGGGCGACACGAACGACGCGGCTTCCACGTTGACGAAACCTGCGTCCGACAAACGGTTCACCAGCTCGACCTTGGTGTCGGTGGAGACCGGTGCCTTCTCGTTCTGAAGACCGTCGCGCGGGCCGACCTCGACCACCTTCACATATTGCGGGTAGCTCATCTCAATAACCTCGTTGCAGATCGACGATGCCGGCAATCGGCTCGCCTGCTTCCAGCGCACGGATCTTGCGCGCGATCTGGGCAATGCTGACCTCGCGCAGCGTCAGCGCCGAAATGTGCGGCGTGATGTGGATGCGCGGTTCGGTCCAGAACGGGTGGTCGGCGGGCAGCGGCTCGGTGCGGAATACGTCGAGCGCGGCGCCGGCAATGTGACCGCTGCGCACGGCGGCCAGCAGGTCGTCTTCCACGACATGCTTACCGCGCGCCACGTTGACGACGAACGCGCCCGGCGCGAGTTGAGCGAGCAGCTTTGCGTCGATCACGTTTTCAGTGTCGGCCGTCAGCGGCAGCACGTTGACAAGCACGCGCGTGCCGGCGAGAAAGCCTGACAGCGCATCGATGCCGGCCCGGCAATCGACGCCGTCGACGTGCTTGGCGGAGCGGCTCCAGCCGCGCACCGGAAAGCCGAAGCCTGCCAGCGTCCTGGCGATGTGCGTACCCAGCACGCCCAGGCCCAGCACGCCGACGACAAACTCATCGCGGTTGAACGGCTTGAGGAAGCGCCACATCTTCGCTTGCTGCTGGCGCTCGTATTCATCGAGCCGGCGGAAGAATCGCAGGACGGCGTGTGTGACGTATTCCCCCATCTGCGCGGCCATGCCGGCGTCGTCCAGCCGCACGATCGGCAGGCCTTCGGGGATGGCATCGGGCGCTTGCGCACGCAGGCCCAGGATCGCATCGACGCCCGCACCGAGGTTGAACACCGCGCGCAGATCGCGGCGATCGCGCAGCATGTCGGCGGGCGGCTGCCAGACCACGGCGTAGTCGGCATCCTGCGCCGCGCCTTGCTCCCACACCGACAGGCGTGCCTCAGGAAGTGCCTGCGCAAAACCATCGAGCCAGGGTTGGGGCTTGCCGTCGGGCGTGTAGATCTGGATGTGCATGTGGGGCGACTTCAATGCGGGTGATTGACGTATACGTCAAGCAGTGTAGCAGGGGCCGCCAAGGCGTGTGGCGGCCCCCTCGGGCGTCATTCGGCGGGCTTGAACGCCAGCAACTGCACACCTTCCGTCACCTGATCGCCCACGCCATACAACACCGATTCGACGACGCCGTCGGCCGGTGCCGTGAGCGTGTGCTCCATCTTCATGGCCTCCATGACGACCAGCGGTGCGCCCTTGGTGACGGTTTGCCCAGGGGCGGCCAGCACGGCGATGACCTTGCCGGGCATCGGCGCCGTCAGCTTGCCGCCTTCCTCGTCGGCCTCGCCGGCATGGGCGAGCGGGTCGTGGCGCTCGAGTGTCCAGTGCGCGCCGCCCGTGAAGACGTGGAACGTGTCGCCGTCCACATGCACCTGGCCGGTCGCCTTGTGCGAACCGAGCGCAACGGTGAAGGTCTCGGCATGGCGCTGCGAGGTGAAGGGCGCTTCGCTGTCGCCAACTTTCAGTCGCGAGCCGTCGCGGCCGTAGACGAGCGTGGCGTCGATGGCCTGATCGCCATGCGTGAAACGCAGCGTGCGCTCTGCCGCGCCGTTCAGACGCCAGCCGCTGCCGCGCGCCCACGGCGAATGCGGATCGCGCGTATCGGTGCGCAGGCTGCGTGCCTCGCGGGCGAGCAGCGCAGCCACGGCCAGGGCGATGGCGTCTTGCGGCACGTCCGCTGCGGCAGGGAACAGCGTGTCGTGATTGCGGGCGATCAGGCCGGTATCCAGATCGGCGGTCGCAAACGGCTTCGATGCAACCAGCCGGCGCAGGAACGCCACGTTGGACGACAGCCCCACCAGGTGGAAGCTGCCCAGCGCCTGCAGCATGCGCGCCAGCGCTTCTTCACGGTCACGGCCCCAGACGATGAGCTTGGCGATCATCGGGTCGTAATAGGGGCTGATGGCATCGCCCTCCCGCACGCCCGCGTCGATGCGCACGGCGGCAGGTTCGCCATTGGCCTGTGCGCCCAGGGTAAATTCCACCGCTGCCGGTGTGCGCAGCACCTTCAGCGTGCCGATGGAGGGCAGGAAATCGCGCTCCGGGTTTTCTGCGTAGATGCGTGCTTCCAGCGCGTGACCGTGGATGTGCAACTCGTCTTGCGAGCGCGGCAGCGGCTCCCCGGAGGCCACGCGCAATTGCCATTCGACGAGGTCTTCGCCCGTGATCATTTCGGTGACCGGGTGCTCGACCTGCAGGCGCGTGTTCATCTCCATGAAGTAGAACGTGCCGTCTTCATCGACGATGAACTCGACCGTGCCGGCACCCACGTAGCCCACGGCGCGTGCGGCCGCCACGGCGGCTTCGCCCATCGCGCGGCGGCGGTCCAGCGTCATGCCCGGGGCGGGGGCTTCTTCCAGCACCTTCTGGTGGCGGCGCTGCACCGAGCAGTCGCGCTCGAACAGATAGACGGCGTCGCCGAAGCTGTCGGCAAACACCTGGATTTCAATGTGGCGCGGGCGCGTGAGGTACTTCTCGATGAGCACGCGGTCGTCACCAAAGCTGGACGATGCCTCACGTTTGACCGAGGCCAGCGAGGCTTCGAACGCATCGCCCGATTCGACCACGCGCATGCCCTTGCCGCCGCCGCCCGCGCTCGCCTTGATAAGCACCGGGTAGCCGATGCGATCGGCCTGTGTGCGCAGGAATCCTGCGTCCTGGTTGTCGCCGTGGTAACCCGGGACGAGGGGCACGCCGGCCTTCTCCATCAGCGCCTTCGCCGCGCTCTTGCTGCCCATCGCTTCGATGGCCGATGCCGGCGGGCCGACGAAGACGATGCCGGCGTCTGCGCAGGCCTTGGCAAAGGCTTCGTTTTCCGACAGGAAGCCGTAGCCGGGGTGGATGGCCTGGGCGCCCGTTGCGCGTGCGGCTTCGAGGATGCGGTCGGCGCGCAGGTAGCTGTCGCGGGCGGCGGGCTCACCGATGTGGATGGCTTCGTCGCAGGCCGCGACGTGGCGGGCGTTGGCGTCGGCATCGGAGTAGACCGCGACCGTGCGGATGCCGAGCTTGCGGCAGGTGGCGGCGACTCGGCAGGCGATTTCGCCTCGGTTGGCGATGAGGAGCTTGGTGATCATTTTTGGTGTGTCTCCGGTGTTCTCTGCATCTTTTGCACTTGTGGTGCGTCCCTTGTTTCATCCCCTGCCGGGGCGGGCGGTTTTGGTCCATCCCTGTTTCGTACCCTGCCGGGCACGACCTACTTTTCTTTGTCTTGCCAAAGAAAAGTAGGCAAAAGAAAGGCGCGCCCGAGATGGCGACCCCCTCCTTGAATTTTCGTAACCGGGCGGAGACGGGAAAAACTCGCTGCGCTCAGACAGTTTCCCGTCTTGTTTCCGCCCGCTTACAAAAATTCAAGGCGCCATCTAGGGCAGGAACGTCAACGGCCGAACCGTTGGTGTGCGTGCCCCATCAGGCTCTTGATTGTTGCTGTTGCTGTTGCTGTTGCTGTTGCTTTTGCTTGCTGCCCTTTGCTTCGCTCCGCGTTTTGCCGCGTACCCACTACTGCGTTTGCACTGCGATGGTGTGGCCGTACCTTGCCCTAGATGGCGCCTTGAATTTCTGTTGCAGAGAGGAAAAAGAGAGGAGGCTGTCTGAGCGAAGCGAGTTTGCCTCCTCTCCCTCTCTGCGACATAAATTCAAGGAATCCTTCGCCATCTCGGGCGCGCCTTTCTTTGCTTACTTTCTTTGGCAAGACAAAGAAAGTGAGTCGGCCCCGGCAGGGGACGAAAGGGAGGCAGACCACCAACACAAAAACAAAAACCACCTCCCGTCAAAAGCATCAGTCCGCAGGCGTAATGTCGATATGGCAATGCGAAGACTGCGCCGCCGCATGCGATTCATGGTGCATGTGATCCTGCACCTCCACCCGCATCCCCAACCGCGCCAGCAGCTTCCGATCCGCATCCGCCTCTGGGTTGTCCGTCGTCAGCAGCTTCTCGCCATAGAAGATCGAGTTGGCGCCCGCCATGAAGCACAGCGCCTGCAAGGCATCGTCCATCGCCTCGCGGCCAGCGGAGAGCCGCACCATCGCCTTGGGCATCGTGATGCGCGCCACGGCAATCGTGCGCACGAAATCGAACGGGTCCAGTTCATCGTTGCCCGCCAGCGGCGTGCCTTCCACCTTCACCAGGTTGTTGATGGGCACCGAGTCCGGATACGGCTCCATGTTCGCCAGTTCGGCGATCAGGCCCGCACGCTCGTGCACCGATTCCCCCAGCCCGACGATGCCGCCGCAGCACACGTTGATGCCGGCGTCACGCACGTGCTCGAGCGTATCGAGCCGGTCCTGGTACGTGCGCGTGGTGATGATTTCGCCGTAGAACTCGGGCGCAGTGTCGAGGTTGTGGTTGTAGTAGTCCAGGCCCGCTTCCTTCAATTGCGCGGCCTGTTCCTGCTTGAGCATGCCCAGCGTCACACAGGTCTCCAGCCCCATCGCCTTCACGCCGCGCACCATGTCGGCCACGGCGTCGAGCTGATGCGGCTTGGGGTTGCGCCAGGCGGCGCCCATGCAGAAGCGGCTCGCGCCGTTTTGCTTGGCGCGCGAGGCGGCTTCCAGCACTTCGTCGATCGGCATCAGCTTTTCAGCCTCGACACCGGTGTCGTAGCGCGCCGATTGCGGGCAGTACGAGCAGTCTTCGGGGCAGCCGCCGGTCTTGATGGACAGCAGCGTCGAGAGCTGCACGGCATTCGCATCAAAGTTGGCGCGGTGCACCTGCTGCGCCTGGAACAGCAGGTCGTTGAACGGCAGCGCGAACAGCGCTTCGATGGCTTCGCGGCTCCAGCGGGCGTTGGGATTCTGCCCGGGCGTGGGCGGCACCTTGGCGGCGTTCGGCACGAAGTTGAGCGGAGTGGATTGCATGAGGACTTCCTTCGAGTGATGCGTGGTTTCGTTGTTATGCGGGTCAGGCCGGCAGCAGCCAGTTCGGCTTGCGCTTGCCCAGGAAACTTTGCACGCCTTCGCGGCCTTCTTCCGAAGCGCGAATGGCGGCGATGCGTTCAGCGGTGTCGGCCAGCAGGGCGTCGTTGATCGCGGCACCCGACACCTCGCGCACGAGGCGCTTGCTCTCACGCACGGCGTTCGGGCTGTTGGCGACCAGCGCGGCAGTGATGTCGGCCACCTTCGCGTCGAGGGCATCTGCGCTCACCAGCTCATGCACGAGGCCGAGGCGATGCGCTTCGGCAGCGGAAAAGCGTTCTGCGGTGATGAAGTAGCGGCGCGATGCCTGCTCGCCCAGGGCGCGAATCACATACGGGCTGATGGTGGCCGGGATCAAGCCGAGCTTCGCTTCCGACAGGCAGAAGTTGGCCGTGTCGACAGCGACGACGATGTCGCACGCGGCGACCAGGCCGACGCCGCCGGCATACGTGTCGCCCTGCACGCGCGCGATCACAGGCTTGGGGCAGGTGTAGATGGCGCGCAGCATCTCGGCCAGGCGCAGGGCGTCGGCGCGGTTTTCGTCATCCGAGTAGCCGGCCATCTTCTTCATCCAGTTCAGGTCGGCGCCCGCGCAGAACGCAGGCCCGTTGCCGGACAGGACGATGGCGCGCACGCTTGGCTCGGCCGCCAGCGCGCGGAACGCGCCGGTCAGTTCGGCGATGACCGTTTCGTTGAAGGCGTTGCGCACGTCGGGCCGGTTCAGCGTGAGCGTGGTGACGGCGCCGTGCTGCGCGAAGGCGAGGGTCTCGAAAGCGTTCATTCGGGGTCCTTGTTGGTGTCGGCTTTGGGGTCGTCGGCGCCGGAGGCTTCTGCGTTGCCGCCCGGCGCCACCGCTTGCACCGGGCCTGCGGGCAGACCGAGTTCGCGCAGGAAGGCGTCGACCTGCGGCAGCCAGATGCGCAACCCCGCGTGGCTTGCGAACATGCCGTGCGAGTCGCTCTTGAAGTTGCCGAAATCCACCAGCCGGCCTTTGCCGCCGGCAGCGGTGTAGGCGGCAAACATCCTGTCGGGCATCGGCTTGGGCCAGTAGCTGTCGTTGTCGCCGTAGAACCAGAGCGAAGGGTAGCGTGCCTGGCGGCCGTACGTCTCAAAGGCGCGCACGAGGTTGTCTTCCCAGTCGACACAGGTGTCGTTGCGCAGGCCGCCGGCGAAGTTCACGAGCCCACGCACGCCAGGGTAGGCGATGGTGCCGAAGGCCAGGGTGGTCAGGCCGCCATGCGACTGGCCCATGACGACGATGCGGTTGCGGTCCACGTACGGCTGCGCGGTCATGTAGTCGAGTGCGGCCACCACGTCTTCGGCCTGGACGATGCCGTTGGCTTCCACATTGCAGCCGCTGCCGATATACGCGCCGCCGGATTTGGAAAACCCCTGCCGCATCGGAATGGCGACCACATAGCCACGCGCGACCAGCGCCGCAGCCTGCTCGCTGTAACGGGCACGCGATTGGAATGCCGCCTTGCCGCGCGCCTTCCCATGATTGAGCACGATGAGCGGGAAGGGCCCGTCGCCGGCCGGCTTGTAGACGGTCGTCTCCAGCTTGACGGTGAAGATGCCCGCAGACTTGGGCACCTCCACGATGGTCTCGCTGATGCCCGGCGGCGCCGTTTCACTCGCATGCGCGGCGGCAAGCAGCAGCGCGCAGCCAACGGCTGCCAAGGCGCTGCGCCACGTTCGCGCGATGTTGCTGTTCACTGAAGATCCCTGTTCGATGGGCGGCCCGCTTACATGCGGAACACGCCGAAGTTCATGTCGCCGATCGGTGCGTTCAGGCTGGCCGACAGCCCCAGGCCCAGCACGCTGCGCGTGTCGGCGGGGTCGATCACGCCGTCGTCCCACAGGCGGGCGCTGGCGTAGTACGGATGGCCCTGGCGCTCATATTGGTCGCGGATCGGCGCCTTGAACGTGGCCTCTTCATCGGCGCTCCACTGGCCGCCCTTGGCTTCGATGCCGTCGCGGCGCACGGTGGCGAGCACGCTTGCGGCCTGTTCGCCGCCCATCACGGAGATGCGCGCGTTCGGCCACATCCAGAGGAAGCGCGGCGAATAGGCGCGGCCGCACATGCCGTAGTTGCCCGCGCCGAATGAGCCGCCAATGATGACCGTGAACTTCGGCACCTGCGCCGTCGCCACCGCTGTCACCATCTTCGCGCCGTTTTTGGCGATGCCTTCGTTCTCGTATTTGCGGCCGACCATGAAGCCCGTGATGTTCTGCAGGAACACCAGCGGGATCTTGCGCTGGCAGCACAGCTCGATGAAGTGCGCGCCCTTCAACGCGGCTTCAGAGAACAAGATGCCGTTGTTGGCGATGATGCCGACCGGGTAGCCCCAGATGCGCGCAAAGCCGCAGACCAGCGTCGTGCCATAGCGCGCCTTGAATTCGTCAAAGGCGGAATCGTCGACGATGCGGGCGATGACTTCGCGCACGTCGAACGGCTTGCGCGTGTCGGTCGGGATCACGCCGTAGAGTTCTTCGGCTGCGTAGCGCGGTTCGACCGGCGCATGAATCTGCACCTGCTCCGGCTTGCGGCGGTTCAGGTGCGCGACGATGCTGCGGGCTTGCGCCAGCGCGTGCGAATCGTTGTTGGCGAGGTAATCCGCCACGCCCGACAGCCGCGTGTGCACATCTGCGCCGCCCAGGTCTTCGGCGCTCACCACTTCGCCGGTCGCGGCCTTCACAAGCGGCGGGCCTGCCAGGAAGATCGTCCCCTGTTCCTTGACGATGATCGATTCATCGCTCATGGCCGGCACATAGGCGCCACCGGCAGTGCATGAGCCCATCACCACCGCAATCTGCGGGATGCCCTTGGCCGACAGGTTGGCCTGGTTGTAGAAGATGCGGCCGAAGTGGTCGCGGTCGGGAAACACGTCGTCCTGGTTCGGCAGGTTGGCACCGCCCGAATCGACCAGGTAGACGCAGGGCAGGTGGTTCTGCTCGGCAATCTCCTGCGCGCGCAGATGCTTCTTCACCGTCATCGGGTAATACGTGCCGCCCTTGACCGTGGCGTCGTTGCAGACGATCACGCATTCCTGCCCCGAGATGCGGCCGATGCCCGTGATGATGCCGGCGCCCGGCGCTGCATCGTCGTACATGCCATACGCCGCCAGTTGCGAGAACTCCAGGAACGGCGTGCCGGGGTCGAGCAGTTGCTGCACGCGGTCGCGCGGCAGGAGCTTGCCGCGCGCGAGGTGCTTGGCGCGGGCGTCGTCACCGCCGCCCTGGGCGATGCGCGCAACCTTGTCGCGCAAGTCGGCGACGAGCGCGCGCATGGCATCGGCGTTGGCCTTGAAGTCTTCTGCGCGGGGGTTCAGCTTGGTCTCTAGCGTCGGCATGGCAGCAGTGCGGGAAGGTCGGTACGGTTCAGTCAGGGAAAGTGCCGTCGACGTACAGCCAACGGCCTTCGGCGGATTCAGCGCCGCTGGCGTCCAGGCGGACGAAGCGGCTGGTTTCGTGCAGGCGATGCGCGCGGCCGCCCACCTTGTAGCGGGCGACGAATTCCACCGTCGCGTGCGTGGCGTCTTGCGGCGTGTGCCGCTTGACGTCCAGGCCGAGCCAGCGCGTGGCGGCGGCGTCTGCTTCGCTGGTTTCCAGGTCGACAGGGCAGGTGGACGGATGCCACGTGCGCCGCAGGTAGGCCGTGTCGCCCAGCGCATAGGCGCTGTAGCGCGAGCGCATCAGTTGCTCAGCGGTGGCCGCCACGGCCTCGCCCGCGTGGAACGGGCCGCAGCAGCGCGCGTAGGCGCCGTTGCCGCACGGGCAAGCGTCGGCTGGGCCGATGGACCGGGTTTGTGCAGCAGGCATCAGGCCAGCAACTCCGGCAGTTCCGGCAGCTCGCGCATGTCGGTAAACGCGCGCGTGGCGCCAGCGGCGATCAGTGGGCCGGGCGCATTGCGGCCCGCGTATGCCAGCACCGTCATGCCGGCAGCGTGCCCGGCGGTGACGCCCGTAGGGCTGTCTTCGATCACCAGGCAGCGCGAGGGCGATACCCCCAAGCTGCTGGCGGCGAGCAGATACACGTCGGGTGCGGGCTTGCTGCGTGCGACTTCCGTGGCCGAAAAGATGCGCACGTCCGTGGGCTGGAAGTGCTCGATCAGCCCGGTGCGGTTGAGTTGAAGCTCGACCTTCATGCGATCCGCGCCTGAAGCCACGGCCATCGGCAGGCCCAGCCTGGAGAGCACATCGATGGCGTGCCCGATATGCGGCACGGCTTCCACTTCGGCTTCGAGCAGCGCGTTGCGTCGCGCCTGGAACGTCGACAGCCAGTTCGGCGGCAGCGGTGCGCCGCGCATCTCGGCAATCGCATCCAACTCTTCGCGGATGGCCTTGCCGAGGAAGCGCTTGATGGAATCTTCGAGGCTGATGCTGATGCCAAGCTCGGTCAGCATCTCCCAGATCAGGCGGTTGACGATGGGTTCGCTGTCGACCAGCACGCCGTCGCAATCGAAGAGGATCGCGTCAAAGCGCGGGTGGTTCGAAACAGGGGAAGTCACTGCAGTCATGCCTAGTGCGTTGAGAGTTGAGACCGCCTACGCCAGTGCGCGGGCGATCAAGATTTTCTGGATATCGCTCGTGCCCTCGTAGATCTGGCACACGCGCACGTCGCGGTAGATGCGCTCCACCGGAAAGTCGCTGACGTAGCCGTAACCACCGAAGACCTGGATGGCGTCGGAGCAGACGCGTTCGGCCATCTCGCTGGCGTTGAGCTTGGCCATGGCCGCTTCTTTCAGGCACGGCAGGCCGGCGTCCTTCAGGCTGGCGGCATGCCAGACCATTTGCCGCGCCACATCGACGCGCGTCGCCATCTCGGCCAGGCGGAACTGCACCGCCTGGTGCGCAAACAGCGGCTGGCCGAAGCTCTCGCGCTCCTTGGCATACGCCAGCGCGGCTTCAAAGGCCGCACGCGCCATGCCCACGCTCTGTGCGGCAATGCCGATGCGGCCGCCTTCCAGCCCGGACAGCGCCATCTTGTAGCCCGCGCCTTCTTCGCCCAACAGGCAATCGGCGGGGATGCGGCAGTCTTCGAACACGATCTGCGCCGTGTCGGACGAGTGCTGGCCGAGTTTGTCTTCGAGCCGCGCGACGATGTAGCCCGGCGTCTTGGTCGGCACCAGGAATGCGCTGATGCCGCGCTTGCCTGCGGCCTTGTCGGTGACTGCCATGACGATCGCCACGTCGGCATGCTTGCCGCTGGTGATGAACTGCTTCACGCCGTTCAAGACCCAGTGGTCGCCATCGCGCACGGCCGTGGTGCGCAGCGCCGATGCGTCGGAGCCGACATGCGGCTCGGTCAGGCAGAACGCGCCGAGCATCTCGCCGCGCGCCAGCGGCACGAGCCACTGCTGCTTCTGTGCATCGTTCGCAAACGCCATCAGCATGCTGCACACGGGGCAGTTGTTCACGCTAATGACGGTGGAGGTGCCACCGTCGCCGGCAGCAATCTCTTCCAGGATCAGCGCCAGCGACAGGTAGTCGAGCCCCGCGCCACCGAGTTCTTCCGGCACAGCCACGCCATAGGCGCCCAGCTCGCCGAGCTGGCGGTGCACGTCTTTCGGGAACGTCGCATCGCGGTCCCATGCGGCAGCGTGCGGGGTGATCGCCTCGCGCACAAAGGTGCGGATGGCGTCGCGAATCATCTCTTGCTCTTGGGTCAGCAGCATCGTTCCGGCCTCACCATGCAATGACGCTGCCGTCGTAGTTGCGGAACCCGCCGTTGTCGGCGCGCGTGGCGCCGGCAATCACGCGGCGGATGCCGGCCACGCTCTGCTGCGGCGTGATGGCCGCGCCCGCGCCGCCCATGTCGGTCTGCACCCAGCCCGGATGGAAGGTCAGGCACGTGGCGTTCTTGGCATCGATCGACACGGCGCGCAGCACGGCGTTCACCGCTGCCTTGCTCGCGCGATACAGCCAGCCGCCGTTGCTCTCCATGTCGCCGATGCTGCCCATGCGGCTGGAAATGACGGCGAGCACGCCGCCGGGTTCGTCCACACCATTGCGTCCGGCTTCCACCATGGGCAGCACGGCGGGCAGCACGCTCATCGGGCCCCACACATTGGTGTGCATCACGGCATCGAAATCGGCCTGGCTGACGGGCGTGGCGCCCTGCGTGCGCGGGCCGTAGATGCCCGCTACGTAGATCGCCACGTCCAGCGCTTCGCCGTCGAGCTTCCATGCGAGCCCGGCAACGGCATTGGCGTCAGTCAGATCCAGCACGTGCGTTTCCGCGCCCAGCGCCTGCAATTCTTCTGCCGCTGCTTGCGAGCGCACGGTGGCGATCACGCGCCAGCCATCCGTTCGGTATTGCTTGACGGTCTCCAGACCAATGCCGCGCGACGCGCCCAGGATGAGCGCGGTACGCGTGCGGCGGGACGTTGCGTTCGTCATGCGCGTGCCTCAGTAGAGTTCGATGCCGACGGCCGTGGCTTCACCGCCGCCAATGCACAGGCTGGCAACACCGCGCTTGCCGCCGCGGTGTTGCAACGCGCCCAGCAGCGTCGCGATCAGGCGCGCGCCCGATGCACCGATCGGATGACCCAGCGCGCACGCGCCGCCGTTCACGTTCACCTTCTCGTGCGGGATCTTCAGGTCGTGCATCGCGGCCATCGGCACCACGGCAAACGCCTCGTTGATCTCGAACAGGTCGACGTTGCCCGAGTTCCAGTCGAGCTTCTTGAACAGCTTGTCGATGGCGGTGACCGGCGCCGTGGTGAACCAGCCCGGTGCCTGTGCGTGCGTGGTGTGGCCGAGCATCACGGCGAGCGGCGTGATGCCGAGTTGCTTGGCAGTCGACTCGCGCATCATCACCAGCGCAGCCGCACCATCGTTGATCGACGAAGACGACGCAGCCGTCACCGTGCCGTCTTTCTTGAACGCAGGCTTGAGCGAGGGGATCTTGTCGACCTTGATGCGGCGCGGGCCTTCATCGGTGTCGATGACGCTATCGTCGCCCTTGCCGGCTTTGCCCGGCACGGTAACCGGCGTGATCTCCCAGCGGAACGCGCCGGATTCGGTGGCCTCTTGCGCGCGGCGCACCGACGTCATCGCGAAGTGGTCCTGGGCTTCGCGCGTGAAGCCGTACTTCTCGGCGCAGTCCTCGCCGAAGGTGCCCATGGCGCGGCCCTTTTCATAGGCGTCTTCCAGGCCGTCGAGCATCATGTGGTCGTAGATCATGCCGTGCCCGATGCGATAACCGCCGCGGCCTTTCGGGATCAGGTACGGCGCATTCGTCATGCTTTCCATGCCGCCCGCGACCACCACGTCGACCGAGCCCGCGAGCAGCGCGTCATACGCGTTCATGGCTGCGCGCATGCCCGAACCGCACATCTTGTTGACCGTGGTGCAGCCCACCGACAGCGGCAGACCCGCGCCCAGTGCGGCCTGCCGCGCCGGCGCCTGCCCCTGGCCCGCAGGCAGAACGCAGCCCATGATGACTTCTTCGATCTGTTCCGGTTTCAATCCCGCGCGTTCGACCGCAGCGCGAATGGCAGCGGCGCCGAGTTGCGGAGCGGTGAGGCTGGCGAGTTCGCCCTGGAAGGCGCCCATCGGGGTACGGGCGGCGGAGGCGATGACGATGCGGTCGGACATTGCTGCAATCTCCTGGAACTGTGCTTGGGACATGTTCTGCACTTGTGGTGCAGGGTTGATGTGTCTCTTGCTTGTTGGGTGGGCCTTGTTGGTCCATCTCCGTTTCGTCCCCTGCCGGGGGCGACTCACTTTCTTTGTCTTGCCAAAGAAAGTAAGCAAAGAAAGGCGCGCCCGAGATGGCGACCCATCCCTTGAATTTTCGTAACCGGGCGGAGACGGGAAAAACTCGCTGCGCTCAAACAGTTTCCCGTCTTGTTTCCGCCCGCTTACAAAAATTCAAGGCGCCATCAAGGGCAGGAACGTCAACGGCCAAACCGTTGGTGCGCGTGCCTCATCAGGCTCTTTTTTGTTGCTGTTGCTTGCTGCTTGTTACTTGTTGCCCTTTGCTTCGCTCCGCGACTTGCCGCGTACCCACCACTGCGTTTGCACTGCGATGGTGGGGCCGTTCCTGCCCTAGATGGCGCCTTGAATTTCTGTTGCAGGGAGGAAAAAGGAAGGGAAACTGTCTGAGCGAAGCGAGTTTTTCCCTTCCCCTCCCTGCGACATAAATTCAAGGAGTCTTTCGCCATCTCGGGCGCGCCTTTCTTTGCTTACTTTCTTTGGCAAGACAAAGAAAGTGAGTCAGCCCCGGCAGGGGATGAAACAAGGGATGCACCAAAAACAAAACGACCCACCCCAAACACACGAAAACTCAGAACCCCACCGGACTAGGCACACTCCCTTCCTTCCCATAGTTCAACCAAGCATCAGCAAGCTGCGCATGCAGCTCCTCATTCGAACTCGCCGCCATCCCCAGATTGCGCAGCATCCCGTCCTTCACGTCGTAAATCCAGCCATGAACCGTCAGCGGCTGCCCGCGATCCCACGCGTCCTGCACGATCGTCGTCAGGCACACGTTGTTGACCTGATGAATCACGTTCAACTCGCACAGCCGGTCATGCTGGTCCTGCTCACGAACCACCGTACCGAGATACGTTTCATGCTGCTCGGCCACATCCCGCACGTGACGAATCCAGTTGTCTGCAAGACCAAACCGTTGCTTCGTCAGCGCGGCCTTCACGCCCGAGCAACCGTAGTGGCCCACCACCGTGATATGCCGGATCTTCAGCACTTCCACCGCAAACTGCAGCACCGACAGACAGTTCAAGTCCGAGTGCACCACG
Source organism: Ralstonia pickettii (assembly GCF_030582395.1). Lineage (NCBI taxonomy): Bacteria > Pseudomonadati > Pseudomonadota > Betaproteobacteria > Burkholderiales > Burkholderiaceae > Ralstonia > Ralstonia pickettii. Next base: position 183,958 of record NZ_CP104381.1, read on the forward strand.
ACGTTGGCGATGTTGCGGTGGACGAACACCTCGCCCGGCGGCAGACCGATGATCTGGTTGGCCGGCACGCGCGAATCCGAGCAGCCGATCCACAGGTATTCCGGGTTCTGCTGATTGGCCAGATTCGAGAAAAACGCCGGGTCTTCAGCGTTGACGCGCTCGACCCACTTTCGGTTGTTCTCGAACAGCTCTTTGATGCGATGTGGCATGGTTTCCCGTCGTGTTGAGAGGGTTAAGCAGCGGCGCGCTGCAGCGTCGTGTTGTCTCGCGCTGCGTTGTCGGGCGCGCTCGCGCCGTAGCGATTGACGAAGCGCTCGGCTGCGTCATACGCGTAGAAATCGTGCATCTGCCCCGTGAGCAGACGCTCCTTGTACCCCTGCCACATTGAGGCTTCGAAGAAGTCTGCGTGGTGCTTGAGGAAGGCTTCGCGCACGCGCGGGTCACCCAGCAGGAACGTGCGGTACGTCTCGGGAAAAATGTCGTGCGGGCCGACGTTGTACCAGACCTCGCCGGACATCTCTTCTTCTTCCGTGCGGGGTTCGGGTACGGTGCGGACGTTGCAGTCGGTGAGGTATTCGATCTCGTCGTAGTCGTAGAAGACCACGCGGCCGTGGCGCGTCACGCCAAAGTTCTTGTACAGCATGTCGCCCGGGAAGATGTTCGCGGCAATGAGTTCCTTGATGGCATTGCCGTATTCGATGATGCCGTGTTCGACCTGCGCATCGGTGCCTTCCTGCAGCCAGATGTTCAGCGGCGTCATGCGGCGCTCGATGTACACGTGGCGGATGACGATCTCTTCGCTGCCGTCTTCGCTGCGCTGGTATTCGACCATCGACGGGGCGTGCTTCTCCAGCTCCTTGATGAGGTCGTCGTCAAAGCGCGAGAGCGGGAAGGACACGTCGGAATACTCGAGCGTATCGGCCATGCGCCCGACGCGGTCGTGGCGCTTCACCAGCTGATACTTGCTCTTGATCAGCTCGCGCGTGGTCTCCTTGGGCGGCGGAAAGTAGTCCTTGATGACCTTGAACACGTACGGGTACGAGGGCAGCGTGAACACCAGCATCACGAGGCCCTTGATGCCCGGCGCGATGATGAACTTATCCGACGAGTGCTGCAGGTGATGCAGGAAGTCGCGATAGAACAGGTTCTTGCCCTGCTTCTGCAGGCCGAGCGAGGTGTAGATCTCGGCGCGCGGCTTGCGCGGCATGAGGTCACGCAGGAACGTCACGTAGGCAGACGGTATCTCCATGTCCACCATGAAATACGAGTGCGTGAACGAGAACAGGATCAGCAGCTGTTCCTGCCGCAGCAACACCGTGTCGAGCGAGAGCTGGCCTGCGGCATTGCGCAGGATCGGCACGGCCAGCGGGAACGTCTTGTCGCCGTTGATCACGCGCCCGATGATGTACGCCGCCTTGTTGCGGAAGAACAGCGACGACAGCACGTGGATCTGGAAATTGGGCGCGATGCGGAAATCGCCGAAGTGCTCGCCCACCGCGCGCACCACGTAGCCGATATCGCGCTCCAGGTCTTCAAACGGCGCGTTGAGTTGGAAATTGTGGACGATGCGCTCGAAACAAGCGCCCAGGCCGTCGCGCGTGCCGGGGTAGTACGCGCGGTACGTCGGCTTGGTGGGCGACTCTTCGTTCTCGATGTATTCCGTCGAGATGGCCGGGCGCACGAAGATGAAATCGTTGTTGAAGTACGAGCGGTGCAGGATGCGCGTGCACACCGAGTTGAAGAAGGTCTCGGCCAGTTCCGGCTGGTGATGGTTGGTCAGCAGGCCGATGTAGTGCAGCTTGATCTGGCGCCAGATCTCGTCGTCGATGTTCTCGGCGTCGTATTCGTCTTCCAGGATGACCGAGGCTTCACGCACGCGCTCGTCGTAGTAAGCGATGCGGTCGCGCTGCAGTTGCTGCAGGCCGGCCCAGTCTCCGGTCTCGAACGCAGTCTTGGCCTGTACGCTGACTTCGCGAAACAGGCGGTAGTGCTTGTCGAAGCCGTCGAGCATCGTGCGGGCGACGTCAAAGGCGATCTGCGACGAGAGAAGCTTGGGGAAATGGGACATGGCGTGTGCGCGGGGAGGGCAGGGAAGCGGCAAAACCAGCAAACCAGGCAGACCTAGATTGTAGGGTCTTCGGTACCGTGTTCGCGTCCTGAAACCGTTGCGCCTCCTTATCCGTTCGGCTGATGGCCCCATGCCACCAGCCCGCCTGCTCACGCCCGTTACATCGTTTCTGCGTACAGCTCGCGGCCGATCAGCATGCGGCGGATTTCCGACGTGCCGGCGCCGATTTCATACAGCTTGGCGTCGCGCCACAGGCGGCCGACCGGGAATTCGTTGATGTAGCCGTTGCCGCCCAGGATCTGGATGGCTTCGCCGGCCATCCAGGTGGCCTTTTCGGCGGTGTAGAGGATCACGCCGGCGCAGTCCTTGCGCACCTGGCGCACATGGTCGCGGCCCAGCGAGTCGAGGTTCTTGCCAACCGTGTAGAGGTACGCGCGGCACGCCTGCAGCGTGGTGTACATGTCGGCCATCTTGCCCTGGATGAGCTGGAATTCGCCGATGCTCTGGCCGAACTGCTTGCGGTCGTGGATGTACGGCGTGACCACGTCCATGCACGCCTGCATGATGCCGATGGGGCCGCCGGAGAGCACCGCGCGCTCGTAATCCAGACCGCTCATCAGCACCTTGGTGCCGCCGTTTTCCTGGCCGAGGATGTTCTCCACCGGCACTTCCACGTTCTCGAACACCAGCTCGCCCGTGTGCGAGCCGCGCATGCCGAGCTTGTCGAGCTTTTGCGCCACCGAGAAACCCTTCATGCCTTTCTCGACGATGAACGCCGTCATGCCGCGCGCGCCCAGTTCCGGCTCGGTCTTGGCGTAGACGACCAGCACGTCGCAGTCGGGGCCATTGGTGATCCACATCTTCGTGCCGTTGAGCACGTAGCGGTCGCCTTTCAGCTCTGCGCGCAGCTTCATGCTGACGACGTCCGACCCGGCATTCGGCTCGCTCATCGCCAGCGCGCCCACCCATTCGCCCGACACCAGCTTGGGCAGGTACTTGGCCTTCTGGGCCGCCGTGCCATTGCGGTGGATCTGGTTCACGCACAGGTTCGAGTGCGCGCCATACGACAGGCCGACCGACGCCGATGCGCGGCTGATTTCTTCCATGGCGATCATGTGCGCCAGGTAGCCCATGTTGGCGCCGCCGTATTCCTCCGCCACCGTGATGCCGAGCACGCCCAGTTCACCCATCTTGCGCCATGCGTCCATCGGGAACTGGTCGGTGCGGTCGATTTCGCCGGCACGCGGTGCCAGCTCGCCCTGCGCCCAATCGCGCACGGCCGAACGCAGCATCTCGATGTCTTCGCCCAAGTCGAATTTCAGGCCGGGCAGATCAATCATGGTGGTCTCCTTGGGCGCGGTTCGAGCCGCGGGTGTCTCTAGTCAGTGGTCTGGCGCTGTGCGGTGCGCGTCGCTTATGGCGGGCGCCGCGGGGCCGGGAGGGTGCAGCAGGGTGTTGCGTATTGTATTGACGTTTACGTAAACGTCAATGACCGTCCATTACGTAGATTTGCGGAATCAGGCGGCCTTGCGGCGCTTGGTCGGCTTGATCGTGCCGGCCTGCGCGTCTTCCAGCAGGCGTCGGCACTGGCGTTCGTGCTGGTCGATCTCGGCCAGTTGGGCGTTCAGATCCTCCAGTTGCTGCGTGAGTACTGCGCGATGCTGGGCCAGCGACGCCAGGAAGCGCTCCAGCTGCGGCACGGTATCGCGCGGCGACTCATACAGGTCCAGGATCTCCTTGATCTCGCCCAGCGAGAGGCCGAGCCGCTTGCCGCGCAGGGTCAGCTTCAGGCGTGTACGCTCGCCGGCCGAATACACCCGGCGACGCCCGCCCGGGCCCTGCCGATCCGGCGCCAGTAGGCCTTGGTCTTCGTAGAAGCGGATGGCGCGCGGCGTGATCTCGAACTCGCGTGCAAGGTCGGTGATGGTGAAGCTTGCGTCGGCAAGCGCACCGGCATCGCCCGATTCAAGATCGGCGGCAAGCGCGGCGGCGGCAGACGGAGTGGAGGCAGACATACGGCGGGAACGGAGTAACGACAGAGGTGTGATGACACATGCACGCCGGGCAGCGACATTAAGTTTTCGCTTAAGATGGATGACCGGCGGCGAATTGACGTTTACGTTAGCGTCAATGCCGCCAAACCGCAATCGCAGAGACCGCCCCGAAGCAGCTCAAGGCGGCGACCGAGACCCCATCCACATGAACGCGCTCGAACACCAACTCGACTATCCCTTTGGCGACACGCTGCCCGAAGGCGGCACGCGGTTTGAAGTCGCCCCTGGCGTCTACTGGCTGCGCATGCCGCTGCCGTTTGCGCTCGATCACATCAACCTCTGGCTGCTGCGCGATCGCCAGGATGGGCAGGACGGCTGGACGATCATCGATTGCGGCATCAACCACGAAGCGATTCGCGGGTACTGGGAAACGATCTTCGCGAACCACCTCGACGGCCTGCCTGTGCTGCGCGTGCTGGTCACGCACTGCCATCCGGACCACGTGGGCCTCTCGAGCTGGCTGTGCGAAGGCGGCGACGAGAAACGCTGGAACGTGCGCCTGTGGATGAGTCTGGGCGACTACGCCTTCGCGCGCATGCTGGTGGGCGGCACGGGCGCGTCAAATGCCGGCGGCGAATTTGCTGCGCGCCATTTCGAGCGCCACGGTTTGACCGACCCGGCCTCCATCGAAGGCATCCGTAACCGCAAGGATTACTACAGCACGCTCGTGCCGGGCGTGCCCAGCCAGTACCGTCGCCTGATGGACGGCAATGTCGTCCCCATCGGCGAGCACAAGTGGCGTGTCATCACCGGTTTCGGCCACGCGCCCGAGCACGTCGCGCTCTACAGCGAAGATGCCAACGTGCTGATTTCCGGCGACATGGTCCTGCCGCGCATTTCCACCAACGTCAGCGTGTTCGATCTGGAACCCGAAGCGGATTCGCTCACGCTATATCTGGATTCGCTCGGCAAATACGAGCCGCTGCCGGCGGATGTGCTGATTCTGCCGTCGCACGGGCGGCCGTTCCGGGGGCTGCATACGCGCATTCGGCAACTGCGCGATCACCATGCGGATCGCCTGGCCGAAACGTTGGCCGCGTGCAAGGCCGCGCCGCAATCGGCACGCGACATCGTCAACGTCATCTTCAAACGCCAGTTCGATGTCCACCAGATGACCTTCGCGATGGGCGAGGCGCTTGCTCACCTGCATGCGCTGTGGCATCAAGGCGAACTGGTGCGCGAAACCGGCGCGGACGGTATCGTTCGATTCCAGGCCGCTGCATAACCACACAACCCGTGCTTTCCACCGGAGCCGACCATGGCTGACCAGCATGACGTTCTCGACGACAGTGCCGTCGTCCTGCCGTTTCCCGCGCAAACGCCGACTGCGCCGTATTACGCGGTGATTTTTTCCTCCACGCGCACCGACGGCGACAACGGCTACGGCGCCATGGCCGACCGCATGGTGGAGTTGGGCCGCAGTATGCCGGGGTTTCTCGGCATCGAATCCGTACGCGATGAGCTGGCCGGCGATCAGGGGCGGCCGGGTATCACCGTGTCGTATTGGTCGTCGCTGGAGGCCATTCGCGAATGGAAGAACCAGAGCGACCACCTTGCCGCCCAGAAGCTGGGGCGTGAGCAGTGGTATGCGTCGTACCACCTGCGCATTGCCAAGGTGGAGTACGACTATGGGTTCGAGCGATAACGTATCGCTGCGGCCAACAAGAAACCCGCCAACCGGCGGGTTTTTTTCGGCCTGAAGATTTGGCCCTAACGCAGCGTCTTCGCAAATTGCCCCAGATACCGCACGCCATCAATCGCGCGGCTGCCGTACCACGACACCATTTCGCCATCCACGAGGTAGACCGGCTTGCCGATCTGTTTTTCCAGCGCATCGACGTGCTCTTCGGTAAAGCTGTAAGGCTCGGTGGAGAGCAGCACGCAGTCGATGTTGCGCACGACATCATCGCTCCAGCGGAACGTCGGGTAGCGCGTGTCCGGACGGTTGGGGCGGGCACAATCGCCGCTCTTGTCGGTGCCGCATTCCACGGGCGCAGGGTCGTCCGGCCACGTATGGCAATTCACGAGCTTGAGCATGCGCGAGATGTACGTGTCGCGCGACACCGTCATCCACGGGTCTTGCCAGATGGCGTACAGCACGCGGTGCGGCAGGAAGTGGCGGCCGCGTAGCGCTTCCAGCTCTTGCGTCAGCGCATCCGATAACTTCTGCGCCTGCGCCTCGCGGCGGAAGATGCCGCCCAGCAGCTGGTACAGCGCGAGATTGTCTTCCGGCGCGCAAGGATGCGTGACGATGATGTGCGGGATGAACTCGCGCAGCTTGTCGACGGTCGGGCGCGTGTTCTCGTCAATGTTCACGATGACGTGCGTGGGCGCCAGCTCCCGCAACTTGTCGAGTTTGACGGTCTTGGTGCCACCGACCTTCGGTACGTTGCGCACCGCTTCGCGCGGGTGGATGCAGAAGCCGGTGCGGGCGACGAGCTGATCGCCCAGGTCGAGCGAGAACAGCAGATCGGTTATCGAAGGGACCAGGCTGGCGATGCGCGGTGTGGTGTCGACAGGGGCGTGGGCGAGCCCAGCCGCATCGGTGTAAGTCATGACGAAATCTCGGGGTTGCGGGGTTTGCGCCCGGCGCGCGCAAACGCAAAGTCATACAGCGAGCGCGGCAGCACGTGCAGCAGCTTGGCGACGATGCCCATCGGCCATGGCAGCACCGTGAATCGCACGCCGCGATGGATCGCATTCACGGCTTTCAGCGCGAAGCGGTCCACCGGCATCAGGAAGGGCATCGGATACGGATTGTGTTCGGTCATCGGCGTGCGGATGTAGCCGGGGGCGATCGTCACCACGCGCAGCCCAAGCGGGCCGAATTCCACGCGCAGGCTTTCCATCAGCTTGATCACCGCCGACTTGGAGGCGCTGTACGCCGCCGCACCCGGCAGCCCGCGCACGCCCGCCACGCTGGCAATGCCGACCAGCGTGCCGCCGGGCTGCCCAGGCTTGGCGCGCGCCAGCATCGGCCCGACAAACGGCTGGAACGTGTTGAGCACGCCCATCCAGTTGGTGTCCATCACGACAGCAAAGGCTTTCAGGTCGCCGGGTTCGCGCAAGTCCGTGCCGACCGAGATGCCGGCGTTGGCGATCACCACATCGGGCAGCCCGGCCGTGGCGATAAAGGCGTTGGCCGCGTCGCGCATTGAATCGGCGCTGCGCACGTCGGCGGCGTAGCAGTGGCAGCGGCTCTGGAGGGCGGCTGGCAGGGTCTGCACAAACGCTTGGAGCGCGTCGACACGCCGTGCGACCAGCCCGATCGTTGCGCCCTGCGCTGCGTACTGGCGAGCCAAGGCTTGGCCGATGCCGCTAGAAGCGCCGGTGATGAAGACGATCTCGCTCATGTCGATGTCCTGGTAGGTGTGAAGAAGGCCGACGCACAAAAAACGCCCGCACAGGGGCGGGCGTCGATGGCGGTGTCACGCCCGGGCGAATGCCCGGAAACGCGTCAATCCGTCACATCTTGCGGTTGCGCACCTGGTCGACGAGGTAGTCGAGCGTCTGGGCAGCGCCCACGTTGCTGCCGGCATCTGCCGGCGACGTGGTGTATTTACCCTGCACAACGACGGTCGGCACGCCTTCGATCTTGTACTGATCGGCCAGTTGCGCGGCGCGTTTGGTATTGGCGTTCACACTGAACGAGTTGTAGGTGTCGCGGAACTGCTTCTCGTCGACGCCGTTTGCAGCCATGAACTTGGCGATGTCATCGAGTTCGGACATCGAACGGTAGTTCTTGTGCAGTTGGTCGAACACGCGGTCATGCAGCGTCTTGCCGCTTGCGTCCTTGGCGTCGAGCTTGCCCAGCGCTTCCAGCGTGTAATAGATGCGGGTATGCGGCTCCAGCTTGGCATTGAAGGCGACCGGCACGCGCTTGATCACCACGTCCTTGCCTTGCTTGGCGACCCACGCCGTCCAGGTGTTTTCAAAGTCGTAGCAGTGCGGGCAGCCGTACCAGAAGAACTCCGTCACTTCGATCTTGCCTGCGGGCACGGGCTGCGGCGTTTGCAGCACTTTGTATTCCTTACCGGCGGTGGGCGCGGCGTTGGCCGGCGCGGTCATCAGGAAGCCGGCGCCGGTGGCGAGGGCAATCAGGAAAGCAGCGAGTTTTTTCATGGTGAATGGACGACGAATTAGACGACGAACTGGACGAAGCAGCGGAAAAACCAGCGAAATCCAGTGCAGAACCGACAGATGCCGCTGTCAGCGTAACTGAGACTCAGGTTTCTGACCGATCACAGCCTGCCGGGTTCACAGCAGGCTGCACGACTTGACGTTACTGGCGAGCGAAGCGGATGACCGACGATTCCACGCCCGTCGACTGCAGGCGGCTGCGTACGGCGGTCATCTCATCCAGCGAATTGAACGGCCCCAGGCGCACGCGGTACATGGTGGTGCCGTTCACCTCGCGCTGCGTCACCTTGGCTTCAAAGCCCTGCATGGCCAGATTGCCCTTTTGGCGCTCGGCGTCTTCAGACGATTTGTAAGCGCCCACTTGCAAGAAATAGCCTGTCTTGGCGGCATCCTGGCGAGCGATCTCTGCGATCGGGTCCGTGACCGGCTTTTCGTTGGAAGCCGTGACCGGCGGCTTGGGCGGTTTGGCGATCGGTGCGCTCGCCGTTTGCGGCGCCGAGCCCGGCTGCGCGGGGTGGATGGTGATTCCGGGCGGCGGATTATTCTGATCAGCGGGCTGATCGACCGGCTTGGCCGGCACGCGGCTCCACAGCGGTGCATTGGGGTCAGCGGCCTGCGGCGCGCTGGCCTGCGGCGCGGGTTGTACCGGGGTCGGCAGCGTGTTGACCACGTTGCCCGCTTCGCTCGGCTTGGGCTGCGCGCCGCCACGCGATACGAAGGGCACCGGGGCCTTGGTGATGTACACCGCCACCACCACGGCGATCGCCAAACCGACGATCAAGCCCAACACCAGACCCAGAAACGTGCCGCCCCGTTGCGAGCGGGCACGGGAAGATTGCGTATTGCGTGCCATGTCGATCCTTCTAGAAGCGCCCGATTATAAGAGCGCCGTGTGATGCCCGATCGCGGGCATTTACATCTTTTGCGGCGCGGACACGCCGATCACCGCCAACCCGTTGCGCAGCACCTGGCGCGTGGCAGCCAGGAGCGCCAGACGGGCACGCTTGACGGCCTCATCGTCCACCAGTACGCGATCGGCGTTGTAGAACGCGTGGAAATCGCCCGCGAGGTCGCGCAGGTAGAAGGCCACGGCGTGCGGAGCCAGCTCGCGCGCGGCGTCGGCCAGCATGTCGGGGAATGCGGCCAGGCGTTGCACCAGGGCGGTCGCCTGCGGACTGACGTCCGGGCCCGTCACCGCAGCGAGATCGGCATTGGTGAGCGAGGCGGGGTCAACGCCGGCGCGCTCGAACACCGAGCAGATGCGCGCGTGGGCGTACTGCACGTAGTACACGGGGTTCTCGTCGCTCTGCTTGAGCGCCAGATCCACGTCGAAGACGAATTCGGTATCGGCCTTGCGCGACAGCAGGAAGAAGCGCACGGCGTCGCGGCCACGCGTGAAGCGCGCTGGCCAGTTCGGCTCGCCGGCTTCCACGCAGGCGCGGATGGTGTCGACACCGGCTTCGCTCTCGGCGTCGCCGTTGGACCATTCGATCAGGTCGCGCACCGTCACGTACGAGCCGGCGCGCTTGGAGATCTTCACCTCGGCGCCGTCCTTCATCACCGTGACCATCTTGTGCAGGACGTAATCGGGGTAGCCCTTCGGGATGCCGATGTTCAGGCCCTGCAGGCCGGCGCGCACGCGGGCGATCGTGCCGTGGTGGTCGCTGCCCTGCACGTTGATGACCTGCGTGAAGCCACGGCCCCACTTGGTTGTGTGGTACGCCACGTCGGGCACGAAGTACGTGTACGCGCCGTCGGACTTGCGCATGACGCGGTCCTTGTCGTCGCCGTCGTCGGTCGTCCGCAGCCACAGCGCGCCTTCCTGCTCGTACGTCTTGCCGGCAGCGACGAGCGCGTCCACCGTCTGCTGTACCTTGCCTTCGGTGTAGAGGGACGACTCCAGGTAGTAACGGTCGAACTTCACGCCAAAGGCCTGCAGGTCGATGTCCTGCTCGTTGCGCAGATACGTCACGGCAAAGCGGCGGATGGCTTCGAGGTTTTCCACATCGCGCTCGCCGGTCACGGGTTCGCCATCGGAGGCGCGTACGGTCTTGCCTGCGAGGTAATCGGCGGCGATGTCGGCAATGTAGTCGCCGTTGTACGCGGCTTCAGGCCAGTTGGCATCGCCGGGCTTGTAGCCGCGTGCGCGGGCCTGGACGGAGACGGCGAGGTTGTGGATCTGGACGCCGGCGTCGTTGTAATAGAACTCGCGGTGGACCTTGTGGCCCTGCCAGTCGAGCAGGCTCGCCAGCGCATCGCCCAGCGCGGCCTGGCGGCCGTGGCCGACGTGCAGCGGACCGGTCGGGTTGGCCGAGACGAATTCCACCAGCACCGGCGCGCCATCATGCGTGTTCGCGGCGCCATAGCGGTCGCCTTCCGCAAACACGGCGGCAATCACGTCGGCGCGCGCGGCGGCCGACAGGCGCAGGTTGATGAAGCCGGGGCCGGCGATCTCAACGGCGGACACCAGGCGCTGGCCGCGGGCATCGGCGCGGATGGCGTCGGCGATCTTGCCGGCCAGCTCGCGCGGGTTGGTGCCCAGGGGTTTGGCGAGCTGCAGCGCGACGTTGCAGGCGATGTCGCCGTGCGCGGCCTGCTTGGGGCGCTCCAGGACGATCTCCGGTCGGGCTTGGCCCTCGGGCAGCAGGGAGCCGACGGCGTCGGACAACAGTTGGGCGATCGTCTGTTTGTGGGAGGGCAGCATAAAGAAACCATGACGCCGGCAGTGCTGAAATGGATTGAAATCCAGTCCTGGCGCCGCCAGTTGCGTTGTTCGGGGAAAAGTACGAAATTTTATCAGGTGAGCCGCGGTCTCAGACGTATCCGCCCCGGTCGTGGCAAACCGTGGCTCCACCCAACCAAGGGAAACGAAGACATGATGATCACCTTTACTTCGCACGCTTCGCAAAAATTCTCGATGCAGAAGGACCTCGCCATGGTGTTGCTGGGCGTGATCGGCAAGACGCTGGGCGAGCGCGGTGTCATCACGCCCGAAGAAATGCCCCACGCCATCGACCGCCTGAAGCGTGCCATCAAGGACGACACCCACCAGGCGCATATCAAGGTGGCAGAACTGTCAGCGTCCGAAGTGGACGAAAACGGCGAAGAAGAGCCGCCGCACCTCGGGCAGCGTGCGTATCCATTGCTGCACATGCTGGAAGAATCGCTGGTCGAACAATCCAGCGTGCTCTGGGGCGTCTGAGCGCCGCGCGGGCGAAAAAAATGCCCGGCCGCCAAACGGGGCGGTCCGGGCATCCGGCCACATAGGCCGGGAGCGGGGGAGGGGGCTGGCGCGTCGGCCGGTGTCCAGTTCTGCTGCGGTCGCCTTATTGGTCGACTTATTGGTCGTGCAGCATGTCGGAGAGTTCGTCCGCATGTTCTTCTTCCACGGCCAGAATCTGTTCCAGCACGCGCCGCGTGGTGGGGTCTCGATCGCCGATGTAGCGGATCATCTCCAGGTAGCTGTCGATCGCGATCCGTTCGGCCACCAGGTTTTCCTTGATCATGTCGACCAGGCTGTCGGCTTCCACGTACTCGGAATGGCTTCGCGTGGACAACCCTTCAGGGTTGAAGTTGGGTTCGCCGCCCAGTTGCACGATGCGGGCGGCGATGCTGTCGGCGTGGGCCTGTTCCTCGTTCGCGTGTACCAGGAATTCTGCTGCGATGGGCTCTGCGTTGATGCCCTTGGCCATGAAATGATGGCGCCGGTAGCGCAGCACGCAGATCAGTTCCGTCGCCAGCGCCTCGTTCAGCAGCCGTAGCACGGTCTCCCGATCGGCTTTGTAATCTTCGGTCACCGCACCTTCCTCGATGTGCTTGCGGGCACGTTCGCGCAAAGTCTTGATGTCGGTGAGAAAGCCGCTTTCCGAGGGGGCGGCGACGTTGGTCAGACTCATGTGGTTGCTCCTGCGGTGATGGGCGTAGAGGGTTATTCGCTTCCGTCGCGACGGCCGCTGCCGGCCAGTGCCACGACCAAGCCGATCGCCGCGCCAATGGCCACGGCCACGCCAACCGCCCTGAACGGTGCCGCTGTGATGGTTTCTTCCGTGCGGCCGAGTGCCCAGTCCATGCGTTCGCGGGCCTGGTGGGCACGCTCGTTGGCTGCGCGGCGCAGCTGGTCGGCACGCGCCTGAAGCGTACGGCTGGCGCGATCGGCTTCGGCGCTGCCTTCGTCCGTCAACGTATGGATGGCGTCCTCAAGCGAGCGCAGCAGGCTTTGAACATCTTCCACGGCGGGCCGAGAGGCGCTGCGGGCGTGGTCGACCGCGTCGCTGGCGCTGTCCATCACGCGGCGCGCGCGGTCGTTGACTTCATCAATCCGACTGCGGACGCGATGGTTGGCAAAAAGTGACATGGGGAGGCTCCTCGTCGTGACGCCGCAGGGCGGCACACACCTGCGGCGTGGTTGTCTTGAGTGCGATTCGGCTTGTGCAAAAGCGGGCCACGTGTCCCAAAACAGCTAGCAAGACACGGGCCGCGCTTCCGCTCTGGATTGCCGCTAATCGACGGCCTTGAAGACCGTGACGCCCAACACCAGAAACAGCACGAACAGCACCACGAAGATGAAGAACAGGACCTTGGCGATACTTGCCGCACCTGCGGCAATGCCGGTAAAGCCCAGCACGCCTGCCACCAGGGAGATGATGGCGAAGATGAGTGCCCATTTGAGCATGTTGTCGTCTCCGATTCGGATGGATGGGATGCAGGGCACTGCCCTGCGGCGTACTCCCACGCACATTGCGTGCCTGACCCGGGTGCTTCCCAAGTGTCGCCCGGGGCGCCCACGCGGTATCATCCGAATTGCCAAAAAAACACAAACGCAACGCACGCCGCGTCGGGCGGTTTGACGTTTCCTATGGGTCTGCATGCCATGCGGTCATCCTTGCGCTCCACTCTGCTGCTCGCCGGCGGCATTCTGCTGACGCTCGGGGTGCTGATTGCCTCAGAGACGGGCAACATCCGCCTGAGCCAGGGCTATCGGCAGGTGATTCAGTCGCAGCAGGCTGAAACCGCCATCAACGAACTGCTGGCCGAACTGGTGAATGCCGAGGCCGGGCAACGCGGGTTCCTGCTCACGGGCAAGGACGAATATCTCGATCCATACAACAAGGCCATCCCGCACATCCACGCGCTGATGGCGGAAATTCGCGATCACTACGCCAACGATCCTGACGCGCTCAAGCTGTTCTCGGAGACAGCGCTCCAGGTGAGCCGCAAGCTCACCGAGATGGAACTCACGCTCATCTACGGCAAGCGAGACCTGGAAGTGGCGCTCGATCTTGTGCGCACCGATTTCGGCAAGGCGTCGATGGAAGCGGTGCGACAGGGGCTGGATCGACTGCGTCAGCGTGAGATCGCCACCGTGGCGCGCAGTCTTGAACACGCCGAGCGCGACCTGGCCCTCTCGCGCTACGGCATTGCGCTCATCACGGCGGTCAACATCATCCTGCTGGTGGTATTGGGCATGCAGCACGCCAAGCGCCTTGCCGTGACGGAGCGCGAGCGCGACATGGCCGAAGAGGAAAGCCAGAAACTCGACCGCATGGTGCGTGAGCGTACGCGACAGTTGAGCGACCTCGCCGCGCACTTGCAGCGCGTAACCGAAGACGAGAAGACGCGCCTGGCGCGCGAGTTGCACGACGAATTGGGCGCTATCCTCACCGCCACGAAGATGGATCTCCACTGGCTGCGCTCACGCGTGCACAGCAGCGAGCCGGCCGTGAGTGAAAAGATTACCCGCGTGATGGCCCACGTCGATCAGGGCATCCAGATCAAGCGCCGCCTGATCGAAGACCTTCGCCCGACCATCTTGCTGAACCTGGGGCTGGTGGAAGCGCTCTCGCAATTGACCGAAGACGTCGGCACGCGCAATGGCTGGCATACGGAAGTGAGCCTGCCCGACGATATGCCCAAGCTGACCGACGATGCGGCCATCGCGCTGTATCGGATCGTGCAGGAATCGCTGACCAACGCATCGAAATACGCGCATGCGACCACGGTGTCGGTTGCGCTCGATGTAGGTGAAGAGGGCGTGCGCTTGCGCGTGCGCGACAACGGCCAAGGCTTCCCTGCCGATATCGAGCGCCGCCGCATGGTTGGCCATCACGGCCTGCTCGGGATGGAGCAGCGCGCCATTGCGCTGGGCGGCACGCTCGTCATCGATTCAATGCCGGGCGGAGGCGTGACGATCATCGTTGAGCTGCCTCCCAGCGATGCCGTCTTCGACCGGAGTGCGGCCAACGAACCGTCGGGCATGCAGGCGCTCACTGGCGGTATTGCGCCCGCGCCGGGCCACGGCGGCGCAACGGTGTAGGTCGCTCGCCTGGTGCTGCCCAAACAAAAAGCCCCATCGCGGGGCTTTTGTTTTTGATGCCGGAGTGGCTGACGCGGGCGTTACATCTTCTGCTTGACGTTGTCGGCCGAGTTCTCCAGCTTCTGACCACCGGTCTGGATGTCTTTGCCGGCGCCGGCCATGGTGTTGCAGCCAGCCAGGAACATACACGTCAGTGCAAGTGCGGCACACAAGGTCTTCATCGAACGCTCCTTGGGGTGAGAAATGGCGTTGGGCGCGCAGCGCGGCGGGATTTGCGGCGCGCGCGAACAATCTCAGGGGTGGAAATGCTGCGCGGGCTGCGGGCGGGGGCGGCCCACGCCGGCGCGCTCTTCGATGACCTCGAACACCTTGTCGAGCTCGAGCGACTTGTCGAAGAAATAGTTGGCGCCGGCTTCAAAGCAGCGCTGGCGGTAGGTCGGCACTTGCGCGTGGTTGGTATAGACGATGCGCACGCTGGGTGACGCCTGATCGCGCAAGGTTTGAAGGACCTTGAACCCGTTGCCCTGCCGCAATTGCAGGTCAACGATGACGACGTCGTAATTGCCTTGCCCGAGGAGGCGCAGCGCCAAATCTTCGGTGTCTGCCCATTCGACCGTCGCCACGAAGGCGGAGGCCTTGAGGTATTCCAACACCATGCCACGAAGCACAGGGGAGTCCTCGATCAGGAGGACACGCAGGCCACGGGCGGAGAGGGTGACGGCTTGATCCAGCATGGGTTGATGTTAGCCAGCGGGTTGCCGAGGTGGTATCAGGCGTTGTCCTACATACCCGTTGGGTTTGCGGCGCGCCCAAGGGGTTCGGGCGCCCCACGGGGTCTTACTCGACCAAGCCGTTCTTGATGGCGTAATAAGTCAGATCGGCATTGGACTTCATGCCCATCTTTTCCAGAATCCGCGTGCGGTACGTGCTGACCGTCTTGACGCTCAGGAACAACTCTTCCGCGATGACCGATACCGATTGTCCGCGCGCCAGCTTGCAGAAGATCTGGAATTCGCGCTTGGACAGCGTCTGGTGCAGCGGCTGGTCGGTCGGTTTTTCCAGGCCGCCGATCAGCAGTTCGGCCACGGTCGGGCTGACGTAGCGACGGCCTTGCGACACGGTGCGGATGGCCTTGACCAGCTCGTCCGGCGCGCTTTCCTTGGTCAGATAGCCCGAGGCACCTGCGCGGATGAGATTAATGGCGTACTGGTCTTCCGGGAAGGTCGACAGGATCAGCACCGGCAGATCCGGATGGCGCTGGCGAGCCAGCTTGAGGGTGTCGATGCCGTTGCGATCGGGCATGGAAATGTCGAGCACCACGACGTCAAAGGCCCCGGTGCGGAGTTGCTCCATCACCTCTTCCCCACTGGCCGCTTCCCCCGCGACTTCGATGTCCCGCTCTTCGGACAGAAACTGTCGAAGGCCGGCGCGGACGATCTCGTGGTCATCCGCAATCAGGACGCGAATCATGCTGCTCCTTATGAGCGCACTGGGAAGGTTGCCCGACTCCGTGCGCTGCGCTTGTTGGTTCGATACGACAGCAATTGTATCGGACTGTTGCGCCAAAACGGGCCCCCTCGTGCTGGCGGATTGAGAAGGCTTTGTCTGCGTTTCCATAAAAGACCTCGGGAATGTGCATGAATAGCAACATGTCGATGCCTCCCGAAGAGCAATCTACGTGCCCGAGGCCTGGCGCCCAAAGAAAACGGGGCGGATGAATTCCGCCCCGGAGTGGCCACATGGCGCCGGCTCGGCCGGCGCGATGCGTATTACTTCGTCTGCGTTGTGGTAGCGGCGTTGGCGCCGGCGTCGGCACTCAGGCCGGCCGCAGTGTCTGCCTTCGCGGCCTTGCCCGACTTCTCTGCCGATTTTTCGGTCTTGCTGACCGACTTGCCGGCCTTGTCGGCGGTCTTGTCAACGCCGGCTTCCGTCTTGGCCTTGTGTTCGTGTGCGGCCTTGGCGCCGTGCTCGGCCTTGGTGTTCAGCTGGCTCTTGGTGGAGTCGGTGTCCACCTTGGCGCCGCCGTCCGACTTCGCATCGGCCTTCAGGCCCACGCCGGCATTGCCTTGCGCGGGCGCCACGGCCGCAGTGCCGTTGCTTTGCAGCGATGCGCCGGCCGACGGGGTTTGTGCGTTGGCGTAGGCCGAAGCAGCAGCAATAGCGATGGCGGACAGGGAGATCAGCAGCTTGTTCATGGAGAGACTCCTTTCATTCTGAACTGCCACGCGAGGAATTCGTCGCGGCATCACTCTGTGTGTGTTGAGTGAATGGGTTCAGTCTATGGAGCCCTTCCGGTTACGACTGTTAGGGGGTGTAAGCCTTTGTAATGTAAGGATCGCCCCTCTTGAAACCCCAGCAAAGCCAATGTTGGCAAGGGTTTGCGGACGTAAGACACGGTGTGGATCACGCCATGTCTTAAACGTCTTGTCACAGAATCAGAGATTCGGGGCGAGGGCGCGCTCCACAAAGGCGCGGTCTTCGCCGCTGCGAGCGATCATGTCGTCCACCTGATCCTGGCCGATCTTGCCGAGCGTGAAGTAGGTGCTGTCCGGATGTGACATGAAAAAGCCCGAGACGGACGCCGCGGGCGTCATCGCCAGCGCTTCGGTCAGGTCCATACCGATCTCCTGCGCGTCGAGCACGCGGAACATATCGCGCTTGACGGTGTGTTCCGGGCAGGCCGGGTAGCCCGGCGCGGGGCGGATGCCCTTGTACTCTTCCCGGATGAGCGCATCGTTGTCCAGCGTTTCATCGGGTGCGTAGCCCCACAAGTCGCGACGCACGCGGGCGTGCAGGCACTCGGCAAAGGCTTCGGCAAAGCGGTCGGCCAGGGCCTTGAGCATGATTGCGCTGTAGTCATCGTTGTCGGCTTCGAACTGCTTCTCCCGCTTTTCCACCCCGATGCCGCCCGTCACGGCAAACAGGCCGATGTAGTCGGCAATGCCGGTGCTCTTGGGCGCGATGAAATCGGCCAGGCAGCGGTTCGGGCGCATCACGCCGTCGATGATCGGGCGTTCGCTCTGCTGGCGGATGTTGCGCCAGGTGAGCGCGACTTCCGAGCGCGATTCGTCGGTGTAGATCTCGATGTCGTCGTCGTTGACGGTGTTGGCCGGCAGCAGCGCGATCACGCCGTTGGCCGTGAGCCAGCGCCCGGCGATCAGGCGCGCCAGCATGCTCTTGCCGTCCGAGAACACCTTGCGGGCCGATTCGCCGACGATCTCGTCGTTGAGGATGTCCGGAAATTTGCCGGCCAAGTCCCACGTCTGGAAGAACGGGCCCCAGTCGATGTACTGCGCGAGCTCGTTCAAGTCGTAGTTCTTGAACACGCGGCGGCCGATGAACTTCGGCTTGGGCGGCGTGTAGTTGCTCCAGTCGATCTTCGTCTTGTTGGCGCGCGCGGCTGCCAGCGACACCATCGGCGTGGCCTTCTTGTTGGCGTGCTGGGTGCGGATGCGGTCGTAGTCTGCGTGCAGTTCTTCCACGTAACGTGCGGCGCCTTCGTCCGACAGCAGGCTTGACGCCACGCTTACCGAACGCGAGGCGTCCGGCACGTACACCACCGGGCCCTCGTAATTCGGGGCGATCTTCACGGCGGTATGCACGCGGCTCGTCGTCGCGCCGCCGATCAGCAGCGGGATTTTCTTCACGCGGAAGTATTCGTCGCGCTGCATCTCCGACGCCACGTAGGCCATCTCTTCAAGCGACGGCGTGATCAGGCCCGATAGGCCAATGATGTCCGCGCCTTCCACCTTGGCCTTGGCCAGGATGTCGTTGCACGGGACCATCACACCCATGTTCACGACTTCGAAGTTGTTGCACTGGAGCACGACGGTGACGATGTTCTTGCCGATGTCATGCACGTCGCCCTTGACGGTGGCGATGACGATCTTGCCGCGCGAGCGGACGTCGCCGCCGGCCGCTGCAATCTGGCGCTTTTCTTCTTCGATGAAAGGAATCAGGTGCGCCACCGCCTGCTTCATCACGCGGGCGGATTTCACCACCTGCGGCAGGAACATCTTCCCGGCACCGAAGAGGTCGCCCACGATATTCATGCCGTCCATCAGCGGGCCTTCGATGACCTGGATCGGACGGCCGCCGGCGGCAAAGATCTTCTGGCGGACTTCTTCAGTGTCTTCGACCACGTAGTCGGTGATGCCGTGCACGAGCGCGTGGGCCAGCCGCTTTTCCACGGGCTCCTGGCGCCAGGCGAGGTTTTCTTCGCGCTTTGTGCCGCCGCCCTTGTAGCGGTCTGCAATTTCCAGCAGGCGGTCGGTGGCGTCGGGGCGGCGGTTGAGCACCACGTCTTCCACGCGCTCGCGCAGCTCGGGGTCGAGGTTCTCGTACACGCCAAGCTGCCCGGCGTTGACGATGCCCATGTCCATGCCGGCCTGAATCGCGTAGTACAGGAACACGGTGTGGATCGCCTCGCGCACCACGTCGTTGCCGCGGAACGAGAACGACACGTTCGACACGCCACCGCTCACCTTCGCGTACGGCAGGTTCTGCTTGATCCAGCGCGTGGCTTCGATGAAGTCCACGGCATAGTTGTTGTGTTCTTCGATCCCGGTGGCGACCGCAAAGATGTTCGGGTCGAAGATGATGTCTTCCGGCGCGAAGCCGACCTTGTTGACCAGGAAGTCGTAGCTGCGCTTGCAGATCTCGGTCTTGCGGGCAAACGTGTCGGCCTGGCCTTGCTCGTCAAACGCCATCACCACGGCGGCCGCGCCGTAGCGCTTGATGAGCTTCGCGTGGTGCGCGAACTGTTCTTCGCCCTCCTTGAGCGAGATCGAGTTGACGATCGCCTTGCCCTGCACGCACTTCAGGCCTGCCTCGATCACCTCCCACTTGGACGAGTCGATCATGATCGGCACCCGCGCGATGTCGGGCTCCGAGGCGATCAGATTCAGGAAGCGCACCATCGCCGCTTTCGAATCGAGCATCGCCTCGTCCATGTTGATATCGATGACCTGTGCGCCGTTTTCGACCTGTTGGCGCGCCACGGCCAGCGCCTCGTCGAACTGGCTGTTCAGGATCATGCGCGCAAACGCCTTGGACCCGGTGACATTGGTGCGCTCGCCGACGTTGACGAACAGGGTGCTCTCGCCGATGTTGAATGGTTCGAGGCCAGAGAGGCGCATGGGGTGGTCGGTCATGATCGTTTGATGCGAATGGGGACGGCGGTGTACGGGCGTGGGGCCTGTGCTCAGGCGGCTTCTTTGTATTGGCCGGGCCAAGCGCGCGGTTTGCGATTCGCCACGCGCTCGGCAATCGCCTTGATGTGCTCCGGCGTGGTGCCGCAGCAGCCGCCCACCAGATTCACCAGGCCGGCCGAGGCGAACTCGTCGACCAGGCTGGACGTGACCTCTGGCGTTTCATCGAAACCCGTGTCGCTCATCGGGTTGGGCAGGCCGGCATTCGGGTAGCACGAGACGGCCGCGTCGCAGATCTTCGCCAGTTCGGCAATGTACGGACGCATCAACGCAGCACCCAGCGCGCAGTTCAAACCGAAGGTGATTGGCTTGGCGTGGCGCAGGCTGTTCCAGAACGCCTCGACGGTCTGGCCCGAGAGGATGCGGCCCGAGGCGTCGGTGACGGTGCCGGAGATCATCACGGGCACGCGCTCGCCGGTGTCTTCGAAAAGCTGATCGATGGCGAACAGTGCCGCCTTGGCGTTGAGCGTGTCAAAGATGGTCTCGACCAGGAACACGTCCGCGCCGCCTTCGAGCAGCGCTTTACCCTGCTCGTAATAGGCATCGCGCAGTTGGTCGAAGCTGACGTTGCGAGCGCCCGGGTCGTTCACGTCGGGCGAGATGCTGGCGGTCTTTGGCGTCGGCCCAAAGGCGCCGGCGACGAAGCGCGGCTTGTCGGGCGTGCCGTATTTGTCGCAGGCTTCCCGTGCGAGGCGGGCGGCCACGACGTTCATCTCGTAAGCCAGCTCCGCCATCTTGTAGTCTTCCTGGGCGATGGTCGTCGCACCGAAGGTGTTGGTTTCGATCAGGTCGGCGCCGGCCGCGAGGTACTGCTCGTGGATTTCACGGATGACGTCGGGGCGGGTGAGCAGCAGCAGCTCGTTGTTGCCCTTTACATCGATCGGATGGTCGGCAAATCGCTCGCCACGGTACTGCGCCTCATTCAGCTTGTAGCGCTGGATCATGGTGCCCATTGCGCCGTCCAGGATCAGGATGCGCTCGCGCAGCAGCGCGGGCAGGTTGGCAGCACGGGTGTAGGGCAGGGGCGCGGTCATGGGCGGGACTCCGGGGTGCAGCGGCCGGTCAATATCCAGAATTTGCGGCCAAAAACGAATTTTACCAGTCGCATCAATGACTTGCCGCCGTTGTGGGCAATCGCGCTTCTATAATCGACATCACGCCAATTGCTCTGCTCTGACGCCCGCCATGCAACTGCTCGACCCCACAGACGCCCACGCGTTCCTGCAGCGTACGCCTGCCGCCCTCTTTATCGACTGCCGCAGCGAGATGGAACACCTTTTCGTGGGGCATCCGGCCGGCGCGCACCACGTCTCCTGGAATGACGGCCCGCACTGGGAAGTGAACCCGGAGTTCGTGCCGACCGTACGCAAATTGACCGGCCACGGCAACGAGCGGCCGATCGTGCTGATCTGCCGGAGCGGCAATCGCTCCGCGGCCGCTGCGCACGCGCTGGAAGAAGCCGGGTTCCGCGATGTCTACGTCGTGCGCCACGGCTTCGAAGGCGATTTGGACGGCACGCGCCATCGCAACACCCTCAATGGCTGGCGTCATGCCGGTCTCCCGTGGGAGCAGTGCTAGAGAGAAACTATCGGCCCGATAGTCGGTCGGCAAATGAAAAACGCCCGGCGGCACCAAGCTCCGGGCGTTTTCTCATGGTTGTTCCAGCGGGCAGTCTGACCCGCTAAGTGCCTCAGTGCATCGTGACCGGCTGCGTCATCACCGTGTCGAATTTGCCGAGAAAGTCGTCGACTTCTTCCACCGTGGGTTCGCTGGCGATGAGCTTCTTGACGTCTTCGCGGAAATGCTCGGCCAACTCGCCACCGAGGAAGATTTCACGTTTGAGGTTCTTGTCCACGATCTCGTAGCCGCCTGCTGCCAGCATGGCGTGTTGGCCATCTACACCGAACTCAACAACACAGTAGTTGTCGCTGTTGTAGATCATTTGCATGGTGCACCTCCGAGGCGTCAATTGTCTTGCTGTTGTGGGGACTGCTCTACTGCTGCACCGGGTAGATGGGGCCCACCATCATGACTTCAAGGGCCGATCAACTCCCGCCTCATGATCGTTCCGCCCCATCTGTTCCTTGGGCTTCATGATCGGTCACAAAGTTCGCAAACGCGAGGCGAAATGTGTGACGTGCGTTGGGATCGAGTAACAATATCTTTCCGGGCCTGCACCGAAAGGAGCAAACGGGCTTCCGCCATTCGGCCAGTGGACGACGGGCGGTGTGCGGGGCGCTTGCAACTATCGGCAAGGCAAGCAGGCCTCATGGCGTGTCAACCTGGGTTTCGCATCCCGCGTGCCTGAGGAACTCATCCAGATCGGCGAGAAAGGCCTCCTCCTGTTCGATAGGGGCCAGGTGCGCCGCATGCGGAATCACTTTCAAACGGGCGTCGGGAATGTGCGAGGCGATTTCGCGCGCTGTTTCTACAGGCGCGCCGGTGTCCTGCTCGCCGGTCATGACAAGCGTCGGGCAGGCAATGCGCGCGAGCGCGCTGCGTGTGTCGAGCGCCTTGATGGCCAGGCACGCACCGACATAGCCGTGGGGCGGCGTGGCGCGCAGCAAGGCCCGGATGCGTTCAACCAGGTCGGGATGGGCTTCACGGAACGGCGTAGTCAGCCAGCGCTGCATTGTGGGTTCCAAGATGCCGCTCATGCCGTGTGCTTCGACCTGGCCAATGCGTTCATCCCACATTGGGTGCGCCGACATGGGCGTGTGGCACACGGTGTCGCACAGGGTGAGTGATAGCAGCCGGTGCGCGTGCCGCACCCCGAGGACCTGCCCGACCATGCCGCCCATCGACAGGCCCACGAAATGCACCTGCTCAATCGATAGGGCATCGAGCAACCCGGCCACATCGTCAGCCATCTGAAACAGCGTGTACGCGCCGTGGGGGGCAGTGGTCTTGCCGTGGCCGCGCGCGTCGTAGCGCAGCACGCGGTGACGGCCGGCCAAGCGTTGCGCGATGCTGTCCCACAACTGGTGATCGACGCCCAGGGCGTGCGCCAGTACCACCCAGGGGCCGTCCGTGCCGTCGGTGCGGTAGTGGATCTCGATGTCGTTGGCGTGCACCGTGCCGGCGGCGGAGAGGGCGTTTGCGTCCAAGTCAGCCTCCTTCCTGGGACTGATAGACCAGATCGAACTGCATGCCGTTGGGCTCGGTCTGGCGCAGGCGTACCGGCAGCCAGCCGTGATCGGCGGCCAGCCAGATCTCCACGCGGCGCTTGTCGTCTGCACGGCGCGGCAGCCGTATGAAGTGCTGCGCACGAATCGTGCCGTTCGGCGTGTCGATGGTGTCCTCGCCGATGTGCTGGACGCGGGCGACTTCCACGCTATCGGTATCGGCGATCGGAAATTCCAGCGTGAGACCGGGACTGGCGATGCGCTCGGGGCCGCCGCGGGCCAATCCCGTCAATTGCAGAAAGACGCTGAAGCGGTCTTGTGTGCCCTCCGGCAACGGAAGCACGGCCGGCGTCCGTGTAAAAGTGACTGTGGATACGCTCTGCACGCCCGACGCGGGTGCCGATTCGGTCGCGTAGTGGAACGTGGTGACGTCGGGCTGCCTCCGGCCGCGCACTTCTTCATAGCGTGTAGGGGTCAGGCCATAGTCGCCGACGGTGCCCACGCTGCGAAAGGCCAGTGTGCCGAAGAACAACGGCAACGGAATTTCCACGGCGAGCGTGTAAGTTTTGCCGTCGGTGGCCCAGCGGATCACACCGTCTTCGTTGCGCACGCCGTTGACGTAAGTGGCGTATCGCAGCGTGGCCGAGGGCGGCAGCGAAAAGCCGTCGCCGGACGGTGCTGGGGGGCCACCCGGGCCGTCGCCGCTGAGATCTCTGGCCATGCCGGTATCGCCGGAGGCTTGGGCGCCAGCGCTGGTGACCTCGGACGGGTCCATGCTTGCGAGGTCGGGCGTCGGCGCTGGCGCCGGTGCGGCCGGATGGGGCGCATGCGGTGCAGCGGGCCGTGGCGGGGGCGCGGCCGGGGGTGGCGGCGGCTGTACCGGCTCAGGGCGAAGCAGCAGGGCGGGGATGATCTGTTCCGGCGCGGGCGGCCACGTCACCTGACGGCTGCGCGCAACCCACACGACCGCAACGACGTGCAGCACGAGCACGGCCAACAGCACCACCCCGAGACGGCCAAGCCGATGAGAGCGACGCCTGCGGGGTTGCACGGGGTCGCTACTCAGTTCATCAGGATTGCGGGGCGGTGGAAGCAACGTATCCAAGATCGGCGGAAAGCTGTTGTGCGGCCAGCCGCAAGCGCCGCTCCAGCGGGCTGCTCCAGCTGGTGTCGAAGGTGCTTTGTGCGCCCAGGGCGATCAGCACCAGACACAGTTGGCCGTTGGCGTCGAATATCGGCAGCGACATCGCGTTGATGCCCGGCAACACCCCGCCGTGGATGCGCGAGGCGCCGTGCTGGCGCACTTCGGCGCAGATGGCGTCATAGGCTTCGAGTGTTCGCGGCAGCTCAGGGTTCTCGGAGTCGGCGGACTCACCCGTGGCCGCAATGCGATCAAGTTCCCGCTGGATGAACGAGCGCGTCTGCGCGCGCGGTAAGTACGCGCCGAACACGCGGCCGGTTGCCGAGTTCAGCATCGGCATCACGTCGCCCAGGCGCAGGCTGACCGTCACCGGATGGCTGGCTTCTTCCCAATGGACGATGGCCGGGCCCTGGTTGCCCCAAACGGCCAGGCCGATGGTGTGATCGATCTCGTCGCGCAGCGCGGCGGCAGCGGGCCGGGCGCGGCGCATCGGATCTTGCCGGTTCAGGCTCAAGAGCCCCATTTCCAGCGCGAAAGGCCCAAGGTCGTAACGGCCTTCAGGCGTTTGCGTGACCAGCCCCAGCCGCGCAAAGCTCACCAGGTAACGGTGCGCCTTGGCGGGGTTCATGGGCGCGGCACGCGCGAGGTCGCGCAGCATCATCGGGCCGTTGGTGTGCGTGAGCACTTCCAGCAACCGGAAGCCGACTTCGATGGACTGGATACCCGAGCGTGCGGGCGCATCCAATTCACTATCGGCATCGGGCTCCAGATCAAGATCGGCGTCGGCGGGCAGCGGTGGCATGGTCAGGGGCGATGGATCGGTTCGGGCCAGTTTAGCCGATGCAAGGTGTACCATCCGCGCAGCCTTTTTTCATACAACGCACATGAAACTCGCCACCCTCAAGGATGGCTCGCGCGACGGCCAACTGGCCGTGGTCTCGCGCGACCTGAAGACCGCTCACTTCGCCACGCACATCGCCGGTACGCTGCAGCGCGCGCTGGACGACTGGGCTTTCCACGCGCCGCAGTTGCAGGATCTGTATGACCAGCTCAACGCGGGCCGCGCACGCCACCCGTTTGCGTTCGACGCTGCCAACTGCATGGCGCCGCTGCCGCGCGCGTATCAGTGGGCCGACGGCTCGGCCTATGTGAACCACGTTGAACTGGTGCGCAAGGCGCGCGGCGCCGAGATGCCCCCCGAGTTCTGGACCGACCCGCTGATGTACCAGGGCGGGTCGGACGACCTGGCCGGCGCGCACGACCCCATCGTCTGCCGCAGCGAAGCGTTCGGCATCGATTTTGAAGCTGAGGTCGCTGTCATCACCGGCGACGTGCCGATGGGCACCGAGCCGGCCGCCGCTGCCGAGGGCATCCGCCTGATCGTGCTCGCCAACGATGTGTCGCTGCGCAATCTGATTCCCGCGGAGCTGGGCAAGGGTTTCGGCTTCTTTCAAAGCAAGCCCGCCACGTCGTTCTCGCCCGTGGCCGTCACACCCGATGAATTGGGCGACGCCTGGCGCGAACGCAAGGTGCACCTGCCAATGACGGTGCGCTGGAACAACAAGAAAGTTGGCCAGCCCGAGTGCGGCACCGATATGGTGTTCGACTTCGGGCAGTTGATCGCGCATATCTGCAAAACACGCAACGTGCGCGCGGGCAGCATCGTCGGCTCCGGCACGATTTCCAACGTGGACCGCAGCAAGGGGTACGCGTGCATTGCCGAGAAACGCATGCTGGAAACCCTCGAATCCGGGGCGCCCGTCACCGAGTACATGCGCTACGGCGACACCGTGAAGATCGAGATGTTCGACGCCAACGGCGTGTCGATTTTCGGGGCGATCGACCAGGAAGTCGTTGCGCCGGGCACGCAGGCGTAAGCCTTGCCTTACGCGGATTCGGGCGTCGTCCGCGGACGGCGCCCCCGTTTTGGCGCAGCGGCACCGACCGTCAGGGCCTGCCCGTGATACCCCAGGCGCAGCGACAGCGTGCGCCCGGCCTCGCGCAACAGCCGCGCGGCGGGCCCTTCCAGGCTCGAATCAAACACGCTGGACAAGCCCAGCGCCGTGATCGCCCCGGCCAGCTTGCCCTGGGAATCGAGCACCGGCACGGCCACTGAATCGATGCCGTGCACCAATGTCCCGCCGATGCGCGCGACGCCCTCCTGCCGCACCGCCTGCCAGCGCGCGCGGCAGTTCAGCCAGTCGGTCAGACCCGCCTTGCCGGCGCCGGGGCCGCGCAGCTCGCGGTCGATGAGCGAGACGATCTGGATTTCAGGCACCCACGCCGCGCACGCCTGGCCCGTCGCTGAATTCAGCAGGGGCATGACCGAGCCCACCCGCACATTGACCGCCACCGGCCGGCCGCTGTCTTCCCAGCGCACGATGACGGGGCCGCGCGCGGTCCAGATCGACAGAAACACGCTTTCGTTCAGCCGTTCGGCCAGCTTAGGCAGCAGGTTGCTGCCTTCGCGCACGAAATCCACGTCGGACAGCGCCGACACCCCCACCTGCAAGGCCTGTGTGCCGAGCCGATAACGGGCCGAGGCTGGATCCTGCTCGACAAAACCCATGCGTTCCAGCGACACCAGATAACGGTGCACCTTCGCGCGCGGCATGCCTAGCTGGCGGCCCAGTTCTGAGACGGCGTGTGCGCCACCGGCATGCGCCATCGCCGAAAGCACGCTCAGCGCGATCTCGGCGGACTGGATGCCGGCGCTGGTGCGTTCAGGTGCGGCGTCTTCTGCGGGCAGTTCGTCGGGCGATGTGTCCGGCGGCAGGGGAGCGTCGATGGGCATCTTGATGTCTCGAGTGTCGCTTTATAAGATACGCGTTACGTAAAAAGATACAACCGGCGCGGCGGCCCTGCGCGCTGGAAAAGACCTCGAAACCCCGGGAGACGCCATGAAGCTGTCGATCTTTTCCGTCCAGGACCACTACCCCGACCGGCCCCGCAGTCTGCCGCAACTCTACGCAGACGTCATCGCCCAGGCGCGCCACGCCGAAGGGCTCGGCTACGACACCTTCTGGGTGGCCGAGCATCACTTTCACGAGTACGGCGCCGTTCCCAACCCAGCGGTCTTTCTCTCCCATCTGGCCGCGCAGACGCAACGCCTGCGGCTGGGCACGGCCATTTCGATCCTCACCTTCCATCATCCGGCCACCGTTGCAGAGAACTACGCGATGGTCGATGCGCTTTCGGGCGGACGGCTGTCGCTGGGCGTGGGCTCCGGCTACCTCAAGCACGAATTCGACGGCTACGACGTCGACCCCGCCGTCAAGCGCGAGCGCTTTGACGAAGCGCTGATGCTCGTCGAGCGGCTGCTGGCCGGTGAGCGCGTGCACCACGCGGGTCAGTTCCACACGCTGCGCGACGTGCGCCTCAACGTGCTGCCGGTGCAGGCCCGCGTGCCGATCCACGTGGCGATCCTGCGGCGCGAGGCGGCGTATCACATTGGCCGGCAGGGGCGGCGCATGCTGTTCGTGCCGTATGCGTCGGTCGACAGCTTCAATGACATCCGCGCGTTGATGGACGACTACCGGCGCGGCCTGGCCGAAGCAGGCATTGCCGACACGCGTGGCATGGCGGCCGTCGCGCTGCACACGCATGTGGGCCCGACCGAAGCCGCCGTGCGTGCAACGGCCGCCGACGCGTTCGACCTGTACGTTGCCACGCGTCTGTACGCGCGCCGCCAGACGTACGACGATGTGCTCTTCAGCGGCCTGTCATTGTTCGGCACGCCCGATGCGGTGGCCGAGAAGCTCGCGCGGCTGTCCGACATGGGCGTCGACCACGTGATGGCGCTGCATAACTTTGGTCTGATGCCGCAATCCGCGGTGCTTGAATCGATGCGCGCGCTGGTCGAGGATGCGCTGCCTCGCGCCGGCATCACGGCGCTGGCTGCCTGAACCTGTCCAGCCTGGGCGACTCCGCATCGCCAAACCGCCGCAAAACCGCTACGCTCTTTGCCAAACCACGGGAGGAGACCCCCAATGCAGCGACCGAAGTGGCGGCACGCAGGCGTACTGGCTGGGCTGGCTTTGCTGTCTTCCGCCGCACTGGCGGACATCCGCGTCGGGGTCACGGTGTCGGCCACCGGGCCACAGGCCTCGCTGGGGCAGCCCGAGAAGAACGCCACGACGCTGTGGCCAAGCGAGATTGGCGGCGAAAAAGTCGACGTGATCGCGCTTGACGATGCGTCGGACACCACGCGCGCCGTTACCAACACGCGCAAGCTGATGAGCGAGTCCAACGTTGACGTCATCGTTGGCTCTTCCACGACGCCGAATACGCTGGCGATGATCGACGCCGCGGCCGAAGGCAAGACGCCGGTGATCTCGCTGGCCTCATCCGCCCGGTTGGTCGAGCCGATGGATGCCAAGCGGCGCTGGATCTTCAAGACGCCGCATTCGGACTCGCACATGGCCTCGCTGATTGCCGAGCACGCCGCGGCGCACGGCGTGAAGACCATTGCTTACATCGGCTTTGCAAATGCACTCGGCGAGGCCTTCCTGACGGAGGTGCAGCGCTTTGCCGATCTCAAGCACATCCGTATTACCGATACCGAGCGTTTCTCGCCCACGGACAACAGCGTGACGGCGCAGGTGCTGCGTCTGCTCGCCAACAAGCCCGACGCGGTGGTGATTGGCGGTTCCGGAACGCCGGCCGCGCTGCCGGCTCGCGCGCTGGCGGAGCGGGGCTACACCGGCAAGATTTACTTCAACCACGGCGTATCCAACAACGATTTCGTCAGGCTATGCGGCAAGGACTGCGAAGGCGCCTACGTGCCGACCGGCCCCGTGATGGTTGCCGCCGAACTGGCTGATACCCACCCAGCCAAGAAGCAGGCATTGGATTTCGCGCGCCGCTACGAGGCCGCCTTTGGCAAGGGCAGCGTGTCGATCTTCGCGGCCTACACCGGCGACATCGGCTTGCTGTTGCAGCGTGCGGTGCCGGTGGCGCTCAAACGCGCCAAGCCTGGCACGCCGGCCTTTCGCGAGGCGCTGCGCGATGCACTGGAGCAGGTGCGCGATCTGCCTACCAGCACCGGCGTGGTGAACATGAGCCCGCAAGACCACGTTGGCCTGGACCAGCGTGCCCGCGTCATGGCGCAGATCCGCCGTGGCCAATGGCACCTGGCCGATGCCGCGAAGTGACGTGGGCGCACATCCCGCGTTGCATGCGCGATCTCATCCGCTATGCTTGATTCATTACCTCGGACGCCATGACCTCGCTCGCTCCCCGTTTTGCCCGCTACCAGGCGCTGACGCTCGTCCAGCACGGCCCCATCCTCGAAATCGTGATGGGTGCGGCGCAGTCGGCCAACCGCAAATTGTCCACGGCCGATGCCGGGCTGCACCGTGAGCTGGCGGAAATCTGGCGCGATGTTTCCGCCGAGCCCTCGGTGCGCGTTGCGCTCATCCGCGGTGAGGGCAAGGGCTTTTCGGCCGGCGGCGATCTGCACCTCGTCGAGCAGATGGCCGACGACTTCGAGGTGCGCACCCGTGTCTGGCACGAGGCACGCGACCTCGTCTACAACGTCATCAACTGCGACAAGCCCATTGTCAGCGCCATTCACGGCCCGGCCGTGGGCGCAGGGCTGGTAGCCGGATTGCTGGCCGATATTTCCATCGCCGCCAAGGATGCCCGCATCGTCGACGGCCACACGCGCCTGGGCGTGGCGGCGGGCGACCACGCGGCCATCGTCTGGCCGATGTTGTGCGGCATGGCCAAGGCCAAGTACTACTTGCTGCTGTGCGAATCCATGACGGGCGACGAGGCCGAGCGCATTGGGCTCGTCTCGCTGGCCGTACCCGAATCGGAACTCGTCAACCGCGCATTCGAGATCGCCGAGCGCCTGGCGGCGGGTTCGCAGACGGCCATCCGGTGGACCAAGTACGCGCTGAACAACTGGTTGCGCATGGCGGGCCCAAGTTTTGATACGTCGCTGGCGCTTGAATTCATGGGCTTCGCGGGCCCTGACGTGCGCGAGGGCATTGCGAGCCTGCGCCACAAGCGTCCGCCCACATTCGACGGTGCCTGATTGAAGATGAAGACCCGCAAGCGCGCCCGACCCCCGACCGATTTGTAGGAGACACCATGTTCACCCAGATGCCCAATTTCGCCGAAGGCGGTTTTGATTTCCTGCGCAAGCTGTGGGGCGGCGGCTTTGCCGGGATGGCCGGTGGCGGCATGCCCAGCATGGCGAGCTTCGCCGCGCCACCGATGGACCTCGAAGAAATCGACAAGCGTATCCACGACCTGCGCGCCGTGGAGAGCTGGCTGCAACTGAACGCCAGCCTGCTGCGCACGGCGATCCAGGGCCTGGAGGTGCAGCGCGCCACGCTGGTGGCCTTGCAGACGTTTGGCTCCGCGCTGTCGCCCGAGGCCATGAAGTCTGCGTTCGACGGCCTGGCGCCGGGCGCATCGTCATCCTCGTCATCCTCGTCGTCTTCAGATGAGGAATCCAAGCCCGCGTGGCCCCACACTGCCGCCACAGCCAAGCCGGCTAACGACGAACCGCCGCCCGAAGACGAAGACGAGGCAGAAGAAGCCACCGACGACGTTCAGGCTGAAGCCCGCGTCGCGAATGCCCAGGCCCAGGCCGCTGCGCAGGCAGCCGCCCGCGCCGCCGCCGCCGCGCTGGACCCGTCCCCGTGGTGGAACATGCTCCAGCAGCAGTTCAACCAGATCGCCAGCTCCGCAGCGGCTGCCATGCCAATGCCGCAGAACCTGATGCCGGGTTTCCCGGGCGGCTTTCCGGGCTTTGCCGGGGCACCGGGCGCGGAAGGGCTCGATGCGGCGCCGGAAGACATCGAAGCGCCGACAGCGCCGGCCGGGCCGAAGCGCGCTGCCGCCAAGGCGACCCCGAAGCCGGCCGCCAAGGCGCCTGCAGGCAAGACGGCCAAGCCCGCCGCCAAGAAGGCGGCAGCCAAGAAAGCGCCTGCGAAATCTGCGCCGCGCAAGCCCACCAACGACACGCCCTGATCGATGTCGATCGACTGCACTGCGCTCTTGATGATGGGCGGCGGCGCGCGTGCCGCCTATCAGGTGGGTGTACTGCGCGGCATCGCAGGTTTGGCGCGCGAATATGCGCCGGGTGTGACACGCACGCCGTTCGACGTCATTTGCGGGACATCGGCGGGCGCGATCAATAGTCTGGGCCTTGCACGCGGCGCGCAGGACTTCACGCTCGCCACCGAGGCGCTTACCCAGCTCTGGGGCACCCTGCATGCCGATCGCGTCTATCGCACCGACGTCGGCCGCGTCGGCTCCAGCGGCGCGCGCTGGCTGACTGCGCTGGCGTTCGGCTGGATGACCGGCCACACGCCGCGCGCGCTGTTCGACAACACCCCGCTGCGCGAACTGCTGGAGTCGCAACACGACGGCCAGCAGGTGCAGGCCGCATTCGACGCCGGGGCGCTGCGCGCGTTGGCCATCACCGCGTTGTCATACACCACCGGTCGCCACGTCACGTTCTATCAATCGCCGCATGTCGTGCTGCCGTGGCGGCGTTCGCAGCGGATTGCCGTGGCAGACCAGATCGGCGTGTCGCACATGCTGGCGTCGTCGAGCATCCCGTTTGTCTTCCCGGCCGAGCCGGTGCCGCTCGAAGGGAACGACGAATGGTTCGGCGACGGCACGATGCGGCAGATGTCGCCGTTAAGCCCCGCCATCCATCTGGGCGCGAATCGCATTCTGGTGGTGGGCGCGGCATCTCGCACGCAACCCGGCTGGTACGACACGGTGCCCGCGTCGGGCTACCCGTCGCTCGCGCAGATTGCTGGGCAGGCGCTGGCGAGCATCTTTCTTGATGGGCTGTCGGCTGACATCGAACGGCTGCAGCATGTCAACGCCATGGTGGCGCGCAACCCCGAGATCGCCGACGCGCGCGATGGCTGGCGCAAGATCGAAGTGCTGGTGATGGCGCCGTCCGAGCGCATCGAACTGATTGCCTCCCGCCACGTGCAACGCCTGCCTGGCACGGTGCGGGCGCTGCTCAAGCCGCTGGGCGGCACCGAGGCGCGCGGCGCGGCATTCGCCAGCTATCTGCTTTTTGAGCCGGAGTTCACGCAGGAACTGATCGACCTGGGTGAGCGCGATGTGCAGGCCCGCCGCGACGAGTTGGCGGCGTTCCTGTACGGCGCGATTCCGGACACGATGCGTGCAGCGTGATCAGCGTGATCAGCGTGAGGACTGTGTCAACGGTTCAGCCAGCAGCGCATCGATACGCTTGATGAGCGCCGGGTCGCTCGGTTCGACGCTGCTCGGGAATACCGCGGCCACGCGGCCGGTGCGGTCGAGCAGGTACTTGTGGAAATTCCATTTGGGCGGCTGGCCTGTCTGCGTCGCGAGCCACGCATACAGCGGCGACGCACCCGCGCCCACCACGGCCGTCTTCGAGAACATCGGGAATTTCACGCCGTACGTGTTGTAGCAAAAATCGGCGATCTGCTTGCTGTTGCCGGGTTCCTGCTGAAAGTCGTTGGACGGGAAGCCCAGCACCGTCAGGCCCTTGTCACGGTACTTTGCATACAGCGCTTCGAGCCCTTCGTATTGATGCGTGTAGCCGCAATAGCTGGCGGTATTGACCACCAGCACGACGCGGCCGGCGTACTGACACAGGTCCTGCGGCGCATCGTCCTGCAGGCGCTTGACGCGAAAGTTCAGGCTCGCAGGACAGGCGCCCGCGGCGACCGGCCCTTGCGCGGTCGGCGCGACACCAGCCGCGGCGGCATGCCCCGTGCGGGGCAGCAGCAATGCAATGACGGCAATGGCAATCGCGATGATGATCATCAGCACATGGTGCCGACGCAGCGCACCTGCGGCGCGCAATTGCAGGCGCGGGCGCGCGGAAACGGTGGCGGGAAACAACATGGGGAATCTCCAAAAGCGGACGCTCAGCCGGCGAACCGGAATTTGTCTTCAGTCTAGGGTATAACGCCCCGAAGTCGCACCGGGTGGAATGTGCGGTATGCGTTGCGTGTCATTCGCCGCACGAATTGCAACGCTTCCTATACTGAAACCTCGCCGGGCGTAGTCCGGTCCGACACAAAAGACGACAGCCCACGTGCTGCCGATCACATCGCGGCCTACCGCGAGACAGCGCGCGGCGGCATCGCGCGTGAGGGGGTCGCCGGACCACGTTGCACCAGTGGCACCGGCAGGCCTGTTGTGACGAGGAAACGGGCAGACCAGGAACTTTGCTCCGGCAACCATGAAAAACGGGGGCTGGTCAAGCAGGTCTGCTAGAATCCGCCTGCAAATTCAAAGGCTTACCATGCTCTATCCCGAATTGTTCAAGTCGTTGGAAGCGGTCCGCTGGAATATGGAAAAGGATATTCCGTGGGACACGTTCGATGCGTCGCTGCTGACCGACGCGCAAGCGCAGACCATCAAGATGAATGCCATCACCGAGTGGTCAGCCCTGCCGGCCACCGAGATGTTCCTGCGTGACAATCGTCACGACTCCGATTTCTCGGCGTTCATGAGCGTGTGGTTCTTTGAAGAGCAGAAGCACTCGCTGGTGCTGATGGAATATCTGCGCCGCTTCCGCCCGGACCTCGTGCCGACCGAAGAAGAACTGCACAACGTGCGCTTCGAGTTCGATCCGGCCCCGCCGCTTGAAACGCTGATGCTGCACTTCTGCGGCGAAATCCGTCTGAACCATTGGTACCGCCGTGCCTCCGAATGGCACACCGAGCCGGTCATCAAGGCGATCTACAAGCATCTGTCGCAGGACGAAGCCCGCCATGGCGGCGCCTACCTGCGTTACATGAAGAAGTACCTCGGCCAGTTCGGCGACAGCGCGCGCAGCGCATTCGCCAAGATCGGCGTGCTGATGGCTTCGGCGCGCCGCACCGAGAAGCCGCTCCACCCGACCAACCTGCACGTGAACAAGGCGCTCTTCCCGCAAGACACGGTGCAGTCGCGCCTGCCGAACCCGGACTGGCTGGAGCACTGGCTGGACGAGCAGATCAAGTTCGACGCCGGTTGGGAAAAGAAGGTCATCGAGCGCATCCTGCACAACATGGGTCTGCTGTTCGAACGCACTTTTGAAACCGTGCAAGACCTGAACCGCTACCGCAAGGAACTGAACGCGCGTCTGCTCGGCTCGGCCGAACAAGCTGCCTGATCCTTGCCACTGGCAGTGAGCGGCCCATCGATTCGATGGGCCGTTTTGCTTTTCACTCCGACTTCGCTTTTTGCCATGACCGCTCGCCAGCCCGCGCCCACCTTTGAACAGAAGATCTGCGATGCCGCCGATGTGGAGGCCCGCGTGCGCGCCTTGCAGCGCCCGCTGGTCTTCACCAACGGGGTGTTCGACATCCTGCATCGCGGGCACGCCACGTATCTGGCGCAGGCGCGTGCGTTGGGCGCGTCGCTCGTGGTCGGCGTGAATACCGATGCCTCGGTGCGGATGCTGGGCAAGGGCGACGACCGCCCGCTCAACACTCAGGACGATCGCCTGGCCGTGCTGGCCGCCCTGGAAGCGGTGAGTCTGGTGGTGTTGTTTGCCGAGCGCACGCCGGTCGAACTCATCCAGCGCGTGCGTCCCGACATCTACGTGAAAGGTGGCGACTACGACATCGATGCGCTGGAAGAAACGCGTGTGGTGCGTAGCTGGGGTGGCAAGGCGCTGGCGATTCCGTTCGAGCACGACCGATCGACCACGGCGCTGCTCAAGCGCGTGCGCGCAACGTCCTGAGGCGTTAGCGCGATGCCGTGACCGCCGCGCACGCGTGCAGGTCTTCGGTGCCCAACGTTTTCTTCAGCGCGGCCAGTTGGGCTGCGACGCCCGAAGCCGCGTCGGCGGTGGCGGTCACGCGCAGCGACGTCTGCGAGCCAAGCCGGCGCGTTTGCGTGACCACGGCGGTGCGCACGTCCTTGGCGCGCAGCTCATCGAGGCGCTGCTGCGCGCGCTCCTTGTCGCGAAACAAGCCCAGCGATACCACGAACGTATTGCCTTCCTGCACGATGGCTGAATCCGCCACGTTGCGGCGCTTGAGCTCGGACACCTTGCGCTCGGCGTCGTCGCGCGTGTCGCGTGCCGGCATGTGGACCCACCACCGGTTGTCTTCCTGGCGCGTGAAGCGCTCGACCTGCACGCCCGCCACCTGCCTGAGCTGATCAATGCTGCGCGTGGCTTGTGCTTCGGTCAGGCCGCCCAGTTCGGTGCAGGTGCCGCCGTTTTCAGCAGCGGCAGCGGTGGTCAGGGCCGTAGGCTCGAGATTGGCTTGCGTGCCTGACGCGGCAGGCGAGGAGGCCTCCGGCGAGCCCGGCGCCGATTTGGGTACGGCGGCAGCCGGTGAAGAAACCGGTGCCGGCTCGAGAATACGGATCTCTTCGGTGCGGATCTGGCGCCGCATGCGCTCGGGTTCCCGGTCGCTCTCGAACCACGCCTTGGAGACTTCTGGTCCGAACACGCCGGTATTGGCCGCGAGCAGAACGCCGTTGACGAGCAACAGGAGCAGCAGGGCGAGGCGAAGCGTCATGGTGCGAACGGACGTGGATTCGGAAGGGGGTTCGGAATGCAGGAACACAGCAGCATCAACGGTCAAACGCCAAGCAACCACAGTCGCCCGGCGGGCTGAAACTAGGCCAGCGTCGCGGCGCCGTCCCGGCTTGCGCGCGCCAGCACCTGCAGGCCGAGCAGCACGAGATTATCGTGCATCTGGAACGGCATGCGCAGATGCGGTCCCAGCGCAGCGCGCGCGCCGCCGCTCAGCACGCAGCGGGCCGGCCCGGGATGTTGCTTCTGCAGCGCCATCCAGGTCTGTGCAATTGCGCCTGCCTGGGCGATGACGCAGCCCAGCGCGATCGCGTCCTGCGTATTGTCGGCCCAGGGCGGCGCGACGACGTCGCCCGCGCTCAGGTAGCTGACATCCACTTCGGGCAACTGCGCGGTGTTGCGCGACAGCGCGCGCATCATCAACGTAAGACCGGGCAGGATCAGGCCGCCGGCAAACAGGCCGTCGGGCGTGACGATGTCCAGCGTGGTGGCGGTGCCGGCTGTCACGAGCAGCAGGGCTGTGTCGGGCCACAGATGGCGCGCGCCGACCGCGCCGACCCATCGGTCCGTGCCGAGTTGCGTCGGATCGCGATACCCGTTGCGCAGGCCGGCCGTGGCGTTTTCCGATGCTGCAATGCGCACGCGTGCCCCATCAAACACGCGGGCGATGCGCGCGGTGAGCGCATCGCGCAGCGCCGGACCGGCAACCGCGCTGATCCACACCTCAGGCGGCGCAATGCCGGAGGCGTGGCAGTCCCGCCAGTCTTCCACCAGTTCCGCCAATTGATCATGCGCGCGGGCGCCGGCATGCTGCCACGGCGTGCCGCCTGGCTCCTCCGGCAAGGCGAGTTCGGCATCAGCACCACCGGCAATCCACGCCCACTTGATGCGTGTGTTTCCCGCGTCGATCAGCAACAGCGGACGGGCGGGCGCAGCGTGCGCGGCAGAAGCTTTCAGGCGCGTCATGGCTGGTCCGCCTCTGCGCTGCGCAAGGAGACCTCGCCGCTGTGCACCCACTGCACACGTCCGCCCGACTCAATCGCCAGGCGGCCCTGCGCGTCGATGCCATGCGCCACGCCTTCCAGCACCACGGTGCCGTCCTGCCACAGGCGCACGCGTTCGCCGGCAAAGGCATCGCGGGCGGCAAATGGCGCAACGAACGGCGCCAAGCCCTGCGTGCCGAAGCGCTGCAGATGTTCCCCCAGCGATGTGAGCAGCGCCGAGAACACGGCATTCGGCTCTGGCGCATCCACGAGTTCTTCCACGCCCGAGAGCCCGCGGCCCAGCGTGGATTCCAGCACGCGCGGCCGTTCCAGATTCAGGCCGATGCCGATGACGGCCCAGGTCTGACCCGCCTCCTTCCGCACGGTCTCGACGAGGATGCCGGCCAGCTTGCGCCCGGCGATCTGCACATCGTTGGGCCATTTCAGGGCGAGCGCGTGTCCGCTGCCGCCCCGCGCTTCCGCGTACCCGGCGACCGCGTCAGCCACGGCGACACCGACGGCCAGGCTCAGGCCGCCGAGCAGCGCGGGCTCCCCCGCAAAGGCGCAGGCGATGGAAAACGTCAGGCCGTGATCACCATCCCACGGGCGGCCCTGGCGGCCACGTCCTGCAGTCTGCCACTGGGCGGCCAGCACCTGGGCGCCCAGCAGCGGCGCCGTGCCGGCAGGAGCAGGCATCGCAGGGTTGGCAGGCCAGGCGGCATCACGCACGGCGGCCATCAGATCGGCGCTGGTCGAGCCGGTGGCCTCGACCACGTCGACAGGCCAGCCGGCGGCCGGGCCGGTGGGCTGGATACGCTCGCGCGCAAGGCGCCACCGCGCGGAGGGTTCTGCAAGAGACATAAAAAACGGGCGATCAGGTTCGCGCTAAGAATGGGCGCATTGTACGAGTGGCGCTGCAAACATGGGCGTGGCGCTTGCTTCAAGCGACGCAAAGGCCTCACAGTGTGGGAGCCAGTGTGACAGTGTTCGGCGGCGCGTTGGCTACAATTCGACCGATATCCGGCATCACCGCTTACGGAGAACCGTTTGATCACCTGCCGTACACCGCAGCTTGAAGTGCGCGTTGTCGATGGACGCTCCGTCGCCTTTCTCTCGGGCGACTGGACGACGATCGCCCTGGCCGAACGCGCCGGCGTGCGCAGCGCTCGCCAGCAGATCCGCGCCGGGCTGGACAACGCCAACGCGTGGTGCCTGACCGAAGTCGGTCGTATCGACCACTTTGGCGCGCAACTGCTGTGGCGCGCCTGGGGCAATCAATGGCCCCAACATCTGGATGCCCGGCCCGACCAGCGCCGCATGATTGACCGCGTTGCCAAGCTCGACCCCGGCGGCTGGAAGAAACGCCTGGCGCCGCGCATGAACCCGGTCACGATCCTCGGCGGGGGCATGCTGGATTTTTTCGATCACGCGCGCGATGGCATCGCCATGGTCGGGCAGCTCGTGTTCGACTTCGGCCGGTTCCTGCGCTCGCCGCATCGCGGGCCGTGGCGCGAAATCTCCGCCAACATCTACAGCACGGGCTACAAGGCGCTGGGCATCACCGCGCTGGTGGGTTTCCTGATCGGCATCGTGCTGAGCTACCTCTCGGCCAACCAGTTGCGGGTGTTCGGTGCCAGCATCTTCATCGTCAACATTTTGGGCATGGCCATCATCCGCGAGCTTGGGCCGGTGCTGGCGGCGATTCTGGTGGCGGGGCGTTCGGGCTCGGCCATCACGGCGCAGATCGGCGTGATGCGGGTGACCGAGGAGCTGGATGCGATGCGCGTGATGGGCATCTCGCACGGCTTCCGGCTGATCCTGCCCAAGGTGATTGCGCTGGCGATTGCCATGCCGCTGCTGGTGGCGTGGACCGATCTGCTCGCGCTGGCGGGCGGTATCCTGGCGGCCAGGTTCCAGCTCGATATCAGCCCGACGTATTTCATCACCTCGTTGCCTGATGTGGTGCCGGTAGCCAATCTGTGGCTCGGCATCGGCAAGGGCGTGGTGTTTGGCATGCTGATCGCGCTGGTGGCCTGCCACTTTGGCCTGCGCATCCAGCCCAACACGCAGAGCCTGGGCGAGGGCACAACGACGTCCGTCGTAGTATCGATCACCATCGTCATACTCGCCGACGCAGTGTTCGCCATCCTCTTCAAGGACATCGGGATATGACCCGGCCCCGTCATCCGCATCTCGAACACGCCGGGCCGGCTTCGGAAACCATCACGCCCGCGCGCGAACGCGTGATCGAGGTGCGCAGTGTCACCAAGCGCTACGGCAAGGTCACCGTGCTCGACAACATCAACCTGGACGTGTTTCGCGGCGAGGTGCTTTCCATCGTCGGCGGTTCGGGCAGCGGCAAGACGACGCTGTTGCGCCAGGTGGTGGGCCTGGAGAAGCCCACCTCGGGCACGATCCACATCTTTGGCGAAGAGCTGACCTGCCAGGTGGGCAACGAACTGCAGTCGATGCGCAACCGCTGGGGCATGCAGTTTCAGCACGGCGCGTTGTTCTCGGCGCTGTCCGTGATCGACAACGTGGCGTTGCCGATGCGCGAATTGCGCACACTGCCCGACGCGTTCATCCAGCGTGTGGCGATGCTCAAGCTGCAGATGGTGGGGCTCAAATCCACCGATGCCGACAAGATGCCGTCGGACCTGTCGGGCGGCATGATCAAGCGCGTGGCACTGGCACGGGCGCTGTCGCTGGAACCGGAGCTGGTGTTTCTGGACGAGCCGACCGCCGGTCTGGACCCGCGCGCATCGGACGATTACGTTGCTCTTATTCGCGAACTGCGCCAGGAACTGGGCCTGACCGTGGTGATGGTGACGCACGATCTCGACACCCTGGTGGCGCTATCCGACCGCATTGCCGTGCTGGCGGATCGCAAGGTGCTGGCGGCCAAGCCGCTGGAGCAGATCATTCAGATCGATCATCCCTTCATCAAGGAATATTTCCTCGGTGAGCGGGGCAAACGGGCCCTTATGGCGCTGGGCCCGCAGATGACGGAGGCGGTGGCTGCAGCCTCGCTTTCGACGCAGGAGGATTGATGGAAAACAAAGCCCACGCATTCCTGGCCGGGCTGTTTACGATCGGGCTGGCCATCTTCATGGGGCTGGCGGTCATGTGGTTCAACCGCGACCAGACCGTGCGCGTGCCCTACGAGGTGGTCACCCGCTCCACTGTCAACGGGCTGAACCCGCAGGCTTCCGTGAAATACCGCGGCTTGGACGTCGGCAAGGTCGACAGCATCCGCTTTGACGACAAGGTGCCCGGGCAGATCGTCGTGCGTGTGCTGGTCGACAAGGACGCGCCCATCACCACGACGACGTATGGGCGCCTGGCGTACCAGGGCGTGACGGGCCTCGCCTATGTGCAGCTCGACGACCGCGGTTTCGACAACAGCCAGCACGCGCCCAGTCCCGTGCGTCTGGCCACTTCCCAGAAGGATCCCGCGCGCATCCGCATGGATGCCGGCTTTCTGGACGAATTGGACAAGCGCGGCGACCAGATGCTGTCCAAGCTCGATCAGACGCTCAGCTCGCTGTCGATCATGTTCGACGACGAGCACCGCCAGCAGGTCACTGCGTCGCTGCAAGCGTTCCAGAAGACGATGGACGCCTACAGCACGCTCGCGCAGCAGGCTGAGCCGACCATGCGCCGCCTGCCGCAGATTGCTGACAACCTCGATTCCACGCTGGTGGCCACGCGCAAGCTCACGCAGTCGCTGTCCGATCCGAAGGGGCCGTTGATGACGACGCTTTCCGGTGCCGGCAGCGATCTGACGGCCGCAACGCAGTCGATGCAATCCGCAGCCAACGTGTTGACGTACGAAACGCTGCCGCAGCTCAATGGCTTTGCACGCGAGGCCCGCCAGGCCGTGCGCGGTTTCGACCATGCCGTGACCGACTTCAACGCCCGGCCGCAAAGCGTGCTGTTTGGCCCCGCACCCGGCGCGCCCGGCCCCGGTGAAACCGGCTTCACCGCGCCCGCCGCGCGCGCTTCGGCTCAGCCCTGAGGAGATTCCATGCCGATGTTGTCCGCTGTGTTCCGCCGCGCGTGCGCGCTGCCTGCCCTGATGGCGCTGTCGCTGCTGGCAGCTTGCTCCAGCGCGCCGGTGGCGCCCGCCGCCCTCTATGACTTTGGACTCGCGCCGGCCGCAAGCGCTGGCGCGCGCCTGCCCACCGCCTTGCGCGTGGCCGACGTGGCCGGCCCGGGCTGGATGGACGGCAACGCCATCTTTTACCGCCTCGCCTATGCGCAAGGCCAGCGTACCGACGCCTACGCCAACAGCCGCTGGGTGGAATCGCCCGTGAGTCTGTTCGATGCCCGTTTGCGCAATGCGGCGGCAGGGCGCGGCCAGGTGATCGGCTATCCCACGCCCGATGTGCCGAGCCTGCGTGTCGAGCTGGTCGATTTTTCACAGGTATTCGACAGGCCCGATGCCAGCCGCGGCGTGGTGCGCCTGCGTGCAACCGTGTCACTGGCGCGCGGTGTGATCGACCAGCGCGTGGTACAGGCTGACGCGCCGGCCCCGAGCCCGGACGCTGCAGGCGGCGTGGCCGCCCTCACGCAGGCATCGGACAAGGCCATCGGCGAGGTGCTCGACTGGGTGGCGGCCCTGCCGCTCGCGGCGTCCGCCCCTTCGACACCGGCAACGCCCGGCGCTGCACTTGGCTCGCGCCGGCGCTAATACCGCCACCTCTGAACCGGATGGAGGAACCATCCGTGATGCGCGGCATCGGACGCTATGATGGACGGCTTTTTCCGGCCACGTCCGCTCCTCCTTCTAGTTCGCTTCTTCCGGTGACGGACCTCCACGCACAACCCGCTGCACCCATCCAGCATCGCCACTCGCCGCTTGCGCGCGCCGGGCTGGGGTGGTTCGTGCTGCTGGTCGTCTACGCAAGCCTGTATCCGTTTGCCGGTTGGACAGACACCGGCGTGTCGCCGTTCGCCTTCCTGAGCGCACCGCTGCCGCGCTACAACACCACCTTTGACATGCTCACCAACGTGTGGGGCTACATGCCGCTGGGCATGCTGACGGTGCTGGCACTGCACCCGCGCATCACCGGCTGGCGCGCGGTCTTGCTGGCGATGCTGGCAGGGTTACTGCTCTCCGGCGCGATGGAGGCGATCCAGACCTATCTGCCCACGCGCGTGTCCTCCAATGTCGATCTGGCGACGAACACGCTGGGCGCGTTGCTGGGCGGCCTCGTCATGCTGCCTTTTGCGGCGCGGCTGATCGACCGCGGCGGGCTGCGCCGCCTGCGCCGCCGGTGGTTCGAGCCACATGCGACCTTTGCCATCCTGCTGATGCTGGTGTGGCCGTTTGCACAGATTTTTCCGCAGGAATTCCTCTTCAGCATGGGCGGAGTGATCCGCAGCATCCTGCTCGATCCATCGCCGGATGCGTTTGTGGTCAATCTCCTCAACGGCTGGTTTCCGGAGCTGTTCGACTGGCAGGACAAGCTGACGGCGCACCCGGAAGCACTGCAGCGCCAGGAACTGCTGGAAGCGCTCATCACCGCTTGCAGCTGGATCGGCACGGGGCTGCTGGCCAGCGTGGCCATGCGCCGTGGTGCGCCCATGCTGCGCTTGCTGGCTGCGCTGCTGGCCGGCGCGCTGCTGGTCAAGGCGGGGGCGACGGTGCTGCAGTTTCCGCTGGGCGGCGCGTGGGATTGGCTTTCCTCCGGTGCGCGATTCGGGTTGATTGTCGGCTCGCTGGTGCTCGTGCTGTTGGTGCGGCTGCCGCGCTGGTTGCGCGGCGCGCTGGCCATGACGTTGCTCATTGCGCTGATCATTCTGTCCAACGTCTTGCCGCCGAGCCCGTATTCGTGGGTGTCGGCGCAAAGCTGGCGGCTGGGGCGTTTCGTCCATTTCAACAGCCTGTCGCAATGGATCGGCTGGCTGTGGCCGTTTCTCGGCCTCGGCTATCTCGCCTGGCGCGCCGAGCAGACGCAGCTGCAGCGGCGCGCCGGACGTCACGCGCGTTGAGTGCCCGCCGCAGCAGATGCGGGATGCGGTGAGGCAGCGCGCCGCACCGCGATCAACGCTGCCAGCGCCGCAAGGTACATCGCCGCCATGGCGACAAAACCCGCGCGCCACCCGAACAGGCCCGTCGACAATGCAGCCACGCCCAGGCCGATGAGCGCGCCGCCCTTGGCTGCGCTGCTGCACAACCCCAACGCAAAGCCTTGGCGGTGTTCCGGGCTGGTTTCCACGACCAAACTATTGAGCACCGGCAGCAGGCCGCCCAGGCACAGGCCCCACGCCAGGCGCGCAGCAATGAATGCGTTTTCTCCTTGCGCAATGCCCTGCCAGAGCGCGGTGAGGCCGCAGACAGCGGTCAACGCACAGACGCGCCCCAGCGTGACATGCACGGGCAGGCTCGCAAAACGCTTTGCCCACCAGCGCGCAGACAGCGCCAGTGTCGCGGCCGTGGCACTGTAGGCCAAGCCTGCCAGCATCACCGACCCATGCAGCGTCTCCGTGATGTAGGGTGCAAGAAAGCCTTGCGGCATGACGCGCGCCGCCTGCACTGCCACCATGCCCAGCAGCAGCCCGATCACCAGGCCACCCAGCGGAGCGCGACCTGCCTGGCGATCGTCGGCGTCCTGGTGGATCTCGGACGTTGGAGCGGGCTTGATGGCGGGCAGACAGAACATTGCCAACGGAATGCACGCCAGGATCACCGCAGC
The DNA here is from genome assembly GCF_030582395.1 of Ralstonia pickettii. Lineage (NCBI taxonomy): Bacteria > Pseudomonadati > Pseudomonadota > Betaproteobacteria > Burkholderiales > Burkholderiaceae > Ralstonia > Ralstonia pickettii. The sequence goes on from NZ_CP104381.1 coordinate 227,202, forward strand.
GCCCGCCGTGTTCGCCATGCGGAAGCCCATCCACCCCACGAGCCACGCACCGACAGGCGGCGCCATGAAGCTGCCGCACGCCGTGACGGTCTGCAGATCGGCGAAGACGCGCCGGCGCATGTCGGCAGGTGCCACGCGCATCGCGTAGATCTGTGCGGCTGCCAGAAAGCCGGCCAGCCCGCCTTGCACGGTGCGCGCCAGCAGCACGCTGGCCGCCGAGTCCGCATAGACCGACCACAGCTGCGACGCTGCCAGTGCGATGAGCGCTCGCAGGATCATCGGCTTGGGTCCGACGCGATCAGCCAGGCGGCCCCACCAGGGCGCGGTGGTGAGCGTGGCGGCCATCGGTGCGAAGTACGCTGCGCTCGCCACCCACGCGAACGGCACATGCGGCACCGGCAACAGCTCGCGCAGGAACAGTGGCCAGAACGGCCCCGTCATTTCCATCGCGCCCATTGAAAGGGCCTGGATGACGAGGAGCCACCGAATGGCCCCGCGCCACGCGTCCACGGGCGTTGCGGGGCTCATGTCCGAACCGCGTCGGCCAGCGGGTTAGGCAACGCGGCGTGCATGTCGTCGGACTGGTCGCGCAGGCGCATGCGGACGAACGTCTTGAACGACCATGGCGCTTCGAGCAGCGCGTGACGCTCCTGCTTCCAGGTGTCGGCATCCAGCGCCGTGCGGTTTGCCTCGAACACGGCCTGCATGGCGTCATGCCACTGGCGTAGCCCGACGGCGCTACCGCGTTCGGGAAACAGCGCCAGCGCCAGCTCACCGATATGGCACAGCAGGAAGGCGTGGATCAGCTTCTTGCGCGGGATGTCCCGATCGGGATACGTGGTGTGGCCGGCACGGAACGGCTCGATTGAAAAGCCTTGGCCCCGCAGCGTCGGCAGGGCGATCTTCACGTCGCCAAAGTCACGCACCACCAGCCGCACCGGCATCCCGGCCGCGTCGATGACGACGAAGGTGTTCTGCTGATGCGCCTCCAAAGCGATGCCGTAACGCAAATAGAGGCCGACGATGGCCGGAATGGCGACGTGCAGGTACGCATCGAAAAAGCGCGCAGCCCGCTCGGCGCGCGTGCCGTCGGCCTGGCGCGCCAGCACGGTGTCGAGCAGCAGCGGTGCTGCTGCGTGCGTCATGTCGGCGGTGAAGTCGGGCGTGAAGAGGGCGCCGACCGGCAGCAGCCGTTCGTTGCCGGCAATGCGTGCGGTCGGGTTGTCGCGCACGATCATCGAAAGATGCCGGGCGCGATCGTCGTCGGTGCCGGTCAAGTGGATGCCATGGCGCTCCGGCACGATCGACAAGACGCTCGCCAATGCTGCGTCGTTCGCGAGGATGCGTTCCAGCAGCGCACTCACGCGCGGGCCCATCACGGCCGATTTGGGCGATACGGTGCGCTCAACGCTGGTCAGCCGCATGCTGACCGGCAGCTTGAGCATCGGGCCGCCCGGCGCGTCGGTCGCGGCCACGGTGCGGAATGACATCGTTGGCCGGGCGGCAATGTTGATGTCCGGCAAACGGATCAATTCGCCTGCGGCAAATTCTGCGGCGAAAGTCTCGCCGAGTGTCGTGTCGCGCTGCCATGGGTGAACCGGCAGCGGCAGCCACGCTTCGGGCGCAAGCTGGCGCGCCAACAGGGCTTTGCGAAACGCCACCATGGTCTCCGGGAACGTGGCCGCGAACCAATTGGCGTACGGCTGCACACCGTCCATCGACGTGACCTGCAGTCGATGCGCCGCCACCGCCACCACGCCGAGGGGCACCTGTGCCTCGAACTCCGGCGACAGAGCAATCACCTGGTCAGGAGCCAGTCCCAGCCGTGTCTTGTAGGCCGGATGCCACGGGTGGCCGCCGGTGCCCCACTGCTCGGTGCGCGCCAAGGCGGGGGGCGTACCGTCGCCGCAGAGCAGGGCCAGCGCGTCTTGCCACGCGGCGGTGCGGTGCTCGGCAGCGAGACGTGCGCCCCAGGCGAGCCGATAGGCCTGGCACAGCGTGTCGTTGTCCTGGCTGTTGTCGAGTTCTGCCGCGAGCCGGCCGATGGCGGCGAGGCGATGGGCCTCGGCGGCATCGCCCATGTCCAGCATGGGCGCGAGCCAGTGGAGCAGGGCTGATGGACGTTCAATCGGCGTCGGCGGGCGCTCGTGCGCCAGCACGGCAACATCGCCCGTCAGCGTCCAGCTTCCTAGCGCGCCGGGCCGCAGCCCGGTAAAGCGCAACAGCACGCGCTGCTGCCAGATGGGCAGCAAGGTCACATCGGCCCGTGTATCGGCGATGAGTTGATCTGCGCTGAGCAGCGCTTCACGAAACAACGCCTGCAGCAGGCGCGACAGCACGCGGCGGCGTGCCAACTGCTGCGCTGTCGACCAATGTTCGGTCTGCACGCCGGCTTCGCGCAGCGCAGGAATGGATTCAAGGCGAAGGTTGCCGGCCGCAACGGCAGCGGATGCGGTTTCGGTGTGGGCGGCGGTATCAGATCGTCGTTGCACGAGGGCTCCTACGGGACATGAGCGTGTGCAGGCGAGCGGGGCTCGGCCCTGCAGCACAGGGGGGTCCAGATGTAGGGGCCGCTTCAGAGACAGGCGGGAATGTCGCGCTCCCATGGGCCAGCAGCCGGGAGGCGCGTTCTTCTACGAAGGTGCGCGATGCGGGCAGCCGGGTCGGCTACGCGAAGGCATCAATTGGTGCGCTGCAGTGTAGATGAGAATGATTCGCACCTGCAACAAAAATCCATCAATCCAATGGGGGACGGGACGGTGCCGGCGCGCGTCGTCTTCACGTAACCGACATGAATCCTTTCTACCTTAGCGCGTGTTGAGCGGACGGCGCGCGCTGCACGGTCCGGCTCGCTGATGTCATCAGGAGGTCATCCGTGTCTGCAAGCCAAGACGCCAGCGCTACTGGTCGATGGCCCGTGGTTTCTGCAGGCGCCGCCGCGCTGTCTGCGCTCGTGTTGAGCGGTGGCGATGCCGCCGACCCGCATGTGCCCGCCGTGGTGGGCGCGCCGGCTCCCCTGCCGCCTGCATCGCCGCCGCACGGCGCCGCCTCGCAATCCGGCTTGGCGCCTCCCAAGATCCATACCGTCGGCTGACCGCGTTGCGCACGCGCAGTCCGGCGTTGCCCCGTGTTGTTCCCCCCACCCCCAATCCTCAAACACACAGATCAGGACGAGAACATGACCTCCAACAGTCGCCGTGGTTTTCTCCGTTCCGCTGCCCAACTGGCTGCCGCATCGGCAGCCATGGGCGCGGTGCCCGAAGGCATTCGCCAGGCGCTGGCGATTCCCGCCCATAACGCGCACCGCAACATCGAGGACGTGCAGCACATCGTGATCCTCATGCAGGAAAACCGCTCGTTCGACCATTACTTCGGCACGCTCCGCGGCGTGCGGGGGTATGGCGATACGCGCACCGTCACGCTGCCGAGCGGCAAGAGCGTGTGGCATCAGCCGGTGGCCGGCGGCGCGGGCGAGGTGCTGCCGTTCCGCCCGAGCGCGCCCGATCTGGGCCTGCAGTTCCTGCAAGACCTGCCGCACGGCTGGAACGACACGCACCTTGCCGTCAACGGCGGCCGCTATGACGGCTGGGTCCCGCACAAGGGCACCACGACGATGGCGTATCTCACACGCCAGGACATTCCGTTCCACTACGCCCTGGCCGACGCCTTCACCATTTGCGACGCCTATCACTGCGCGACGCCCACGTCGACCGACCCGAACCGCTACTACATGTGGACAGGCTATGTCGGCAACGACAACGTCGGCGGCGGCCCGGTAATCGACAACGCAGAAGCCGGCTACGGCTGGTCGACGTATCCGGAAGTGCTGGAGGCCGCCGGTATTTCGTGGAAGATCTATCAGGACATCGGTACTGGGCTGGACGCCGCAGGTTCCTGGGGCTGGACGAGCGACGCCTACATCGGCAACTACGGCGACAACTCGCTGCTGTACTTCAAGCAATACCAGAATGCACAGCCCGGCAGCCCGCTGTACGACAAGGCGCGCACCGGCACCAACGCAGCAGCCGGCGACGGCTACTTCGACATCCTCAAGCGTGATGTGCAGAACGGCACGTTGCCGCAGGTGTCGTGGATTGCCGCGCCGGAAGCGTTCTCCGAGCACCCGAACTGGCCGGCCAACTACGGCGCCTGGTACATCGATCAGGTCTTGCAGGTGCTGACCTCCAACCCCGAGGTGTGGAGCAAGACCGCGGTGTTCATCACCTACGACGAGAACGACGGCTTCTTCGATCACCTTGTCCCACCGTTCGCCGCGTCGGGCAGCAATGGACTGTCGACGGTCGATACCACGGGCGAATACTTCCCGGGCAACAGCACGTACAGTGCCGGCAGCTACGGCCTGGGCCAGCGCGTGCCGATGCTTGTGGTATCGCCGTGGTCAAAGGGCGGCTACGTGTGCTCCGAAACGTTCGACCATACGTCGATCATCCGTTTCATCGAGCAGCGCTTCAAGCGCACGCACGGCGTGAAGTCGCCGAACATCTCGAAGTGGCGTCGCGCCGTGTGCGGTGATCTGACGTCGGCGTTCAACTTCGCCACGCCCAACGAGGTGGTGCCTGCATTGCCGAGCACCGCAGCCTACGTGCCGAAGGACAAGCTGCGCCACGCCAGCTACGTGCCGCTGCCCCCGCTGGTGCAGGCCGTGCCGAAGCAGGAAGCGGGCGTGCGCCCGTCGCGTGCGCTGCCGTACGAACTCTTCGTGCGCGGGCGGCAGGACGAAGCCGCCGGCAAGTTCCAGCTGGAATTCGTGAACACCGGGGACGTGGGGGCAGCCTTCCTCGTCTACACCGCCGGCAGCACGGATGCACCGCGCACCTACACGGTCGAGGCAGGCAAGCGGCTGTCGGACAAGCTGGCCGTGAACGCAGGCGGCGCCTACGACTTCACGGTGCACGGTCCGAACGGCTTCCTGCGCCGCTTTGTCGGCAAGCTGACGCTGTCGGGCCTGCTGCGTCCGCACGGTCACGCGCTGGAAGTGAAGGAAGGCTACGACGTGGCCAACGGCAACCTGCAACTGCGCCTCATCAATCACGGTCGTGCGCCGACCGTCTTCACCATCAAGAGCGCTTACACGGGCGAAAGCGTGCAACGCGAAGTGCGCGGCGGTGACGATGCGTCGGTGTACCTCGACTTGCGCAGCCACCACGCCTGGTACGACCTGACCGTCACGGCCAGCACGGATGCCGGTTTCGCGCGTCGCCTTGCCGGCCACGTTGAAACCGGCCGAGTCAGTGCGTCCGATCCGGCGCTGAGCGCATAACCGGGGCCCAAGCAAAACGGCCCGCTGGCATGTTTTGCCAGCGGGCCGTTTTTGTTACGACGGTCAGCGCCAGAGTCGCTTCGTGTACATGCGAGCCTGCTACAGGGCCAGCGTGCTCTGCCCGATGTTGAGTGCGATTGCCAGGACAGCGGCAAACGGATCGCCCCGATAGTGCGTCATTGCGCAGCTTCCTTCGGCGCTTTCCAACACGATCCCAGCGCAAGAGCCTCTTTTTCCCGGCAAGGCCGCAACCTATTGTTGATATTTGGAGAACAGTATTTTCTTCGCGAGGGTATTTATTCATCAAGGGCAACGATCTATTCTGATCACAAGCGCAACGAACTCAGCGCAACCGAACATCCAAACAGATCAGGAGCCCATCATGAACACCCGTCTCGCAACCGCTTTCTCCCGTAACGCTCTGCTGGCCCTGGTGGCCACGGTTTCTGCTTCCGCTGCGCTGCTGTCGGCCCAGCCCGCCGCTGCTGCCGTGCCAGGCCGCGCCGATCCGTACACGCAAGGCGCTGTCGCCCAGGCCGACCCATACACACAGGGTGCAGCCGCCAAGTACGACGTCTACACCCAAGGCGCGGACCGTCAAGCTGATACCTACGGCTATCTCTCGTGGAAGAACGATCGCTTCGATCCGTACACCCAAGGTGCCGTCGGCAAGGCTGACCCCTACACCGATGGCGCCATCGCCAAGGCCGATCCGTACACAGACGGCGCTGCTGCCAAGTACGACGTCTACACACAGGGTGCCGATCGCCAGGCCGACACCTACGGCTATCTGTCGTGGAACGGCGATGTGTCATATCCGAAGGGTGCCGCTTCGCAAGCCTGATCGAGCCCGCACCAAAGCAAAAGGGCCTTGGGTTCTACCCCAAGGCCCTTTTTGTTTCTGCAGCGTTCCGGCGGTGATCAGACCACGCCGGCTTCGTGTGCCTGCTGATCCGCGTGGTACGAACTGCGCACCATGGCGCCCACGGCCGCGTGCGTGAAACCCATCTCGTAGGCCTTCTCTTCGAACATCTTGAAGGTGTCCGGGTGCACATAGCGCAGCACCGGCAGATGGTGGCCCGATGGCGCCAGATATTGGCCGATGGTCAGCATGTCGATGTCGTGCTCACGCATGTCGCGCATGACTTCCAGGATTTCCTCATCCGTTTCGCCCAGGCCGACCATCAGGCCGGACTTGGTCGGCACGTTCGGATTGCGGGCCTTGAAGTCTTTCAGCAGCTTGAGCGAGTGCGCGTAGTCCGCACCCGGACGGGCCTGCTTGTACAGTCGGGGCACCGTTTCGAGGTTGTGGTTCATCACGTCGGGCGGGCATTCCTGCAGGATGTCCAGCGCCTTTTCCAGGCGGCCGCGGAAGTCCGGCACCAGCACTTCAATGCGCGTGGCCGGCGACATGGCACGCGTGCGCGAGATGCAATCGACGTAATGCTGGGCACCGCCGTCACGCAGGTCGTCGCGGTCGACGCTGGTGATGACGACGTAGTTGAGCTTCAGCTGGGCGATGGTCTTCGCCAGGTTTTCCGGCTCGTTGACATCGAGCGGATCGGGCCGGCCGTGCCCGACGTCGCAGAACGGGCAGCGGCGCGTGCACTTGTCGCCCATGATCATGAACGTGGCCGTGCCCTTGCCGAAGCACTCGCCGATGTTCGGGCAGCTTGCCTCTTCGCACACCGTCACGAGGTTGTTGGCACGCAGGATGTCCTTGATCTCGTAGAAGCGGGAGTTGCCGGTGGCGGCACGCACGCGAATCCAATCCGGCTTCTTGAGCTTCTCAGCCGGCACGATCTTGATGGGAATGCGTGCGGTCTTGTCGAGCGACTTCTGCTTGGCCGTCGCGTCGTACGGCTTGTTCGACGGGGTGGCAGGGGTGGCGACTTCAGTGGCGCCGGCGGCGGAATCGGTCATCGTGTTCTCCGCACGGGCTTGCGGCTCGTGCATTTCCGGGCGCTATGCGGTAGCGGCCTCGGCGGGGTGCGCTTGCGCGCGTTGCTGCAATTGGGCGACCAGCGCATCGGCCAGGTCGCGGGAAACGGTTTGCCAGTCGTTGGCATCAACGGGGCGTCCGGACGCATCGCGGGCGCCGGCGGTCACCATGTCGACGGTTTCCAGACCGGCATAGCCACACGGGTTGATCTGCGTGAAAGGCGACAGGTCCATCGCCAGGTTCAGGCTCACGCCGTGGTAGCTGCAGCCGTTGCGGATCTTCAGGCCCAGCGCGGCGATCTTGGCGCCAGCATGCGGCCCGCTCGACAGGTAGATGCCGGGGGCGCCAGCCTTGCGTTCGGAGGCGACATTATACGTGGCGAGCGTCTGGATGACGGCCGCCTCGATCGCATCGACCAGCGCCTTCACGAACAGCCCGCGGCGGCGCAAATCCAGCAGGAGGTAGGCGACGACTTGGCCGGGCCCGTGATAAGTGATCTGACCGCCACGGTCGACTTTCACCAGCGGGATGTTGCCGGGGGCCAACAGATGCGCAGGATCCCCGGCCAGGCCGAGCGTGAACACTGGCGGGTGTTCGACCAGCCAGATCGTGTCGGGCGTTTCAGGGCCCCGTTGCGCGGTGAATGTCTGCATTTCGTCGAAGCAGGCGGCGTAGTCCTGCAGGCCGCGTTCGACGATGTCAATCGGAATCATGCCCGCGAGTGTAGCGCAGGGCCGTCGATGTCGACGTGCGCCGTTGACCGCTTTGGTCGCGGGGTCGGGCGAAAAAATGCCGGCGCGATGGGAGGCATCGGCGCCGGCGTCGGCTTTTGCGGCTCGCGCCGCAAAGGAGGCGGAGAACAGGTTTGGGGCTCAGGCGGCCACGATGGGCGTATCGGCGTGTTCGTTCCAGCCGAGCGCGGCGAGCGTGTGGCGCCAGCCGTCGGTCACGTGCCAAGGCTTGCGCGGCATGTGACCGTCGGTGGCTTCCACGGCCAGTGCGACGGGGCCGAGGGCTTTCGGGTCGACCGAGACGACGATTTCTTCGCCGCGCTTCACGGCAACGCTGCCGCCCGCGCGCAGCCATTCGTCGCCGGCTTTGTTCTCGTGCGTGACCCATACGTCGCGACCACAGGCTTCTTCGACGCGCAGATTCTGGTTGCCCGGCATGCGCAATGCCACCACTTCGCCGGGCTGCAGAGTGAATACAATTTTTGTTAGTACAGCTTTCATGATCGGCTCCTTCACGGCATCGGGATGGGCCTTGCCGTTGAAGGAAGTCTAGGCGCTTGGTTGCCTAGTACCAAACGATATATATTGCGTTTCTTGATAGTGCAGCTCACATAAAAATCACCCTGCGCTACGAAAATCAGGAGGGAAAGATGACCGAGATCCGCGAACCAATGCGCTTGCCGTCACTTGGCGCGCTGAGGGTGTTTGAGGCGGCAGCCCGCTATGAGAGTTTTTCGCGTGCAGCGACGGAGCTGTTCGTTACGCACGGCGCGGTCAGCCATCAGATGCGCACCCTGGAAGACGAGCTGGGCGTTCCGTTGTTCGAGCGGCGCGGCAAGCGCGTCATGCTTACGCACGCGGGTCGCGCCTATGCCGATCGCGTGCGCGAGGCGCTCGACCAGATCGCCCAGGCCACGCATCAGTTGCGCGCCGGCAACCGCGACAACCGCCTGGCCATCAGCACGATGCCGTCGTTCGCGGCGCGCTGGCTGACGCCGCATATCGGCACCTTCATCGAGCGCCATCCCGAGCTGGAGGTGGAGCTGTTCTCCAGCCCCGCGCTGGTCGACTTTGCGCGCGAAGAGATGGACGTGGCGCTGCGCATGGGTTCGGGCAACTATCCGGGCCTGTACGTGGAAAAGCTGCTTGACGATGTGTTCTTCCCGGTCTGCAGTCCGTCGTTCAACGGCGGGCGCCTGCCACGTACGGTGGCCGAGATGGCGACCATGACCCTGCTGCGCAGCGAGGGTGAGGATTGGGAGCCATGGTTCGAGGCGGCTGGCGTCTCTGGGTTTGTGGAGCCGCGTGGCGGGCTGATGTTCCAGGACTCGTCGCTGCTGTTGCAGGCAGCCGCGGCGGGGCAGGGCATTGCGCTGATCCGCCCGACACTGGCGTTCAACGAATTGCTGGCCGGCCGTGTGGTGCGCCTGTTCGAGACGACGACGCCGTGTCCGTGGAACTACTACTTCGTCTGCCCGCACAGCGCGCTGCAGACGCCCAAGATGCAGGCTTTCCGCGCGTGGCTGCTGCCGGAGATTGCGGCGTTCAAGCTCAAGCTGGCGCGGTTGATGGATGACAACACGGTCTGCCTGGGGCACGTGGCCAAAGGCTGACGCGGTACCGGCACACAAAACAAAACGCCCCGGCATGACCGGGGCGTTTTGCTTGGCTGCGCAGAGGCGCGTCACAGCACGATCTTGACCATCGGATGGCTGGTCAGTGCCTGGTACAGCGCATCGAGCTGTTCGCGGCTGGTGGCGCGCACCGTTACGGTCAGGCCCAGATAGTTGCCGCTGGATGACGGACGTTTTTCCAGGCGCCCTTCGTGGAATTCGGGGTCGTGCAGGCGGACGACTTCGACGATGGTCTGGGCAAAGTCGTCATGCATCGGCCCCATCACCTTGATGGGGAAATCGCTCGGGTATTCGATGAGCGACTGTTCGGGCGGAATGTGGCCCGGCGGGGGTGTGTGAGAGGAGGTCATGTCGAAGTAAATGGGGACGATTACTTCTTTTTAAACCACAGCTTGACCGCGTCGATGGTGCGGCCGATAAAGCCGGCTTCCGGCACCGCTTCAAGCGCTACCACCGGGAATTCTGACACCACGGTCGAGCCGTCCATCACCTTGACCGTGCCCAGTTGCTGGCCCTGGGCGATCGGGGCGATCAGCGGGTCCTTGCGCTCCAGCACCGGCTTCAGGCGCGCACCTGCGCCCTTGGGCACGGTGATCCACTTGTCTTCCGCCACGCCGAGTTTCACGCTCTTGGCCTGGCCCTTGTACACGTCGGGCGTCTGCAGCGCTTCCTTGGCCTGGTATAGCCGCACCGTATCGAAGAACTGATAGCCGTAGTTCAGCACCTTCAGGCTTTCCTGCGTGCGGATGGCATCGCTCTTGGTGCCGACGATGACCGACAGCAGGCGGCGGCTCGCCCCCGGCACGTCCGGCAGCGGGCGGTTGGCCGATGTGACGAGGCAGTAGCCGGCCGACTTGGTGTGGCCCGTCTTGCCGCCGTCGACGGTCGGATCAAGCCACAGCAGGCGGTTGCGGTTGGACTGCTTGATGTTGTTATAGGTGAAATCCTTCTGCGAGTAGAACTTGTAGTCCTGCGGGAAGTTCTTGATGAGCGCGGCAGTCAGGATGGATAGATCACGTGCGGTCGAGTAGTGGTTCGGGTCGGGCAGGCCGGCGGCATTCATGAAGTGAGTGTTCTTCATGCCCAGACGCTCAGCTTCGCGGTTCATCAGCATCACGAAGTTGGTCTCCGTGCCGCCCACCGCCTCGGCAAGCACGAGGGCCGCGTCGTTGCCGGACTGGATGATCAGGCCTTGCGTCAACTCGCGCACCGAGGCGGGCTTGCCGGCTTCCAGGAACATGCGGGATTCGTCGTTCTTGACGGTGCGCACGGTCTCGGTCGGCGTGATCATCTGGTCGTACTTGAGCTTGCCGTCGCGCACGGCTTCGAAGACGAGGTAGGCCGTCATCAGCTTGGTGAGCGAGGCAGGCTCGATGCGTTCGTCCATGTTGGCACCGCCGAGCACCTGGCCGCTGGTCACGTCGGTCAGCATCCACGAGCGGGCCGCGACTTGCGGGGCGGGCACCGGCTGCGCCATGGCGGGCAGCGCGGTGACCAGCACGGCGGCTGCCACAGCGGTTGCGGCGGCGGAATGGAAGGCGATGGGCGTGAAATGGGCGAAGCGGTTCTGCATGTCGGGTCCTGCGGTCAGCTTGGAATTCAATGGCGCCGCCTGCCAAATAAGGGGGGGAGGCGCGGCGTCCGGAAAATCAACGGGTGGGTGTTACGGTTTTGGCGCCCAGGCGCCTGCAATGAGCTTCCGGATCAGATGCAGCTTGCGATGGAAGAAATGATCGGCGCCCGGGATGACGATCACGGGCAGCTCCTGCGGGCGCGCCCAGTTGAGCACGTCGATGAGCGGCACGGTGTCATCCTGTTCGCCGTGAATGATGATGGTGTCGGCCGGCACCGGCGCAACGTCCCAGCGCGAGGTGGCGGTCCCGACCAGCGCCAGGCGCTCGGCGGGTGTGCCGGCTTCGGCCAGGCGGCGTGCCACTTGGGACACGACAAAGCTGCCGAACGAAAAGCCGCCCAGTGCCAGGGGCAGCGTGGCGATATCGGCAGACCATTCGGTCTGCGTGCGCATCCAGTCCAGCACGGCCAGCATGTCGTCCTGCTCGCCGATGCCGTTGTCGTGCGTGCCTTCGGTCTTGCCTACGCCGCGAAAATTCAGGCGCACCGTCGCGTAGCCCAGGCCGACGAAGGTGCGTGCCAGCGTCTGCGCGACCTTGTTGTCCTTGGTGCCGCCGAACAGCGGATGCGGATGGCCGATCAGCGCCAGGCCGCGCAGGGCGGTGTCCGGCTGGTCGATCGAGAGGTCGATCTGCCCGACGGGGCCCGGAATCAGGCGTTCTTCGGTATGAACGTTCATGGAAACTGGAGAAGCGGATACGGTAAAGCGCGGGCTCACACGTTGGCGGGGCGGTCGACCATCAGTCGTTCGACCGGTTTGCCTTCGACCAGATGGCTCTGGATGATTTCGTCGATGTCTTCCTTGTCGACGAACGTGTACCAGACGGCGTCGGGGTAGACCACCATGACCGGACCGAGTTCGCAGCGGTCCAGGCAGCCCGCCTTGTTGATGCGCACGCGGCCTTCGCCGTTGATGCCGAGTTCCTTGCAGCGCTTCTTGGCGTATTCCTGCATGGCCTTGGCGCCAAAGTCGGCGCAGCAACGCGAGCCGTCCTCGCGCTCGTTCAGGCAAAAGAAAACGTGGTGCTTGTAGTGGCTGCTCATGGGCGGACCGAGAAGGCTGGGCGGGCTGCGTGGCGGTACGCGCGGCAGGACATGACAGGCTTTCCCGGCGTCGCGCACCCATGTGGATTTGCGTAACGAGCCGGCATTATACGGCCCCGGTGTCGCGCGCCCTCCCAACATGCTGACCGCACGCAGCCTGCGATGCTGCGTCGCAACACGTTTTCCGGATGTCTGGACACCCTGGGTGCGCGGATTCCGGGATTGACGACGGCTGGGGCGGGTGCCATCGTAGTCACACCAAGCTGGTGCAAGGGCTGGCGGGCCGTCCGCACAGGAAACGGGTGTTGGCATAGGCCTTGCAATAACGAGCGACCTGCTGCGGGAAATGCCGGACACATCAGCGTATCGAGGCAGGAGAGAGACCACCAGGGCGGGTCGGACCGGGCGAGCAGTTGAGCGCACGGCCGGTCTGTGACACTCGAGGAAGACATGAAAAAACCGTTCTACAAAATCCTGTACGTGCAGGTGCTCACGGCGATCGTCATTGGCGTTCTGCTGGGCCATTACTCGCCCGAACTCGCCGTGAAGATGAAGCCGCTGGGCGATGGTTTCATCCAGCTCATCAAGATGGTGATCGGGCCGATCATCTTCTGTACCGTCGTCTCCGGCATTGCGGGCATGCGCGACATGAAGAAGGTGGGCCGCGTGGGCGGCAAGGCGTTGCTCTACTTTGAGGTCGTCTCGACCTTCGCGCTGGTGATCGGTCTCGCTGCGGGCCACATCTTCAACCCGGGTGCGGGTTTCAACGTTGACGTGCACACCATCGACGCCAAGGCCGTGGCGCAGTACGCCGCCAAGGCGCAATCGGCCAGCACGGTCGATTTCCTGCTCAACATCATCCCCAGCACGGTGGTGGACGCCTTCGCCAAGGGCGATATCCTGCAGATCCTGCTGATCGCGCTGCTGTTCGGGGGGGCGCTCTCCGCCATGGGCGAGCGCGCGCAGATGGTGACGGACTTCATCGACCAGATCTCGCACGTGTTCTTCCGCATCGTGCACGTCATCACGCGTGTGGCTCCCATTGGTGCCTTTGGTGCCATGGCATTCACCATCGGCAAGTACGGCGTGATCTCGCTGGTGCCGCTGCTCAAGCTGGTCGGCACGTTCTACCTCACGGCCATCATCTTCGTCGTGGTGGTGCTGGGCATCATCGCGCGGCTGGTCGGCTTCAACATCTTCCGTTTCGTTGCGTACATCAAGGAAGAACTGCTGATCGTGCTCGGCACGAGCTCGTCGGAGTCGGCGCTGCCGCACCTGATGGAAAAGATGGAGAAGCTGGGCTGCTCGAAGTCGGTGGTGGGCCTGGTGGTCCCGACCGGTTATTCGTTCAACCTGGACGGCACCAACATCTACATGACGATGGCGGTGATCTTCATTTCGCAGGCGCTGAACATCGAGCTGACCTGGACGCAGCAACTGACCATCCTGGCCGTTGCGATGCTGACGTCGAAGGGCGCATCGGGCATCACCGGTGCGGGCTTCATCACGCTGGCCGCAACGCTGGCCGTGGTGCCGGATATTCCGGTGGCGGGCATGGTGCTGATTCTCGGTATCGACCGCTTCATGAGCGAATGCCGCGCCTTGACGAACATCACCGGCAACGGCGTGGCCTGCGTGGTGATCTCGGCCTGGGAGCGTGAACTGGATCGCGCCAAGCTGGCGCGCGTGCTGTCGGGCGACCGCAGCGACGAGGGCGTGCCGGCCACCCCGGCAGTTTGATCGATCGAATCTGGCTGGCGCCTGCGGGCGCCGGCGCTTGAGAGCGCACAGCGTATGATTGCGGGGCCTGTCCTTCCAGACGGCCCCGCTTCTTTTTTGGGATGCAACTCGTGAAGCTCCTCGGCGGCATGCCGACTGCAGGCACGGCGTTGGAAGGCACGGCATCACCGTCCGCCGCCGACCTCCAGCCGATGTCCGATCCCGATTTCTCCCTGACCAGCGCCTCCGCCTCGCGACGTGGCTTCTGGTGGCTGGTGGCGCTCGGGCTCATGGTGGTGATGGCCGTGGTGTGTGCGACGACGTTTGTGGTGGCGTGGAACCGGGGGCTCACGCAGGCACAGCAGGCCGCCGGCGGGCGGGTCGATCGTTATGCCGCCAACCTCAAGAGCACGCTCGACCGCTACGAATACCTGCCGGCGTTGGTGGCGCTGCATCCGTTCATTCACGATCTGCTCGCTAATCCGACACCCGCCAACGTCGACCGCGCGAACCGCTATCTGCGCGAAGTCAACGATCGCGCGCACGCCACTGCCACCTACGTGATCGCCCCCAGCGGCAAGGCTTTGGCAGCATCCAACTACAACCAGCCCGACAGCTTCGTCGGCGCCGAATATCTGTTCCGGCCGTATTTTCAGCAGGCAGCGGAAGGCCACGTCGGCCGCTTCTACGGCATTGGCATTACGCGTGAAGAGCCCGGCTATTACATCTCCCAGCCGGTCATGCAAGACGGGCGCGTGATCGGCGTGACGGTCGTCAAGCTCAACCTCGAATGGTTCGGCCGCGCCAGCCACGACGCGTCGGAACCCGTGATGGTGGCCGACGAGAACGGCGTGATATTCCTGTCGTCCGTGCCCGCGTGGCAGTACCGCACGGTGGAGCCGCTCACGTCCAAACTGCAGGCGCAGTTGGAGGCGACGCGCCAGTATTACCGCAAGCAGATCACGCCGCTGCCGTTGCAGCCCGAGGCGCCGACCTTCCTGCGATTGACCGGGCGATTGCCCGAAGGCGCAGAACTGATTCGCGTTGGCGAGCGCACGAACGCCACGCGCTATCTGCAGGTTTCGCGCGACCTGGTCGAGCCGGACTGGACGCTGATGTATCTCACGCCGGTGGAGCCCGTGATGAGTGCTGCGCGCAGCGCCACCGTGGCGGCCGCATTTGCCTTTGCGTTTGCGTGCCTGCTGCTGTTCTATTGGCGCCAGCGGCGCCTGCGCATGATGGAGATGCTGCGTAGCCGCCGCCTGCTCGAAGCGGCATACGATCAGCTCGAACGCCGCGTGGAAGACCGCACGGCCGATTTGATGGCTACCAATGAACAACTGCAACACGAGATCGTCGACCGCACCCGCGCGGAAGCCGAACTGCGCGCCACGCAGGACGAACTCGTGCAGGCCAGCAAGCTTGCCGCGCTGGGGCAGATGGCCGCCGGCATCACGCACGAACTCAACCAGCCGCTGGCGGCGTTGCGCACGTTCTCCGACAACACGCGCATCCTCCTTGAGCGTGGCCAGCACGGCGCCGCCACGGATAACCTGCAGGCGATCGCCGACCTGACCGAGCGCATGGGCAAGATCACCGCGCAGCTCAAGCTGTTTGCGGGCCGCTCGCGGCGCAAGGTGGTGGATGTGCAGGTGCGCGTGGCGCTGGACCACACGCTTGCGCTGCTGCGTCCGCGCCTGGGCGACGTGGCGCTCGAACTGCACTGGCGCATCCCCGAGACAGAGGCCGTGGTGCGCGCGGATGAACTGAAGCTCGAGCAAGTGCTGATCAATCTGATCGGCAACGCGCTCGATGCGATCAGCGCCAATGAGCCCGCGCGCGCAGGACGCATCGACATCAGCATCGGGCCCGCCGAAGGGGCGCCGTCGCCATCGAATCAACTGACCATCGCTGTGCGCGACAACGGCCCTGGCATTCCGCCCGACGCCATGCCGCATTTGTTCGAGCCGTTCTTCACCACCAAGGAGATCGGCCAAGGGCTCGGCCTTGGGCTGGCGATTTCCACCAGCATCGCGCGCGACTTTGGCGGCTCGCTCTCGGCTGCCAACATGCCGGGCGGCGGCGCACAGTTTACGCTGACCCTGGTGCGCGCCCAGGTCGCCTCCGCGGCGTCCATCTGATCCGTTTTCTACACAGGCAGGAACCATGTCCGAAGGCTTGAACGTTCTCTTCATCGAAGACGACCCGCCTGTGCGCCAGGCCACCGCGCAGAGCCTCGAGCTGGCCGGCTTCAACGTGCAGGCGTTCGGCAGCGCCGAAGAAGCCGTCGGCAAGATCGACGCCAATTTCCCCGGCGTCGTCGTGAGCGACCTGCGCTTGCCGGGCGCAAGCGGCCTCGATGTGCTGGCTCACTGCCAGTCGTTCGGCACGGGGATTCCCGTGGTGCTCGTCACCGGCCACGGCGACATCACGATGGCCGTGCAGGCGATGCGCGAGGGCGCGTTCGATTTCATCGAGAAGCCGTTTCCCGCCGAGCGCCTGACCGAGACCGTGCGCCGCGCAGTGGAGCGCCGCGCGCTTGAGCTGGAAAACCGCGCACTGCGCCGTGAACTGGCCGGCCCGGCGGCTGGCACGCGGATCATCGGGCGCTCGCCGGCGATGGGCGCGGTGCGTGCGCTGATCGAGAACGTTGCGACCACCGATGCGCCGGTGCTGATCAACGGCGAGACCGGCACGGGCAAGGAACTGGTCGCGCGCAGTCTGCACACCCTTTCTCCGCGTCACGACAAGCCGTTCATCGCGCTGAACTGCGGCGCCGTGCCCGAACAGATCTTTGAAAGCGAGATGTTCGGCCACGAGGCCGGAGCCTTTACCGGTGCGGGCAAGCGGCGCATCGGCAAGCTCGAGCACGCCTCGGGCGGCACGCTGTTCCTCGACGAGATCGAAAGCATGCCGATCGCGCTGCAGGTCAAGCTGCTGCGCGTGTTGCAGGAGGGCGCGCTGGAGCGGCTGGGCTCGAATGCGTCGGTGCGCATCGACGTGCGCATCGTGGCGGCCGCCAAGGGCGATATGGAAGCGCTGATCGAGGCGGGCGGTTTCCGGCGCGATCTGTACTACCGCCTGAACGTCGTCGCCATCGACCTGCCGCCGCTGCGTGAGCGCCGCGAAGACATCATCCCGCTGTTCGAACACTTCCTGCTCGAAGCCGCCGTGCGCTATCAACGTCCGCTACCGATGTTGGCCGAGCGTCAGCGCCACGAGCTGATGCAATCGAGCTGGCCCGGAAACGTGCGCGAACTGCGCAACGCGGCCGATCGTTTGGTGCTAGGCGTCGGCCGCACGCCGGTCGTGCCGGATGCTTCCGAAGACGGCATGCCGCTCAAGGAGCGCGTCGAGCGTTACGAGCGCACGGTGATTGCCGAAACGCTGGCGCGCACCGGCGGCTCGGTGCATCAGGCGGCGGACATTCTGCAGGTCGGCCGCGCCACGCTGTATGACAAGATCAAGCGATACGGTCTTTGACCTGGCACGCTCGCACCCAACAACGCCCGGCTTCGACCGGGCGTTTTCTTTTCGTTCTCTTTTCGTGCTCAACCCAGAATCGGATGGGCATCCGCCACCGGGTATCCACGGTCGTCTGTCGGAATCCGCTGGGTTTGGAATGCGATCAGCAATGCCTGGAACTTGCCGTCGATTTCCACGATGACAGCCCCGTCCTGCCGTGTGCCGTTTTCGCGCGAATGGTCCTTCACACCCGGCGTGTGGACAACGGGGTTGCCCTGGTTCATGTGCGTTTCGTGCAGGCCGTTGTGCTGCGGCTCGAACAAGAAACCGAAGCCGTAGACCGTGACATCCGTGCGGGGCGGCCAGCCTTTGCGGTCATCGTCGCCGGAACTGCCGTGATAGACATAGTCGACCGGCGTGGCGCTGCGGTCGAGGGAGAGCATGTCGTCAACAAGCGCGTTGATGTCGTTGTGCTCGGTTTCGGTATCCAGCGCGATCGGCCGCATGTTCGGAAAGTCGACCAGCCCGGCATCGCGCACGTAGTCCAGAGGCGGGAAGCCACTCATGTGCAGCCCGGGAGGCAGCGCAGCCAGATCGGCGGTGATCGGCAACTGCAGGTCGGTCGTCCACTGATACAGCACGTGGTAACCGGCTGCGCCGGCGCCCGGCATGCTCGAGTCGGATTTCACGTTGGCCAGCACCACGAATTCCGAGCCATCCGGCGCTTCCACCACGATCGCGTAATGCGGATTGCCGTTATAGCCTTCCAGATAAGGCACACCGAATTTCAGCTTGCCCTTGAACATGCAGTAGTGATTGGCCATGCGCGCTCCATCGAACCTGGGATTGACGGACCGTCATTGCAGCAGGCCCGCGTGAACCTAGTGTGGAACGTGCGTTGCCCGAAAACAAAAACGCCCGGCATTCACCGGGCGTTTCGTTTGCATTGAGGGGTGGACGCTCAGGCCTGCTTGCCCAGCGTCTGCTTGAGCAGCGCGTCGAACGACGACCATTCCGGTTCGCCCACGTAGCGCTTGAGGATACGGCCGTCGCGGTCGACCAGGAACGTGGTGGGCGTGAGCTGCACGTCGCCGAAGGCCTTGGCGGCGGAGCCGTCAGCGTCCATGGCGACCTTGAAGGGCAACTGGCGCGTCTGGCTGAAGTTCATCACGTACATCGGTGCGTCGTAGCTCATCGCCACGGCCACGTACTCCAGGCCTTCGCCTTTGTACTTGTTGTACGTCTGGACCATGTTGGGCATCTCTTTGACGCACGTGGCACAGCTCGTTGCCCAGAAATTGACGAGATAGACCTTGCCTTTCAGGTCTTGCGTCGACAGCTTTTGCCCATCCAGCAGCGTGAAAGTCGCGGCCGGGACCTGCTGCGACGGAGAAAACGCACGCCAGCCGAACCAGCCGGCGGCCGCCAGCACCAGCACGATCACGGGCAACAACCAGCGGCGGCCGCGCGACGTGGCGGTGGCAGATGCAGAAGCTGCGGAGGTAGTCAGGGTCGAGGCCATGTCGGCAACGTGGTTCGGGAGGAATCAAATCGCTATTGTAGGCCCGCCGTGTCAGCGCCGCATGCCGGCTGCGACATTCCGTCCATGGAGCGAATCCCGCATCACTTTGCACTGACGAGGGCGGCTTCGTACAACGTCAGGTCCGCGGAGGAAAAGCAGCAAAAGGTGATCGCGACCAGGCCGGCGCCGTGTTCTCGCGCGGTGCGTACGGCAATCGGCGCGGCCAATTGTGGAGGGAAGCCATATACGCCGGTACTGATGCATGGGAACGCGATGCTGCGCACCTCGTGCTTGCGCGCCAGTTCCAGGCTGTTGCGGTAACACGCGGCCAGCAGCGCCACCTCGTCTTGGCGGCCGCCGCGCCAGATCGGCCCAACTGTGTGGATCACGTAGCGCGCGGGCAGCTGGAAGCCCGGTGTGAGTTTGGCCTCACCGGTTCGGCAGCCATGGAGGGCGCGGCACGCCTCCAGCAGTTGCGGCCCGGCGGCACGATGGATCGCGCCATCGACGCCGCCCCCGCCCAGCAACGAGCTGTTCGCTGCGTTGACGATGGCATCGCAGTCCAGCGTGGTGATGTCGGCGCGCAGGGCAAGCAAGGTGACGGACGGGATTGGCATGGCGCTGTCCTTGGCGAGCGAAGGTTGAGCATCTCTGTTCGATAATAGGCGGCGCGAAAACGGACAGAAGACCTACAGGAGGCGACGTGGCAGTCACGGCAACGGGAAACAGGCGGATGGTGTTTGGCGCGGTGGTGTGCGCGCTGTTGATGGCCTGTTCGCCCAAGTACGACTGGCGTACGGTCCACTCCAACGAAGGTGCCTACGCCGTGGATTACCCCGCCAAGCCCACCGCGGAAGCCCGCCCCATCGTCATCAACGGCCAGCGCGTGCCGATGACGATGCAGGCCGCCAGCGTCGACGGCACGTTGTTCGCGGTCGGCGTGGTGGAGCTGCCCGCGGATGATCCGGTATCGCGGCAGCGCGCCGTTGAAGCGCTGCGCAGTGGCTTATCCGCCAATCTGAAGGGTCGTGTGACCGAGCGCGACATCGCTGTGCAAACCGCCGCCCAGCCGCCTTTGTCATTGCCGGCAGTGGAATTGATCGCCCAGGGAGCGGGCGGCGACGATCCCGCCCCGCGCCGGCTGACCGCCCGCGTGGTCGCCGTGGGCAAGCATGCCTACCAGGCGGTCGTGCTGGAATCGGGCGACGCCGCTCGCGATGCGCGCCAGCAGGAGCAGGTCGAACAGTTTCTTTCCAGCTTCCATCCGTACTAGACCCTGAGCGCGCCCGAGCGGACTGGCCGCAGCCGGTGCACAATCGGCGCCTTCGCTTTACCGCATAACATTTCACGAGGAACCATCATGACGTTGCAAGTCTGGCTGGCCTTTTTTCTGGCGGCCTGGGTGATCGCCATCTCGCCGGGGTCGGGCGCCATCCTGTGCATGAGCCACGGCCTGACGCATGGCGTGCGCCGCACGTCGGTCACGATCGCGGGGCTCGAACTGGGCATTGTCGTGATCCTGTTCATTGCGGGTGCGGGTCTGGGCGCGTTGCTGATCGCGTCGGAGCACGCCTTCATGGCCATCAAGATCATCGGGGCCATGTATCTGATTTATCTGGGCATCGTGCAATGGCGCACCCCCATTCAGATCGCCAAGCCGGCTGAGGGCGAGCCCGTGAAAGTGGCTGGCAGTGGCGCGCGTCGCCGGTTCCTCGTCGGGTTGCTGACCAATCTGACGAACCCGAAGGGCATCCTGTTCATGGTCGCGGTGCTGCCGCAGTTCATCGATCCGGCCAAGCCGCTGCTTTCGCAACTCGGCATCCTGGCGGCGACGATGGTGTTCGTCGATCTGATCGTCATGCACGGTTATGCGCTGCTGGCCTCGCGGGCGCAGCGCCTGTTCCGCAATCCGCGCGCGCTGCGCTGGCAGAGCCGCTTCTTCGGCGGCATGCTGATGAGCATTGGCGCCGCGCTGTTCTTCGTGAAGCGGCAGACTGCGTGACCTTTGCACTGCCGCAGGGCAGCCCGCCAAGTCGTTGAGGGCGCAGCGTGAGGATGCACGCTAATCCGCCTTCACCCCGCGCCGATACTGAATGGCCTCGCCCACATGCGCGGCATCGATCTGCTCGTCGCCTGCCAAGTCGGCAATCGTGCGGGCGAGCTTGAGCACGCGCGCATAGGCGCGGGCAGACCACGAAAAGCGCGTCATCGCGTGGCGCAGCAAGCCATCGGCCGCATCGGTGCGGCTGCAATGCTGATCGATCTCATGGCCGCCCAGCAGGGCGTTGCGTTTACCTTGCCGTGCGAGCTGCCGCGCGTGCGCGGCAGCGACGCGCTCGGCCACGTTGACCGTTGGTTCACCCGGCGGCCCGTCGAGCAGTTCTTCCTGTGAGGGCGTCGGCACTTCGATCTGCACATCGATGCGATCGAGCAGCGGCCCCGAAATGCGCGCCTGGTATCGCTCCACTTGATCCGGCGTGCAACGGCACGCCCGCAGCGGATGCCCGCGATAGCCGCACGGGCACGGGTTCATGGCGGCAATCAGCTGGAAGCTGGCCGGAAAATCTGTCTGGTGGGCGGCGCGTGAGATGGTGATGTGGCCGGTTTCCAGCGGCTCGCGCAGGACTTCGAGCACGCGACGCTCGAACTCTGGGAGTTCATCGAGGAAGAGCACGCCCTGATGTGCCAGGGAGATTTCCCCAGGCCTTGGCGTATTGCCCCCGCCCACCATCGCCACCGCCGACGCCGTGTGGTGTGGCGAGCGGAACGGCCGTACCTTCCAGCGTCGCGCATCGAAGCCGCGCGTGGTCAGGCTCATCACGGCGGCAGCGGAGAGCGCTTCGTCATCGCTCATGTCCGGCAGCAAGCCGGGAAACCGCTGCGCGAGCATCGACTTGCCTGTTCCTGGCGGTCCGATCATCAACATGGAATGACCGCCGGCGGCCGCGACTTCCAGCGCGCGCCGCGCCTGCGGCTGTCCGCGCACATCAGCCAGGTCGGGATAGCGGATGTCCGCGTCGACCGGCGCAGGCAGCGCTGGTGCGAGCTTGCGGTCCGGCGCGCTCAGGTGATCGCATACCTCGATGAGCGTGCGCGCGGGCAGGACTTTGGTGCCGCTCACGAGCGCAGCTTCGGCGGCGTTCTCGGCGGGCAGCACGAAGGCGCGGGCGAGCGGTGCGTCGCCATCGGCCGAAGCGGGGTTGCGCGACAGCGCGTACGCCATCGCCAGCGCACCGCGAATCGGCCGCAGATCGCCAGACAGGGACAACTCGCCCGCAAACTCATGCGCGTCCAGATGCGTGTGCGGAATCTGGCGGCTCGCGGCGAGGATGCCCAGCGCGATCGCCAGGTCGAACCGGCCCGATTCTTTTGGAAGATCGGCCGGGGCGAGGTTGACGGTGATGCGTCGCGCCGGAAACTCGAAGCGGCTGTTCTGGATCGCTGCCCGCACGCGATCCTTGCTCTCCTTCACCTCGGTATCCGGCAGGCCGACGATGGTGAACGATGGCAGGCCATTCGCCAGATGAACTTCCACCGAGACGGCCGGCGCATCGATACCCGAGAGCGCGCGCGAGCGCAGTACGGCTAGGCTCATCGCGCCGCCCTCCAAGTGGACTTACGAGTAAGGCGGAGAGCGTGGCAGCGGTGCATGATGTGACGGAGCGTGGCGGTTGCGGAACCCTCCACTGTGCCAGCCGCGTTCTGCTGCCATGCGCACCGGCATCCAAATTTGACGATCGCGCCGACATGAGAAAATCAGCCCAGACAAAAAAACCGGAGCACTGGGCTCCGGCTTTGTTGTGGGCGGATCGACTCAGGGGAAGGCCGGCATGGCCGCATCTTCGCCGCTGAAGCGGCCTTCGGGATGCGTCTTCTGCAGCAGCGCGCGAATCTCGCTCACGCGCGAGCGCGGCACATCGACCATCAGCAGTATCTGCCCATCCTCCACTGCTTGCTTGAACGGCTTCAGGCGGCTGTTCGGCACCGAACTGCCGATCATGCTTGAAGCCCACGCGCCAAACAGCGCCCCCACCACGGTCGTAATGCCGACCATGCCCCACTGTGGCCCTTCGCCGATGACCGGGAAGAGAGCGGCCACGATGCCGGCCAGCACACCCGCACCTCCGCCGATCACCAGCCCGTTCTGGGTGGCATGGACGATGTCGGAGGTCTGGAGGATGTTGGCTTCGTGCAGGCCGGTGAGATCGATGCCGGGCTTGGAGACGAAGTGGATGTGGCGCTCGGTGATGCGCGCCAGCAGGAGGTCGTTCATCACGCGCCGGGCGCTGGAGACGTCCGGCATCAGGAAATAGAGGCGATGCTGCATGATCTTCTCCTCAAGCGCGGCTGCGCGTGCGTCTTAAGGACGTTCTAGATCAGTTCGCCAGCCGCAACAAGGCGGCACATCGATCTTTTCGCTGTGCGCCGCAGCAGGGGTGCGGCGGTCCGCACAGCAGCCCGGCGGATGCGCTGCCGGCGCAACACCGGGCGAGCGGTTTACTGGTCTGCGGGGGTTGCGGACTTCAGTTGGGCCTCCAGGGCCGCCACGCGCGTTTCCAGTTCTTCCAGACGCGCCCGCGTACGCGCGAGCACCTGCGATTGCACATCAAACTCCTCACGCGTGACCAGATCGAGCTTGGAGAAGCCCTGGGTCATCATTGCGCGGACGTTCTTCTCGATATCAGCCGCCGGCGAGTTGCGCAGCGCTTCGGTCACGCGGTTTTGGAAGTCGGAAAAAAGATCGGTCGGTTTCATGTCGTTTGCTCCGTGGATCGTGCTGTCCGCGCCAAGCCGGTGCATGCACCGAAGCTGTGCGTGGAAATTGCTGTGCCGTGGTGCGAAGGCCTGCGCGCGGCGCGTGCTTTCGGTGCCCTCGGCCGCGATGGTACCGGCTGAGCGCCCTGAACGGCACACCTTCCATCAAATCTCGCTGCGATGCGGCATTGGCGACGCCATATAAACGGGGACAGAAACACCCGTTGCGGTTTCTGCGCCGGGCACCCCCCGCCGCGCATCGGACTGAAATCACTCTATCACATGGCTTTTATCGCGCCATGACGGTGTCGGCCGGTGTGGCGTGAACCAGCCTCCGGCAACCGTTGGCGGGTTACAGACCGGCCGATGGGCGACCCGTCCCCAATTTCCTCCGGTTTTCGTGACAGTGGCGGCGTGTCGTGATAACCGAGGCGGCCTTCCAATCCGACGACATCGACATGGCATGACAGTTGCAGAACTGGTGCGATTTTTTTTCCATTGCCGTTGCGACTTTCTAAAGGGGGAGAGCCGTTATGAAGAAGTTTGCGTACGCAGCCAGCCTTGTACTCTTGACCGGTGCCGTTGCCGGCGTCAGCCAATCCGCCATCGCGCAGTCCGCACCCGCGGCTGATGCACCGGCCGCCGCACCGGCACCTGCGCCGGCGGCACTCACGGCCAACGTCACGCTGGCCAGCCAATACCGCTATCGCGGCATCATGCAGACCAACAACAAGCCTGCCATCCAGGGCGGCTTTGACTACGCCATTCCGGGCGGTGTGCTGCCCGAGGGCTTCTATATCGGTAACTGGAACTCGTCTATCAGCTGGCTGAGCGATTCGAACTCGAACGTCTCCGCGCCGATCGAGATGGACTTCTACGGCGGCTACAAGACCGAGATCATCAAGGACGTGCCGATCGACGTGGGGGTGCTGCAGTACTACTACCCGGGCAGCTACCCCGACGGCTTCACGCGTCCGCACACGACCGAAGGCTATGCGCAGATCGGCTACGGCCCGGTCACGTTCAAGTATTCGCACGCATTTTCGAACCTGTTCGGTACGGCTGATTCGCATCACAGCCAATACTTCGATCTGTCGGGCAACTTCGACACCGGCTTCTGGGGCCTGACGCTGAACCTGCACGCGGGCTACCAGCAAGTGCCGCACCAGACCGTGCGTGCCTCGTATGCCGACTGGAAGGTCGGTGTGACGAAAGACTTCGGCAACGGCTGGGCTGCATCGCTGGCCTACATCGATACGAATGCTTCGCGCGTGTTCTATACAAACCCGCGTGGCAGCTACATGGGCAAGGCCACGGCCCTGCTGTCGATCACCAAGACTTTCCAATAACGATGCGCGGCGGTGCTCCGGCGCCGCCGACTGAGGAGCAACCAGCATGAAACTCATCATGGCCATCATCAAGCCATTCAAGCTCGACGAGGTCCGCGAGGCGCTGTCCGAAGTGGGTGTGTCGGGCATTACCGTCACGGAAGTCAAAGGCTTCGGACGCCAGAAAGGTCATACCGAGCTTTACCGCGGCGCGGAGTACATCGTCGACTTCCTGCCCAAAGTGAAGATCGAAGTGGCTGTGCCCGACGATGTGGTCGAGCGCGCTGTCGAGGCCATCGAAAAGTCTGCCCGCACCGGCAAGATTGGCGACGGCAAGATCTTCGTGGCCGACGTCGAACAAGTCATCCGCATCCGCACCGGTGAGACCGGCGGCGACGCCCTATAAGCCCCAATCCGCCAAGGAAGAGGTCAAAACATGAAAACCTGGTTCACACGATTCCTGACGGCTGGGGCCGTCGCTGCCGTGCTCGCAGGCGCCGTGATGTCGGCGCCGGCCGTTGCACAGGACAAGCCGGCGGCGGAAGCTTCGGCGCCGGCTGCTGCGGCTGCCGCTTCCGAGCCGGCCGCTGCCGCACCGGCCGCCGCTGCGCCGGCTTCAGCACCTGCCGCCGCCGCTGCACCGGCTGCGGCTGCTGCTGCGCCCGCCGCGGCTACGCCCGTCCCCAACAAGGGCGACACGGCGTGGCTGCTCGTCTCCACCGCCTTCGTCATCCTGATGACGCTGCCGGGCCTGGCGCTGTTCTACGGCGGCCTGGTGCGCAAGAAGAACATGCTGTCGGTGCTGATGCAATGTACGGGCATCTTCTCGCTCATCATCATCCTGTGGGCGATCTACGGCTACAGCTTCGCATTTACCGAGGGCAACGCGTTCTTCGGCGGGCTTGATCGTCTGTTCCTGAAGGGCCTGACGCCGGATTCGGTGGCCGCCACCTTCAGCAAGGGCGTGGTGGTGCCTGAGTATGCGTACTTCGCGTTCCAGGGCGCGTTTGCGGCGATTACGTGTGCGCTGATCATCGGTGCTTTCGCCGAGCGTGCGAAATTCTCGGCCGTGCTGCTGTTCGTGGTGCTGTGGTTCACCTTCAGCTACCTGCCGATCGCGCACATGGTCTGGTTCTGGCCGGGCCCGGACGGCTTCACGGATGCCAAGGCTGCCGAAGCAATGACGGCCAAGTCCGGCTGGTTGTTCCAGAAGGGCGCGCTGGACTTTGCCGGCGGTACCGTCGTGCACATCAACGCCGCGGTGGCCGGTCTGGTAGGTGCATTCCTGTTCGGCAAGCGCATCGGTTTTGGCCGCGAGGCGCTCAAGCCGCACAGCCTGACGCTGACGATGGTGGGTGCATCGCTGCTGTGGTTCGGCTGGTTCGGCTTCAACGCCGGTTCGGCCCTGGAAGCCAACGGCAGCGCAGCGCTGGCGTTCGTCAACACGCTGCTGGCAACCGCCGCTGCCGTGCTGTCGTGGAGCTTCGGTGAGTGGTTCGGCAAGAGCAAGCCGTCGATGCTGGGTGCCGCATCGGGTGCCGTGGCTGGCCTGGTTGCCATTACTCCGGCTGCAGGCTTTGTCGGCCCGATGGGTTCGATCGTGCTGGGTATCCTTGCCGGCCTGCTGTGCCTGTGGGGAGTGAATGGCCTCAAGCGCATGCTGGGCATGGACGACACGCTCGACGTGTTCGGTGTGCACGGTGTGGGCGGTATCCTCGGCGCGCTGATGACTGGCGTGCTGGCGTCGCCGAGCCTCGGTGGCACCGGTATCTACGACTACGTTGCCAACAAGGTTGCCGATGATTACTCGATCGGCGGCCAGCTGTGGATCCAGTTCCAAGGCGTGGCGACCACGGTCATCTGGTCCGGGGTGGTGGCGTTCATCTCGTACAAGATCGTCGATGCCATCGTCGGCCTGCGCGTGCCGGAAGAAGAAGAGCGCGAAGGTCTGGACATCACGTCCCACGGCGAAACGGCCTACGAAGACTGATCGTCTGCCTCATCCCGCAAAAGACCCGGCCGAGCGCCGGGTTTTTTGTGACGCCCTGGCTGAGCCCGGCGTCCTTAAGTCCGATGTTAAAAACGTTCAATTGCCTCTCGTTATGCGGACGCTTACATTGCAGACGTGGTTTCCTCCACCTGCAGAACGCTCCCCGTATCTGTCAGGCTATTCCCCAAGCGCGGCAGCCCCGCGCTTTTTTTTGTCCGCTATCTTTGTGTGGCCTGCTGCACTGCCGCACTTTGCCTCTTGCGAATCCTCTCTCCTAACCGCATATCGATAGTCCGCTATCGTCTGCAAGCTATTGCCTGTTCCTCTACAATCGGAGTGGGCGATAAATTACATCAATAGGAAGGGTATGGTTCCGCACTTGATCACCGCGCTGAACGGGCCGCTGCTGGAGCTCGAACAGAAGATTCTTGACGCCACGCCCGCCATCGAACGCTGGTTCCGCCTCGAGTGGCAGGAACACACGCCGCCGTTCTACTGTTCCGTCGATTTGCGCAACGCCGGCTTCAAGCTGGCGCCGGTCGACACGAACCTGTTCCCGGGTGGCTTCAATAATCTTGCGCCTGAAATGTTGCCGCTTGCCGTGCAAGCCGCAATGGCCGCCATCGAGAAGATCTGCCCGGACGCCAAGAACCTGCTCCTGATCCCCGAGCGTCACACGCGCAACATGTTCTATCTGCAGAACGTCGCGCGGCTGTCGCAGATCATGCGCCAGGCCGGTCTGAATGTGCGCCTAGGATCGCTTTCCGACGACATTACCGAGCCGACGCCGATCGATTTGCCCGATGGACAACGCCTCGTCGTGGAGCCGATCAAGCGCATCGGCACCAAGGGCCGTCGCCTGGGCATGGAAGATTTCGATCCGTGCTCCATCCTGTTGAACAACGATCTGTCAGCCGGCGTGCCGCCGATCCTTGAGAACATCAACGAGCAGTATCTGCTGCCGCCGCTCCATGCCGGCTGGTCGCAGCGTCGCAAGACCAACCACTTTGCCGCCTATGACGAAGTGGCGAAGAAGTTCGCCAAGCTGATCGACATCGACCCCTGGATGGTCAACCCGTACTTCACCAAGTGCAGCGGGCTGGATTTCCATGAACGCGCCGGCGAGGAAGAACTGGCTCATGCAGTGGAGACGGTGCTCAAGAAAACTGCCAAGAAGTACAAGGAATACGGCGTGAGCGAGACGCCTTACGTTGTGGTCAAGGCCGACGCCGGCACCTATGGCATGGGCGTGATGACCGTGCGCGATCCTTCCGAGGTCAAGGGCCTCAACCGGAAGGAGCGCAACAAGATGAGCGTGGTCAAGGAGGGCCTGGAGGTCTCGGAAGTGATCGTGCAGGAGGGCGTGCACACCTTCGAGAAGATCAACGAGGCTGTTGCCGAGCCGGTCGTCTACATGATCGACCGCTATGTGGTGGGCGGTTTTTACCGGGTTCACACGGGCCGCGGCGTGGACGAGAATCTGAATGCGCCCGGCATGCACTTCGTTCCGCTGCCGTTTGCCTCGAATTCCCTGCCGGACAGCCATGCCAAGCCGGGCGCCGGGGAGCCGAACCGCTTCTATATGTACGGTGTGGTGGCGCGTCTGGCGTTGTTGGCGGCCTCGCTCGAGCTTGAGAAAACCGACCCGAACCCCCTGATCTGATCGGCCATAAAGCGCAGTAGAAGGAACCGCCATGCGTATCCTGTTCATCGTCGATCCGCTGTCGACGTTCAAGACCTACAAGGATTCCACCTTCGCGATGATGCGCGAGGCGGCGGCGCGCGGCTATGCCATCTACACGTGCCTGCAGTCACAGCTGACGCTGGCGAACAACGTCGTCGAAACCGTTGCCACGCCAATCGCCCTGACCGGCGACGAGCACGACTGGTACCGCGCCGGCGATGCGCGCTTGCTGCCGCTGACAGGCTTTGACGCGGTCCTGATGCGCAAGGACCCTCCGTTCGACATGGAGTACGTCACCAGCACGTGGCTGCTGGAGATCGCCGAGCGTCAGGGTGCGCGCGTGTTCAACAAGCCGCAGGCGATTCGAGACCACTCCGAGAAGCTCGCCATCGCGCAGTTCCGCGAGTTCACCGTCCCGACGATCGTGTCGCGCGATGCCAAGCGCCTGCGCGAATTCCACGCCGAGCAGGGCGACGTCATCTTCAAGCCGCTTGATGGCATGGGCGGTGCGGGCATCTTCCGCGTGGGGCCGGATGGCATGAACCTGGGCGCGGTGATCGAGTCGCTGACCGACAACGGCGCCCGCACAATCATGGCGCAACAGTACATCCCGGCGATTCGCGAGGGCGACAAACGCATTCTCCTGATTGGCGGGTCGCCGGTGCCGCATTCGCTCGCGCGGGTGCCGATGGCCGGCGAAGTCCGCGGCAATCTGGCGGCGGGCGGTACTGGCAGGGCCCAGCCGCTGTCCGAGCGCGATCAGGTGATCGCCCATGCACTTGCGCCCGTGCTGTGGCAGCGTGGTCTGCTGCTCGTCGGCCTCGACGTCATCGGCGATTACCTGACCGAGGTCAACGTCACCAGTCCGACCTGTTTCCAGGAAATCACCCAGCAGACGGGCTTCAACGTGGCGGGAATGTTCATCGACGCGCTCGAGCGCGCCGCAGGCAAGACGACCGGGCTGGGCCGCAAGCCGGCCTGACATGGCGGCGGGCCCCACCGCCGAGGGTCCTCCACAAGGGGGAGATTCGGTGCGCGGGCCGGCAATCCCGCCAAATGGCCCTGATACAATCGGCGTTACACCGATTCGCTTTTCGATCATGGCAGGGATTCTGATCATCGCCCATGCGCCGCTAGCCAGCGCACTGCGCGACTGTGCTGCACACGTCTATTGCGGTCAGCCCGAGCGGCTGGACGCAATCGATGTCCTGCCCGATGCCGAGCCAGCGACCGTGCTGGCGCAGGCGCGCGATAAGCTCGCCGAACTCATTGAAGCCAACGGCGCACTGGTGCTGACCGACATCTTCGGGGCTACCCCTGCCAATATCGCCTCGCGTCTGGCTGACCCTGGCCGCGTGCGCGTGCTGGCTGGCGTGAACCTGCCGATGCTTGTGCGCGCCATCTGCTATCGCTCCGAAAAACTCGAACAACTTGCCGCCAAGGCCCTGGCCGGCGGCGCGCAAGGCGTACTGCAGGTCGGCTCGACAGCCGTTCAGAACCAGGTTGCCAACCATCCGGACAAATATGCTGCAGAGGGATATCACCATCATCAATAAGCTGGGGCTGCACGCTCGCGCTTCCGCCAAACTTACCCAGCTCGCCAGCAAGTTCGACAGCCAGATCAAGATGTCGCGCAACGGCCGTCAGGTCGATGCCAAGAGCA
Organism: Ralstonia pickettii; assembly: GCF_030582395.1. NCBI lineage: Bacteria > Pseudomonadati > Pseudomonadota > Betaproteobacteria > Burkholderiales > Burkholderiaceae > Ralstonia > Ralstonia pickettii. The sequence goes on from NZ_CP104381.1 coordinate 257,592, forward strand.
TCATGGGCGTGATGATGCTGGCGGCAGGCATTGGCTCCACAGTCACGCTGGAGATCGAAGGCCCTGACGAGCACGACGCCATGGATGGCTTGGTCGCGCTCATCAACGATCGCTTCGGCGAAGGCGAATAACGCGCCCGCCGCAATCCACTTCAACGCCGCTCCGGCCAGCGTCTATGCCTTTTACCCTGCACGGTATTCCGGTCTCGCGCGGCATCTGCATTGGCCGTGCGCATATGCTGGCGCGTGCGGCGCTTGATGTGTCGCACTACCTCGTCGACGAGGACAAGCTCGACGCCGAGGTCGAGCGGCTGCGCAGCGCGCGTGCCACCGTGCGCGCCGAACTGGCGGCACTCAAGCGTGACCTGCCCACCGACGTGCCCGAAGAGATGGGCGCCTTCCTCGACGTGCACGCGATGATTCTGGACGACGCGTTGCTCTCGCAGGTGCCCGAGACTTTGATTCGCCAGCGGCGGTACAACGCAGAGTGGGCGCTCACAACGCAACTTGAAGAGCTGATCCGCCAGTTTGGTGAGATCGAGGATGAATACCTGCGCGAGCGCAAGGCCGACATCGAGCAGGTGGTCGAGCGCATTCTGAAGGTGCTGGCCGGCGCGCCTGCGCTGGCACCTGCCCCGGTGGCGGTCGGCTGCGATCCGGATGCCGGCATGATCGTGGTCGCGCATGATATTGCGCCGGCCGACATGCTGCAGTTCCGCGGCCAGACCTTCGCAGGTTTCGTGACCGACCTGGGCGGTCGCACTTCGCACACCGCCATCGTGGCGCGCAGCCTCGACATTCCGGCCGCCGTGGGCGTACACAACGCGAGCACGCTGATTCGTCAGGACGACATCGTCGTCATCGACGGCGACAACGGCATCGTCATCGTCGATCCGAGTACGTCCATCCTCGAGGAATACCGGCATCGCCGCAGCGAGGGCGAGCTGCAGAAGAAGCGCCTGGAGCGCCTGCGTCATACGCCCACCGTCACGCTCGACGGTACCCAGATCGACCTGCAGGCCAACATCGAAATGCCGGAAGATGCGGCTGCCGCGGTCAAGGCCGGTGCCGTGGGCGTGGGCCTGTTCCGCTCCGAGTTCCTCTTCATGAACCGTCGTGGCGCGCTGCCCGATGAGGAAGAGCAGTTCCGCGCGTACCGCACCGCCGTCGAGTCGATGATGGGCCTGCCCGTCACGATCCGCACCATCGACATTGGTGCCGACAAGCCGCTGGACATCCGCGACGACGTGTTCGAGACCGCGCCCAATCCCGCGCTGGGTTTGCGGGCGATCCGCTGGTCGCTCTCTGAGCCGGCGATGTTCCTGACGCAGCTGCGCGCGCTGTTGCGGGCATCGGCGTTCGGGCCCATCAAGATTCTCGTGCCGATGCTTGCGCACGCCCGCGAAATCGACCAAACGCTGGAATTGCTGGCACGCGCCAAGGCTTCGCTCGACGCCGACGGCTTGGCCTACGATCCGGGCATCAAAGTGGGCGCCATGATCGAGATTCCGGCCGCCGTGCTGATCCTGCCGGTGTTCCTGCGCCGCATGGATTTCCTCTCGATCGGCACGAATGACCTGATCCAATACACGCTCGCTATCGACCGTGCCGACAATGCGGTCGCGCATCTGTACGACCCGCTGCACCCGGCGGTGCTGCAATTGATCGCGCGCACCATCCGCGAAGCACATCAGGCCGGCAAGCCGGTTTCCGTGTGTGGCGAGATGGCGGGCGATGCTTCCATGACGCGTCTGCTGCTCGGCATGGGCCTCACCGAGTTTTCCATGCATCCGTCGCAGTTGCTGAGCGTCAAGCAGCAGATCTTGCGCTCAGACCGTCCGCGTCTGATGCGTGAGGCCGACCGCCTGCTGCACGCCTGCGAACCTGCCGAAATCGAAGAGGCGCTCGGTGCGCTGGCGCGGGCCTGACCTGCGTTCGTTCTCAGCGTCGGGCACACCCAGTGTCGCACCGGCGCATCGGCTCACCTGGATTGAAGCCCCTCTCTAAGTGATTGAAATTGCACGTCTTTCTTAGAAAAGACAGCTCGCGTGCCCTTGCATGACCCTCCCCGCGGAATGGGGTCGAACAAGAATTGTTCTCATTTCGATTCTCTGTTATTCTGGGTTGACAGCGCGTTTCGAGCGCTGCGGAGGAAGCCCGTGTACGTCTGTATCTGCAACCAAGTCACCGACCGTGAAATCCATGGCGCAGCCCGTCTGGGCGTGTCGTCGATGGACGAACTTGCCGAAACGCTCGGCGTGGGTACCTGCTGCGGACAATGCCGGGACTGCGCCAAGCAGGTGCTTGCCGAAGCGGTGAGCTGCATCCCTGTCGATCAGATTTTGGGCCGCGCCAGCACGCATGCCATAATCGAACGCCGCGACGAGCCCGTTGCCAATGATCAGGCCATTGTGCCCGGTGCATTGGCTGCCTGATTTCCCCCTTTTTTCTGTCGCCGCGAATTGCCGCCCAGGCGTTGTGCCTCGGTGGTATTTGTTGCTTTCTGGTCAGGCACAGGGCTCGCCTTGAACGGACGCGTGTGTGCGTCCATCACCGCAGTTGCACTTTGCTGGAGCCCCAAGCATGAAAGGCGATAAGAAGGTCATCCAATATCTGAACGCCCAGCTCAAGAACGAGCTGACCGCCATCAACCAGTATTTCCTCCACGCGCGCATGTACGGCCACTGGGGGCTCAAGCGCATCGGCGACCACGAATACAAAGAGTCGATCGGCGAGATGAAGCATGCCGATCGGCTGATCGAGCGCATCCTGATGCTCGACGGTCTGCCCAACCTGCAGGACCTCGGCAAGATCTTCATCGGCCAAGATACGAAAGAGATCATTGAGTGTGATCTGAAGCTCGAGCGCGCCGCACACGGCACCGTGGTCGAGGGCATCGCCTATTGTGAATCGGTCAAGGATTACGTCAGTCGCGAAATCCTGGTCGACATCCTGGACGACACCGAAGAGCACATCGACTGGCTGGAAACGCAGCTCGAGTTGATCGACAAGGTAGGCATTCAGAACTACCTGCAATCGCAGATGGAGCCCGAAGGCGAGTAAGCCTCGTCAGGCGAAAAAAGAAGGAGGCCTCGGCCTCCTTTTTTGTCGCCCGGTTTCGGGCGTCTCAGTGCGCTGCGCCGCAGACCGGGCATGACGGCTGGCGCGCGATGCGCATCGTGGTCCATTCCATCGATAGTCCGTCGAGCATCAGCAGGCGACCGGCAAGCGAATGGCCGATCCCGACAATCAGCTTCAGTGCCTCGGTGGCCTGCACCGTACCGACCATGCCTACCAGTGGCGAGAACACGCCCATCGTTGCGCATGCCACCTCCGGCGCGGGCTCGTCGGGCGGGAACAGACAGGCGTAGCAGGGGCCGCCGGTGCGGCTGTCGAATACGCTGATCTGTCCGTCAAAGCGGATCGCCGCGCCCGACACGAGCGGCACCCCGGCGCGCACGCAGGCAAGGTTGGTGGCCTGGCGAGTGCCGAAATTGTCGGAGCAGTCCAATACCACGCTCACGCCTTGAAGCAGTGCGCCAATGGCGTCGGCATCGAGCCGGCGCGGTAACGCATTCACGCACACGTCGGGATTCAGTCGGGCAATGGCCGCCTGGGCCGATGCCACCTTCGGCTGTCCGACCGATTCCGTTGTGTGGATGATCTGGCGCTGCAGATTCGTCAAATCCACCGTGTCGTCGTCGACGATGGTGAGCGTACCGACCCCCGCAGCCGCCAGATAGGGCAGGGCTGCAGCGCCCAGCCCGCCTGCGCCAATGACGAGCACGTGGCTCTCCAGCAGGCGCGTCTGCCCCTCGATGCCGATTTCGTCGAGCAGGATATGGCGCGAGTACCGCAGCAGTTGATCGTCATTCATGGCGGAGCAATGAAAAAGGCCGTGCAGTGCACGGCCTCGTAAGTTTGCCAGTGTTTGCCGGCCGGTGTCTTAACGGGCCCCGGTCGGTTCCGGGGCAGGCTGCACGCCGCTCGCAGGAACATTGGGCTTCGGTGCGGCGGGCTCGGAAGCCGGCGCAGCCTTGCCCTTGGGCAGCTTGGCCGGGGCGCTCGAATCCTTGGCCGCCGGCGACTTCACCGCCTTGTCCGGCACCGCGGCAGCCGCGGCTTCCAGCACCGATTTCGAACGCTTGACCGGCTGACCCTTCAGGTCGGCAATGGCCTGTTGCAGCATGAAGTCTTCGGCCGAACCGAACTCGATCGGCTTCTTGTTGCGTTCTTTCTCGCGCTGCTCGGGCGTCTTCTTGGCGTTTTCCTCTTCCAGGCGACGCAGCTCTTCAACGCGGCGCTTTTCGCGCTCGGTCATCTCTGCTTCTTCCGATTCCTGCTTGTTGTGCAGGTGGCGTTCGGTGTCGATCTCGCGCGTGATCAGCGCATCGTCCGGGTCGCCGTCCGGGTTCTGGTCAACCGGAATATCCGGGCGGATGCCCTTGGCCTGGATCGACTTGCCCGACGGCGTGTAGTAGTACGCGATGGTCAGCTTGATGCCGGTGTCGTTCGACAGCGGACGCACCGTCTGCACCGAACCCTTGCCGAACGTGGTCTTGCCCATCGTCTTGGCGCGGTGATGATCCTGCAGCGCACCCGCCACGATTTCCGAGGCCGAAGCCGTGTAGGCGTTGGTCAGCACAATGATCGGCACGGTCTTGAATTCGGGGTCCAGGCCGGCAAGCGGATCGGAATCGAGATTGCTCAAGCGGTAGTTGGCGAAGGTCGCCTTGTACGTGCGCTTGGCATCCGGCACCTGGCCGTTGGTCGACACCACCGTCACGTCCGGCGGCAGGAACGCGGCCGACACGCCAACAGCAGCTTGCAGCACGCCGCCGCCGTTGTTGCGCAGATCCAGGATCAAGCCCTTGAGGTGGGCGTCCTGCTTGGCCAGGTCGTTGAGCTTCTTGGCCAGGTCCGGCACGGTGCGTTCCTGGAAGCTGGTGATGCGGACCCAGGCGATGCCGTTGTCCAGCATCTTGGCCTTGACCGACTGCACCTGGATCTCGGCGCGGGTGATGGTCAGCGGGAACGTGCGCTCTTCCTTCTTGCGGTAGATCGTGAGCGTGACCTTGGTGCCCGGCGCGCCGCGCATGCGCTTGACGGCTTGCTCCAGCGGCATGCCGCGCACGGGTTTGTCGTCGATGCGGGTGATCAGGTCGCCCGGCTGCACGCCAGCGCGAAAAGCCGGGGTGTCTTCAATCGGGTTGATGACCTTGACCAGCCCTTCTTCTTGCGAGATCTCGATGCCCAGACCGGCGAAGCGGCCCTGGGTGCCTTCCTGGAGTTCCTGGAAGTCCTTCTTGTCCAGGTAGGCCGAATGCGGGTCTAGGCTGGCGACCATGCCCTTGATGGCTTCGGTCAGCAGCTTGTCGTCGTCCACCGGCTCGACATATTCGCGCTTGATCTGGCCAAAGATGTCCGCCATGAGCCTGAGTTTCTCCAGCGGAAGCGGCCCGACCGTCGCGTTTTGCGCAGTGGCGGAGAGCTGGAGCGTCGCCAGTACCCCGGTGACGAGGCCAATGGCGATCAAGCTGATGTTCTTGAGCGAAGTTCGCATGTGTCGAGCGTGGACGTGGGAACAGTAGATAAACATGGCCCGGGACGGCTCGCGCACATCCCGGGCTACAGGCTTCGACAGTATAAAGGCGTTGGAGTGCCGCAGCGCCCGTTACGGTTTATTTCGACTTGCCTTGGCTGGCCACCGCCGCGAGCGACGCGGCAATCGCTTCCTGGTCGCCCAGGTAGTAATGGCGGATCGGCTTGAGGTTGGCGTCCAGCTCATACACAAGCGGCGTGCCGTTGGGAATGTTCAGGCCGACGATGTCCGCGTCGGAAATGCCGTCCAGGTATTTCACCAGCGCGCGGATGCTGTTGCCGTGCGCGGCAATCACCACGCGCTTGCCGCTCTTGATGGCCGGTGCAATCGATTCTTCCCACAGCGGCATGACGCGTGCGACCGTGTCCTTCAGGCATTCGGTCAGGGGTACCTGCTCGCGCGTGAGTCCCGCGTAACGCGGGTTGCCGAAAGCGTCATTGTCGGCGCCGGGCTCCAGCGCGGGCGGCGGCGTGTCGTAGCTGCGGCGCCAGACGAGAACTTGCTCGTCGCCATATTGCGCGGCGGTTTCTGCCTTGTTCAGGCCCGACAGCGCTCCGTAGTGGCGCTCGTTCAGACGCCATTCGTTGCGGGTCGGGATCCACATCAGGTCCATTTCGTCCTGCACGTGCCAGAGCGTGCGGATTGCTCGCTTGAGCACCGAGGTGTAGGCCAGATCGAACGTGAAGCCGGCTTCGCGCAGCAGTTTGCCGCCTTGGCGGGCCTGGGCGACGCCCGTGTCGGTCAGGTCGACGTCGACCCAGCCGGTGAAGCGATTCTCCAGATTCCACGTCGATTCGCCGTGGCGGATGAGGACGAGCTTATGCATGACTGCCATGATGAGAAGTGAGAAAACCTGCGCGCGGCCTGCTGGCGACGTGTCGTACGTCATCGTGCGGCCGCCGAAGCGCGCTATTTTATAATGCCGCGGGCTTTGGGCCCCCGAACCGTTCGGCTGATGTTCGCCCATTAGACTCGCCCGACTCATCCCAGGAAACCGATACCGTGACGTTCTTCGCCGATTACAACAACCTCGCACTGCTTGCTGTCGCCATTGTTTCGGGTCTGCTGTTGCTTTGGGCGCCCATCCAGCGCCGCATCGCGGGCGGCGGTGGCGCCAAGGTGAGTGCCCCAGTGGCCACCCAACTCATCAACCGCCGCAACGCCGTGGTCGTGGATGTGCGCGAAAGCGGCGAATACGCTGCGGGCCATCTGCCGCAAGCGAAGCATGCGCCGCTCGGTGAGCTGGAAGGCAAGGCTCCGAGCCTTGCAAAGAACAAAGAGACCCCCATCATCCTCGTATGCCAGACCGGCCAGCGCGCCGGGCGGGCCCAAGCAGTCCTGAAGCAGGCCGGTTACAGTGAGGTGTATTCGCTCGAAGGCGGATTGGCCGCCTGGCAACAAGCGGGCCTTCCGGTTGTGAAATAAAGAAACGAGGTTGAAGTTATGGCGCACGTGGTCATGTACAGCACCACCGTCTGTCCCTATTGCGTGGCAGCGGAACGACTCCTGAAGCAACGCGGTGTCGAGCAGATCGAGAAGATCCTGATTGACCGCGAACCCGGCAAGCGCGAAGAGATGATGACGCGCACGAATCGCCGCACGGTTCCGCAGATTTATATCGACGAGCGCCACATCGGCGGCTTCGATGATCTCTCTGCGCTCGACCGCGAAGGTGGCTTGGTTCCGTTGCTGGCTGCTTGATTCGGCGGCCTGCGCACCACACAGAAATGCCCGGCTTAGACCGGGCGTTGTACTTTCAGGCCGGCTCTCATAGCGGGCACCATCTGGTCATGTACCATACGCGTCTTGCGCGGCGGACGCTTCCGCCAAGCACTGACCACATCCCATTTGAAGGCGAGTCATGAGCGACCAGCAACAGCAGCAACCGGGCCAGGATGGCCAGCCGTTCTTCAACATCCAGCGCGTCTATCTGAAGGACCTGTCGCTGGAACAACCGAACTCGCCGCACATCTTCCTCGAGCAGGAACAGCCGACTGTCGAAGTGCAGGTGGACGTCGGCGCTTCGCAGCTGGCGGAAGGTGTGTTTGAAGTGACCGTCATCGGTACGGTGACGACCAAGGTGCAAGAGAAGGTCGCGTTCCTGGTGGAAGCGAAGCAAGCGGGCATCTTCGATATCCGCAACGTGCCGGCCGAGCAGATGGACCCGCTGCTGGGCATCGCCTGCCCGACCATCGTGTACCCGTACCTGCGCTCGAACATTGCCGACACCATCGGCCGCGCCGGCTTCCAGCCGATCCACCTGGCCGAGATCAACTTCCAGGCGCTGTACGAACAACGCCTGGCCGCTGCCATGGAGCAGCAAGGCCAAGCCGGCGGCGCTGGTCTGGTGATGCCGGACGGCTCGAAGGCCACCCACTAAGTACGAGGCGCACTGCGCCAAAGGCCCGCGCCAGCCGCACGCTTGCGCGGGCTTTTTTTTGCCCGACCTGTTGCTCGACCTTTGCCTGACCGATGTTGAACACGCGTATGCGAATTTCCGTTTTGGGTGCCGGTGCCTGGGGCACTGCCCTCGCCAGCCACGCCGCGCAATCGCACGACGTCGTGCTGTGGGGGCGTGACGCGAGCCTGGTCTCGCAAATGGCCGCCACGCACATCAACGCGCCGTATCTGCCGGGCATCGCGTTGCAGGCGTCGTTGCATTTTTCCGCTGATTTGCAGGGCGCGCTCGCTCATGCGGCGGGCGACGACGCGCTTGCCGTCATTGCCTCACCCGTCGCGGGGCTGGTCGATCTCGCGCGCACGATTGCCGCGCACGGCGGTGTGCGCAACCTGATCTGGCTATGCAAGGGTTTCGACCCCGAGACCAGCGCGCTGCCGCACGCCATCGTGGCCGATGTGCTGAAGGCGTCGGGCCGTACCGACCTCGCCGTCGGTGTGCTGTCGGGGCCGAGTTTCGCCAAGGAAGTCGCGCAGGGTTTGCCGTGCGCCATGACGGTCGCTTCGACCAGTGCGGCACTGTGCAAGCTGACACAGCGCGGTTTTCACCATCACGCGATGCGCGTGTACGCCAGCGACGACCTCGTCGGTGTGGAAGTGGGCGGTGCCGTCAAAAACGTCCTGGCCATTGCGACAGGCGCGGCAGACGGGCTGGGCCTCGGGTTGAACGCACGCGCCGCACTGGTCACGCGCGGGCTGGCAGAGATGACGCGCCTCGGCTTGGCGCTGGGCGGTCGGCCGGAAACCTTCATGGGGCTGACCGGCATGGGTGATCTGCTGCTGACCGCCACCGGTGATCTGTCCCGCAACCGCACGGTCGGGATGCAGCTTGCGCAGGGCCGCACGCTCGACGACATCCTGCACAGCCTCGGTCACGTCGCCGAAGGCGTGCGTTGCGCGCGTGCTGTGGCGGCGCTCGCGCGCGCCAAGGGCGTGGACATGCCGATCACCTTCACCGTCTGCGAAGTCCTGTTCGAAGGGCTTCCTGCTGCGAAAGCGGTGGAACGTCTGCTACAGCGCGACGCCAAATCCGAATCGGCGCGTTAATCGCGCTCCAATGAAAGGTAGCACCGCCTCAGGCGCCACCCGCGAACCCGTTCTGCCGCCAAGCTTCGAACACGACCACCGCCACGGTGTTCGATAGATTCAGGCTGCGGTTGTCCGGCCGCATCGGCAGGCGAATCCGCTGCGTAGCAGGAAACCACTCGCGCCGCTCCTCCGACAATCCGCGCGTTTCCGACCCGAAGACAAACCAGTCGCCCGGCTGGAACGCCATGCTCGCAAACGGCGTCGAGCCGCGCGTGGTGAGCGCAAACATGCGCGCGGGATCGGGCTGGGCATCGCGCAGGAAGGCGTCCCAATCGGCGTGGACGCGCATCGTCGCGTACTCGTGGTAATCGAGGCCGGCGCGGCGCATGCGGGCGTCTTCAAGCGGAAAACCCAACGGTTCGACCAGATGCAGTTGCGCGCCCGTATTGGCGCACAGGCGGATCACATTGCCCGTATTGGGCGGGATTTCGGGTTCGACAAGGACGACGTTGAACATGACCGGGCGGCAGGAGGAATTTCGGCGGCGAGCTTATCCACATTGAGAAGGGTTGTCACCCCGCCACAGCTTGGCACAAACGGCGCGACACAATGTCGCATAAGCACGTGATCAGGGCGTGCGCAAGGCGACAACGTTGGTGATGCGGTCCGCTCCGGCGCGTTTGAGCTGCGTGGCAATCTCGGCGAGGGTTGTACCTGTGGTCATCACATCGTCGACCACCCCGACGTGACGCCCCGCGATGCGCGCCGGCTCGGCGACAACAAATGCCCCGTGCAGGTTGGCCTGCCGCTCGGCACGATCCAGTGTGGCTTGCGCGACGTTATCGCGCACACGATGCAGGGCCCCGGCGTGGGCCGGAATGTCCAATCGGCGCGCCAGCCGGCGGGCAATCTCCCACGCCTGGTTGTAACCGCGTGAGCGCAGCCGGGCGGGTGAGAGCGGCACCGGCAACAGCACGTCCGGCAAATCCCCCGGAGCTGCGGCGATCGCGTTGCCCAATTGTGCAGCCAGCCAATCTGCCAATGGCAATTGCGCCCGAAATTTCAACCCGGTGACAAGGTGGTCGAGCGGCCAGGCGTAGTCGGCAATGACGATGGTCGCCTCAAAGTCGGGCGCGCCGGCCAGGCAGGCGCGGCAATGCTGGCCGACGTGGGGAGGCTCCAGCGCAATGGCGCATTGGACGCAACGCCGCCTGTACAGATGCGGGGCCAAATCGGACGCGCAGCCGCTGCACACCAGGTCGCCTTGAACCGCGCCGCAAAGCGCGCAGGCGCACGGCAGCAAGTGGCGCAGTCCGGCTCGAAACCATGCCGATAACGCGTGTTTATGCATGCAAAAAGCCGATATCGAAGCCGATTTGGGGCTTCTGCGCTATCAGACGGCGCCTCGAACGGTGGGCCGGTATACTTGGCCATCGCAGTGTTCCGCCCCGCCTTGTCGATGTCTGATCCCCTCCTTGCTCGCCCTGCCGCCTTGCGGCGCGCCTTCGATCGCCGCGCCGCGCGTTTCGCCGACGTGGATTTTTTGCTGCGCGAAGTGGGCAGTCGCATGCAGGACCGGCTCTCCTATATCAAGGCCACCCCTGCGCGCGCGCTGGATTTGGGCTGCGGCCTGGGACAAGGCTTGGCGGTACTGCGCGCGCAATATCCGGATGCGCAGATCTGCGGCGTCGACTGGTCGTCCGCCATGGTGGCCCAGGCGCAGAAACTCGACCCGCAGCGCACCGACGCCGGATGGCTCGGCAGACTGCTCAAGAAGCGACCGGTCTTTGATTTCGCCCAGGCGGACTTCCGAGCGCTGCCCTTTGCCGGCGCATCGTTCGACCTGCTGTGGTCGAATCTCGCGCTGCACTGGGACCCGGCGCCGCACGCCATCTTCCCGGAATGGCACCGCATCACCACGGAAGGCGGCCTGCTGATGTTCAGCCTGTTCGGTCCCGATACCTTGCGCGAGCTGCGAAGCGCCCTAGCCGGGATCGACGCGGGCGTCCATACGCTGCGCTTTGTCGACATGCATGACATTGGCGACATGCTGGTGCACAGCCGCTGGTCCACGCCCGTCATGGACATGGAGCAGATCACCATCACCTACGAAACGCCCCAGGCGTTGCTGGCCGATGTGCATTTGCTCGGCGGCATGGCCGGCTTGACGGACGAAGCCGGCCGCAGCCTCGCCGGCCCCGGTCTGCACACGCCCCGCTGGCGCCAGCGGCTATTCGACGCACTTGATGCGCAGCGCAATCCCGACGGCGTGATTCCACTCACCTTCGAAATCGTTTACGGCCATGCCTGGAAGCTTGCGCCGCCCCAGCGACAGGCGCTGGCCGACCAGGGCAGGGCGATGATCCCCATCGATCAGATCGGTCGCAAACCGCGCGCCTGAAGCGCTTTTAGTGCGGGAACGGCATTGGCTCCGCATTGTCAAGCCGGGACTTGCATAAAGGCGCTTTGCCTTGTTCGGGGTCAATCGCGGCCATATAATGCGCCAGTTTGTCGCAGCAGTCCCCCAAAGGCCTATCCCGTTTTTTTGCCACGGGCGAACCGTTCGGGTATGCATCCGAGGCAGGAGTGGTTCAATGCACGACATTGAAACTGCGCTCCACCCAGCATGCGGCGTCCACATCTCGGAAGCGCCGCGCAAGAACTGGCTCATGAAGCGAAACTGCTCGCTTTCAACCCGCCAGATGGGCTGGTCCATCCCCTTGGTCGTCATTTCCCCGATCGTGATCGCTTGGTTTTCTGCGTGGCAACGCGCGTGACTGGTGCCGCCTGATGCGGGGCTGGAGGTCGCGATTCTCGGATGGGCATTGCTGTACTATGCCCGCCACGCCTCCGATTACGTGCAAGTCAGGCTGGAGATGGCAGGCGCGTGATCTGGCAGGTCAGTCTGGCGGCGCAAGCTTGCGGACGAGCTTTCCCGGTGTTTGGGACACGGGCAACCAACCCAGGTCTCATGAGCCGCGCACCGGGGCAGAGTGGAATCTGTCAATTGGGTAGATAAAAAATGAAAATGTTGAATAAGACATTGGCAAGTTTGCTGGCGGCAGGCTCTCTCCTAGCCCTCAGTCAAACGGCTCTGGCAGTGGAAGACATGCCGGGCGGCCCCGCAGTGCGGCAACTCAATCTCGCGCCACCGGTCACCAAGATCGCTGCCGAGATCCATTGGCTGCACTGGATGATGCTGATCATCTGTATCGTGATCTTCATCGGTGTGTTCGGGGTGATGTTCTACTCCATTTTCAAGCACCGTAAGTCGGTCGGCCACAAACCGGCGACGTTCCACGAAAGCACCACGGTTGAAATCATCTGGACCATCGTGCCGTTCCTGATCGTGATCGGGATGGCACTGCCGGCTACCAAGGCCGTGGTCGCCATGAAGGACACCACCAATTCCGACCTCACCATCAAAGCCACCGGCTACCAGTGGAAGTGGGGTTACGACTATCTGAAGGGCGAAGGCGAGGGCATCTCGTTCCTCTCCACGCTCACCACGCCGCGTGACCAGATCAACAACCAGGCGCCCAAGTCGAACACGTACCTGATCGAAGTCGACAACGAGCTGGTCGTACCGGTCAACCGCAAGGTGCGCATCGTCACCACCGCCAACGATGTGATCCACTCGTGGATGATCCCGGCGTTTGGCGTGAAGCAGGATGCGATTCCGGGCTTTGTGCGCGACGCCTGGTTCAAGGCAGAGAAGGTGGGCGTCTATCGCGGGCAGTGCGCCGAGCTTTGCGGCAAGGAACACGCCTTCATGCCGATCGTCGTGCGCGTGCTCTCGCAGGACGACTACTCCAAGTGGGTCGACGGCAAGAAAAAGGAAATCGCCGCGAAGGCCGATGACCCGAACAAGACGTACACGCTGGAAGAGCTGAAGTCGCGCGGCGAGAAGGTCTACACCGCCAACTGCGCGGTCTGCCACCAGCCGAACGGCAAGGGCGGTGGGCCGTTCCCGGCGCTGGATGGTTCGAAGATCGCCAACGGCCCGCTGGCCGACCACGTTGGCATCGTGCTGCACGGCAAGGGCGCCATGCCGCCCTGGGCTTCGGCGCTGAACGATGTCGAAATCGCTGCCGTCGTAACCTACGAGCGCAACAACTGGGGCAACCATACCGGTGACCTGCTGCAGCCGACGCAAGTGAAGGATGCGCGCGGCGGCAAGATGCCCGAAGGCGCCGCCAAGACCGCTGCAACTGAATCCGCCGGTAAGGTGGCGTCCAAACAAGCGAATGCGGCCGAAGACCGCAACGCTGGCTGATTGATCGTCTGCGTGACGAACCGAACCTAGGAGTTCCTCGATGAGCACCGCTGTTACGCACCCGCAAGATCACGCGCACGGTCATGGAGACGACCACGCGCACGACCATCCGCACGGCTGGCGCCGTTGGCTGTTCGCGACCAACCACAAGGACATCGGTACGCTGTACCTGCTGTTCTCGTTCATGATGCTGCTCTCAGGCGGCACGCTGGCCCTGCTGATCCGCCTTGAGCTGTTCCAGCCCGGCCTGCAGTTCTTCCATCCGGAATTGTTCAACCAGTTCACCACGCTGCACGGCCTGATCATGGTGTTCGGCGCCATCATGCCGGCCTTCGTGGGCTTCGCGAACTGGATGATCCCGCTGCAGGTGGGTGCGTCCGACATGGCCTTCGCGCGGATGAACAACTTCAGCTTCTGGCTGCTGCCGCCTGCGGCACTGCTGCTGGTGGGCTCGTTCTTCGCACCGGGCGGCGCCACGGCGGCCGGCTGGACGCTCTACGCGCCGCTGTCGGTGCAGATGGGTCCCGGCATGGACATGGCGATTTTCGCAGTCCACATCATGGGCGCATCGTCGATCATGGGTGCGATCAACATCATCGTGACCATCCTGAACATGCGCGCGCCCGGCATGACGCTGATGAAGATGCCGATGTTCTGCTGGACGTGGCTGATCACAGCGTACCTGCTGATCGCCGTGATGCCGGTGCTGGCAGGGGCGATCACCATGGTGCTAACCGACCGCCACTTCGGCACGAGCTTCTTCTCCGCCGCAGGCGGCGGTGATCCGGTGATGTACCAGCACATCTTCTGGTTCTTCGGACACCCCGAGGTGTACATCATGATCTTGCCGGCGTTCGGCATCATCAGCCAGATCGTGCCGGCCTTCGCGCGCAAGCCCCTGTTCGGCTACAGCTCGATGGTGTACGCCACGGCGTCGATCGCCATCCTGTCGTTCATCGTGTGGGCGCACCACATGTTCACGACCGGCATGCCCGTCACGGGTCAGCTGTTCTTCATGTACGCGACGATGCTGATCGCGGTGCCGACCGGTGTGAAGATCTTCAACTGGGTGGCCACGATGTGGCGCGGCTCGATGACGTTCGAGACGCCGATGCTGTTTGCCATTGGCTTCATCTTCGTGTTCACGGTGGGCGGCTTCACGGGCCTGATCCTGGCTGTAGCCCCGATCGACATCCAACTGCAGGACACCTATTACGTGGTGGCGCACTTCCACTACGTACTGGTGGCCGGCTCGCTGTTCGCGCTGTTCGCCGGCTTCTACTACTGGGGTCCGAAGTGGTCGGGCTACATGTACAGCGAGACGCGCGGCAAGATCCACTTCTGGGGTTCGATGATCACCTTCAACCTCACGTTCTTCCCGATGCACTTCCTGGGCCTCGCCGGCATGCCGCGCCGCTATGCGGATTACCCGCAGCAGTTCGCCGATTTCAACGCCGTCGCGTCGATCGGTGCACTGGGTTTCGGTTTGATGCAGGTGTATTTCTTCTTCTTCGTGGTGCTGCCGTCGTACCGCGGGGGCGAGAAGGCCGCCGACAAGCCGTGGGATGGCGCGGAAGGCCTGGAGTGGACCGTGCCGTCGCCGGCACCGTTCCACACCTTTGAAGAACCGCCGCACGTGAAGTAATGCAGGTGTCGCGGGGCCGGCTGCCGATTCTGACGCCAGCTCCGCGATCCTCCGGACAACGATGTCGAATCCAGAAAAAAGCCCAACGCCCGAGCAACGCGCTGCCAACCGTCGCCTCGGATTCATCCTCGGCACGATTGCGCTGGTTTTCTTTCTGGGTGTGATTTTCAAGCGCGTGGTGTTCGGCGGCTAGCCGGGCAAGCGACGCGCTGGTCGCTGAACCGAGATTTCGCGAGACCTCTATGAGCCACACACCGGCGCAGCCGGATCCGACCCAAAACGACAAAGCGCTGGAGCGCGGTCTGAACCGCTCGATGCTCGGCAAGCTGGCCGTGGTGGTCGTGATCATGTTCGGCTTCGGCTACGCGATGGTGCCGCTGTACAAGAAGATCTGCGAGATCACCAACATCAACGTGCTGAACACGCGTGATGAGGACGGCGGTGCGCTGCGCAACTCGCAGGTCGACAAGACGCGCACCGTCACGGTGGAATTCGATTCGAACAGCCAGGGGCCGTTCCGCTTCCGCCCGGTCAAGAACAGCATGGATGTGCACCCCGGCGAGATCAGCCAGATCGTCTACGAGGTGGTGAACAAGGAGGGGCGTACGGTCGAGGCCCAGGCCATCCCGAGCTACGCGCCCAAGCAGGCAACCGAGTTCTTCAAGAAAATCGAGTGCTTCTGTTTCAAGCAGCAGACGCTGACGGCCAACGAGTCACGCGAGATGCCGGTGGTGTTTGTGATCGATCCGGATCTTCCCAAGGACGTGAAGACGATCACTCTGTCCTACACTTTCTTTGAAATCCACGCACCGTCGGTCATTGCGCCGGCGATGCCGAACAAGGGAACGTGAGGACATGGACGACCTGAAGGAAGCGACCAAGCGGCGCGCATCATTCGCACAGACCATGAAGGCGGTGTTCTGGTCCTTCTTCGGGGTGCGCAAAGGCCGCGACCACGACCGTGACATGGCGCAGTTGAATCCAGTGCACGTGATCGTGGCGGGCATTCTGGCGGCGGTCATCTTTGTGGTTGTGTTGTTGCTGATCGTGCGAGCCGTGGTCGGTTAAGTTGAGGATCGAGCAGGTTGAGGAGACGGCCCCGCAGCATGGGCCGGGCAATATCGAGTGGATTCTTAAAAAAATAGAGCTGGAGAAAAAGAGATGAGTGCGAATCGAGCAAACGCTCCGTACTACTTCGTGCCCGGGCCCTCGCGGCATCCGATTACGGCAAGCCTCGGCCTGCTGATCGTGCTGTTGAGCTCCGCTGCATGGGTGAATGCCCAGCCGTGGGCCCCGTGGACGTTCCTGGTCGGCCTGCTGTGGTTCCTCTTTGTGCTGCGCGCGTGGTTTGCGGACGCCATCTCCGAATCCGAGACCGGCAAGTACGGCGACCGCGTGGATGCCTCGTTCCGCTGGTCGATGAGCTGGTTCATCTTCTCGGAAGTGATGTTCTTCGCGGCGTTCTTCGGCGCGCTGTTCTATGCCCGAACGATCGCCATGCCGTGGCTGGGCGATCTGAACAACAAGCTGCTGTGGCCCGACTTCAACGCGCTGTGGCCGAACGCCGGACCGGCCGGCACGGTAGCGCCCTTTACAACGATGGGGCCATGGCCGATCCCGACGATCAACACGGCGCTGCTGCTGACGTCAGGTGTGACGCTCACGTGGGCACACCATGCGCTGCGTGAGGGCAAGCGCGCGCAGGTCATTCAGGGCTTGCTGCTGACGATTCTCCTGGGCTTCACGTTCATGGGCTTCCAGGCGTTCGAGTACATCCACGCCTATCACGAACTGAACCTGAAGCTGACCTCGGGCATCTACGGTTCGACGTTCTTCCTGCTGACGGGCTTCCACGGCTTCCACGTGACCATGGGCGCCATCATGCTGTCAGTGGTGCTGGGGCGTGTGATCAAGGGCCACTTCACGCCGGAACATCACTTCGCTTTTGAAGGCGCTGCGTGGTACTGGCACTTCGTGGACGTGGTGTGGCTCGGCTTGTACGTGGTGGTGTACTGGCTGTAAGACAGCACCGGATTGGGGCGGCAAAGCGTCGCTCCCCGACCTGGCCAACGGCCGGCGACGACAATGCCGCAGACGGGACACCGCTGCGGCGTTTTCGCTTTTCTGGACTGACTGAATTGACTCGGGCTATTGGCCGAAGCGGATGCCGGTACTGTGGATCCACCCCAGCCGGTTCGCGACGAGGATGAAGATGAACAGCGCGATCGAGAAACCGACGCGGAACATCAACGAGCGAACGGTGCGGTTGCTGTGGCCCTTGTCGCGCATCAGGAAGAACAGCGCGGAGGCAAGGCTGCCGAGGATCAGCAGAAACGCAATGGCAACGACGATGCGCATGGGGGGCTGCCGGTTGGGCAATGACGGGATGAAAATGGCTGCCGAGCATTATCGCACCGGGGCCCAGCGATGACCGTGCGCGTGCCGATGCGGCAGTGGTTTGCGCCTGTGCCGATGTTGGCGGGCGTGGCGCTGATTGCCCTGACGTGCTCGCTCGGGCGTTGGCAGCTTTCACGTGCGCAGGAGCGCATCGAGCGCCAGGCCCGCATCATGGCGCTGGAAAATGCACCCGCTCAGCGCATCACCGCGCAGCCCGTGGCGGCAGATTCGGTGATGTACCGACCAGTGTTGCTGCGTGGAACGTTTGACGTGGCGCACACGGTGCTGTTGGAGAATCGCCCACACGTCACCCACGACGTATCGCGCCCGGGTTTCGAGGTGCTTATCCCCCTGAAGCTGGAGGGCGCGGGTGGGCGTGCCGTGCTGGTCGATCGAGGTTGGCTGCCGCGTGATCCGGCAGACCGCACGCGCATCGCGCCGTACACCACGCCGGCTGGCGAAGTGCAGGTCGAAGGGATGGCGGTGCCGCATGCCAGCCGGGTCTTCAGTTTGGGCAGCAAGGCCGGCGCGGATGAAGTCGGCCAGCGACTTAGGCAGAATATCGACCTCGACGCTTTCTCGCGCGAAATCGGCGTGCCGCTGCAACCGTTCGTGGTGCAGCAGCAGTCCGACGTGGAGGACGGCCTGTTGCGCGATTGGCCGCGCCCAGACCTGGGCGCCGAGCGCAATTACGGCTACGCGTTCCAATGGTTTGCGATGTCGGCGGCAGTGCTCGGGCTGATGGTCTTTTACAGCGTGCGGCGTTATCGCCGCTTGGCGGGCCGCTCTGAGCCCGCCTGAACACGAACTTGCGTTGCGGCCTAGTGCCGCAGCTGAATGTATTGGGAATCACATGGTGAATCAGGAATCTGCACCCGGCGCGCCCGGCACACTCGGGGCGTCCGAAGACCCGCGCATCGACGCGCGCACGCGCCGCGGCCGCTTGATGATGCTGTTCCTGCTGCTGGTGTGCGCCTCTCCGGTGATCGCGTCGTACCTTGCGTATTACGTATTCACCCCGGCCGGCGGCAAGGCGGCGTATGGCGCGCTGGTCGATCCGCAGCGCCCTGTTCCGACCGGGCTGATGGTGCAGGACGAGCACGGCGCTGAAGTGCCGCTTGCCAGCCTCAAGGGCAAATGGCTGATGGTGTCCGTGGATGGCAGCGCCTGCGACGACAACTGCGCGCGCAAGCTGTTCACCATGCGCCAGCTGCGCATCGGCCAGGGCCCGGACCGCGACCGCATCGTCCCCGTCTGGCTGGTGACCGACCGGGGGGAGATCGACCCGCGCCTCATCAAGGCTTACAACGACGATTACGGTGCCGTGCGCTTCCTGCGCGCGCCCGATCTGCCTAAGAACTGGCTTGCCGATGGCAAGACGCCGCCCACAGACCACCTCTTCCTGGTCGATCCGCTCGGCAACCTGATGATGCAGTTCCCGAAAGATCCGGATCCGAAGAAGGTGCGCGCAGACATGACGCGGCTCTTGAAGTATTCGCGCATCGGATAAGCCATGCTGCTGCAACTTGCTTCCATTGGCATCCTGATCGCGCTGATCCCGCTGTGCTACGTGCTGGTCAAAGGGGATCGCAACAAGTACCGCAAGCTGGTGTGGATCACCGCTTTCCTCACGCTGGACTTGATCATGTTCGGCAGCTTCACGCGTCTGACGGATTCAGGCCTCGGGTGCCCGGATTGGCCGGGCTGCTACGGCACCTCCAACCCGTTCCACGCCCGTGACGACATCCATGCCGCACAGGCCGCCATGCCGAGCGGCCCCGTCACGTGGATGAAAGCATGGATCGAGATGACGCATCGCTACTTCGCGCTTGCGTTGGGCGTGCTGATCATCACGCTGGTGGTGCTGGCGTGGGTCAAGCGCAAGGAACTGAAGCAGTCGCCCTGGTATGCAACGGCGGTGCTGGCGCTGGTGTGTGTGCAAGGCGCCTTTGGCGCGTGGACGGTCACGCTCAAGCTGCAGCCGGCCATCGTGGTGACGCACTTGCTGCTCGGCATGTCGTTGCTCGCCGCGCTGATCTGGCTCGGCTGCAAGAACGACGCGCCGCGTGCGGTCGATGAGCGCGGCGCCTCGTTGCGCACGGCGGCGGCCATCGGGCTCGTGCTGCTCGTTGTGCAGATTGCCCTGGGTGGCTGGGTCAGCACGAACTACGCTGTGCTGGCCTGTACCGATTTTCCGCTGTGCAACGGCCAGTGGGTTCCGCCGATGGACTTTGCACACGGCTTCACATTCTGGCGCCAGCTCGGTAAGACCGCCGGCGGCGATTTCATCTCGCACGAAGCGCTGGTCGCCATCCATTGGACGCACCGCGTGTTTGCGGTCGTCGTGCTGAGCTACCTGGCATGGCTTGGCGTACGCGCACGTCGCATCCACGGCATCGGCCGTGTCGCGACGGTGCTGCTCGTTGTGCTGGCCGTGCAATTGGCGACCGGGCTTTCGAACATCGTGCTGGGGTGGCCGCTGCTGGCCGCCGTGGCGCACAACGGCGGCGCGGCCGTGCTGCTGTTGCTGATGGTGCGTCTGCATTACCTGATCGGGCTCGCGCACGCGCGGGCGCCGATGCCTGTGGCGGCTGCCGTCGTCTGAATGCCGTCTGACCGTTTTTTATGAATACCGTGGCAACCCCAACAACTTCCACTCAACTTCCTGGCTGGCGAACGACCGCATCGCAGTATGCGGCGCTGACCAAGCCGCGCGTCACGCAGCTTGCCGTGTTCTGCGCCGTGATCGGTATGTTCCTGGCCACGCCGGGCATGGTGCCGTGGCCGGTGCTGATCGGCGGCGCGGTCGGCATCTGGCTGTTTGCCGGCGCTGCCTTTGCCATCAACTGCCTGGTCGAGCGCAAGATCGACGCAATGATGCGCCGGACGGCCTGGCGCCCTTCCGCCAGCGGCGAGTTGGGCACGCGGCAGATCCTGGTGTTCTCGGTGGTACTTGGTGGTGCGGGCATGTGGACGCTGCACGTATTCGCCAACGACCTGACGATGTGGCTGACGTTCGCGACCTTCATCGGCTACGCGATCATCTACACACTGCTGCTCAAGCCCGCCACGCCACAGAACATCGTGATCGGCGGTTTGTCGGGCGCGATGCCTCCGGCGCTGGGCTGGGCGGCCGTGGCCAACAGCGTGCCGGCCGAGGCGTGGATCCTGGTGCTCATCATCTTTACCTGGACGCCGCCGCACTTCTGGGCACTCGCGCTGTACCGCCGCGCTGACTACGCAAAGTCCGGCCTGCCGATGCTGCCGATCACGCACGGCGAGAAATACACGCTGCTGCATATCCTGCTGTACACGCTGGTCATGATCGCCGCGACCATCCTGCCGTTCGTCTACGGCATGAGCGGTTATATCTATCTGGTGACAGCGCTGGTGCTCGGCTTCGGCTTCCTCTCGTACGCCTGGCGCATGTACCGCAAGTACTCCGACGCGCTGGCACAGAAGACTTTCCGCTACTCCATCATCTACCTGTCGATCCTGTTTGCCGCGCTGCTGGTGGACCATTACTTCAAGTTCGGCCCGGCGCTTACGCAAAGCGCGGCGCTGTGACGCACAGGGGCGCCAGCAGGCATGTGCCGTTGGCGTTACGCTAGGCGGTCTGTTTCCAACACGATGACCATGCTCTCTTTCCGACACTTCCGCGCCGCGCTGTTCGCCATGCTGGCCGTCTCCGTGCTGGCGCTCGCGGCGTGCAGCGACAAGCCCGCCTTCAAGAACCTCGACATTACCGGGTCCAAGAGCTTCGGGACCGATTTCTCACTGACCGACCACACCGGCAAGCGTCGCACCCTCCAGGATTTCCGCGGCAAGGTCGTGGTCATGTTCTTCGGTTACACGCATTGCCCCGATGTCTGCCCAACCACGCTGGCTGAGTTGCGTGCCGTGATGGAGACCCTCGGCAAGGATGCCGACCGCGTCCAGGTGCTGTTCGTCACCGTCGACCCGGAGCGCGACACGCAAGACCTGCTGGCCAAGTACGTGCCCGCATTCGATCCGCGCTTCATCGGCCTGCGTCCGGCAAACGACGCTGAGCTGAAAAAGGTCGCGTCGGACTTCAAGGTGTTTTACAGCAAGGTGCCGGGCAGTTCGCCCGACACCTACACCATGGACCACACCGCCGGCAGCTACATGTTTGATCCAAAGGGCAACCTGCGCTTGTTCATCAAGCACGGCCAGGGGCCTGAGCCGATTGCACACGATATCAAGCAACTGCTGGCCGACTGATCTCCGGCTGCCGCCCAAAGAAAAAGCCCGCCAACCTGGCGGGCTTTTTTATGGCGAGGCGGGCAACTTAGGCGAAAGCCTGCAGCGCACCCTTCATTTTCTTCATCGCGGCCGATTCGATCTGGCGGATGCGCTCGGCCGAGACGCCAAACTCGTCTGCCAGCTCGTGCAGCGTCGAGCCACCCGATCCATCATCGTTCACGTTCAGCCAGCGGGCTTCGATGATGCGGCGGCTACGGTCATCCAGCTTGGCGAGGGCGGCTTCAATGCCCTCGCTTTGCATGCGGTCGTTGCTGCGCGCTTCGATCACGCGGGTCGGCTCGTTGTGCGTATCGGCCAGGTAGGCGATGGGGGCGTACGATTCTTCGCCGTCGTCCATCTGGCCTTCCAGCGCAATGTCGCCGCCCGAGAGACGCGTTTCCATCTCGCGCACTTCCGTGCCCTTGACGTTGAGTTCGGCCGCTACCGCATCGATCTCGTCCGACGTGAAGGTCGCCTGCGCATCCTGCTTGTGGCTGCGCAGGTTGAAGAACAGCTTGCGTTGGGCCTTGGTGGTGGCCACCTTCACCATGCGCCAGTTCTTCAAGATGTACTCGTGCATCTCGGCCTTGATCCAGTGCATCGCGTACGAAACCAGACGCACGCCCTGATCGGGATCGAAGCGCTTGACGGCTTTCATCAGGCCGATGTTGCCTTCCTGGATCAGGTCGGCATGCGGCAGGCCGTAGCCCAGGTAGCCGCGCGCAATCGATACGACCAGACGAAGGTGCGAGAGCACCAAGCGGCGGGCGGCATCAAGATTGTCGTTGTCGCGGTATTCGCGGGCCAGGCGTTGTTCTTCTTCAGCCGACAGCATTGGCACACGGTTGACGCTCTGGATATAAGCGTCGATGTTGCCCAGGTTGCCGGGGAACGCCAGCGCCCATCCATTGCCGGCGTTGCCGGACGGCTGGGTGGCGATTGCGGAAACGGTATTCACGGGGATGACTGCGTTCACTCAGGACTCCTGTCGAAATCCAGTGGAGGTTTAGAAAGGCATCTTAGCACTCCGACCGGAAGAGTGCTAATAGGACATTTTTGCCTGTTTGATAGTTCCCGTAAATCGGCAAGCTTAGTTCATAGCGTGATGTTTGCGCCGCAGCAATATGAGCAGCGCGCTCATTCATAGACCGTCACTGACGGCATCGGTTCTCGACTACGCCGCCGTGTTTCGACCGCGCGACTTGGCCCAGTAAAGTGCGCGATCCGCTTCCCGCAAAGCGGTGTCGGGTTCACGTACTTCGGGGGCGGGACACGCGACACCGACGCTCGTCGTGACGTGCAGGATCGTGTCGCCCCGCAGGGTGATGGGCGGGCGGATTGCACCGACGATTTTCTGTGCCGTGTGCAGCGCATCATCCGGGGCGTCGATGGGGTCCAGCAGGATGATGAATTCGTCACCCGCGAGGCGGGCCACGGTGTCGGTGCGGCGCACGGCGCGTTGAAGGCGGTGGGCGACTTCCACCAGCACTGCATCGCCGGCGGCGTGGCCGTAGGTGTCGTTGATGTGCTTGAAGTGGTCGACGTCCAGGTACAGCACCCCCAACGGCGCAGGCAGCCGCTGACGGCGCTCCAGCGCTGCGCGCAGCCGCTCGTACAGCTCATAACGGTTGGGCAGGCCCGTCAGCGCATCAAAGCGCGCCATGCGGGAAAGCTCCATCTCGCTGCGCTTGGCTTCGGTCACGTCCTGCACGAATGCGTAGAAGCCGCAGCGGCCGTCCTGCGCTTCTCCGGCATCGGGGACGAGCTGACCTCGGAAGTGGCGTGTGCGGCTGCGCAGACCGCTGGCAGACGGTTTTTCGTACCACGGCGCGGTGATCTCGAATTGGACCGATTCTCCTTGCTGCGCGCGCGCGAGATACGGCGCGAGCAGCGCGTACGTGCTCGGCGTGAAGACCCGTTCCGGCGTCTGGCCACAGACTTCCTCCGGGGTGCGCTGCAGCCAACGTGCGTGCGTGACGTTGCAGAACGTGAAGACGCCATCCGGGTTGATGTGCGAGACCAGCAGCGGCGCGTTGTCGAGCACCAGCTTGAGCGCCCGTTCACTGCGCGCCAGAGCCAGCTCGGCAGTGGTGCGGGCCGTCAGATCCTGCAGCACGGAGAAATAGCCCCGCAGCGTGCCGCGATCGTCGTAGTCAGGAAAGTAATGACCGCTCAGGTAGCGGGGCACGCCTGTGCGCATCGACTGGATCTCGAATTGCACCGGGTACCCGGCCAGCACCTCGGTCATGTAAGGCAGCAGCGCGCGATAGTCCTCGGGGGCGTAGATGTCGCGCACGTGGTGATCGAGCATCTCGTCCTCGCGGCGGCCGAAGGCTTCGAGCAGGGTGCGGCTGGCAAAGCGCACGATGCCGTCGGGGTCGACATAGCTGAGCTGCGCCGGCACGTTGTCGGCCACCAGGCGCAGTTGTTCGCGGCTGGCGCGCAGGGCGTCGCGGCGGCGCTCGAGGCTTTCGTTGGCGGTGCGCAGCGCCCGTTCGGACGCGGCCAGCCGATTGGCGAACGGACGCACCGTCAAACGGATCACCAGCACGCTGCCGATCATCAGGCACAGCATGAAGGCCGCCAGCCGCTCGAACTGCACGCGCATGGGTGCGTACAACTCGGCGCAGGCGATCTTGCTGATCAGCGCCAGGCCCGTATGGCCGATCGGCGTGTAGCTGAACGACGTCGGCATGCCGTGGATGTCCTGCCATTGGCCGTAACCTGCCTCGCCCGCCAGCGCAAGGCGCGACGGCAGTGGTCGGCGGTCGACCGTAAGCGCCGGCAGCGGAAATACGTACGCATCGAAGCGCTGCGGAAACGACATGGCGCGGCCGCGTGCATCAAAGCCCGACATTGCCAGCGTTTCGGTCTTTCCGATGCCGCGTTCGCTGGCGTAGCGCGCGGTCATGTGGGCAAGCGGTTGCTCTGCGACCAACCAGCCGATCTGCATGCCGTCTGCCATGACAGGCGTTTCCGTGCGCATGGCGAATCCGTGTACCCATTGCAGCGTGACGCGCTCAGGCGCGAGGCCGGCGTGCAGCGGAATCGACAGCTCCGGCTTAAGCGTTTGCATGCCGAGACTGACGATGCCCTCGCCCGCCAGCGTACGCAGTTGCAGGTACGAGTAGCCCTGTTCCCGATACGCCTGCAGTGCGCTCGCGCCGCGCAGGCGCGCTGCGTTGTCGGCCGGATGCCGCAGCACCTCCTGGATGTGCGTGGCGGCGGCCACCAGACGGGGGCTCTCGGCGCGCATGGCCAGCAGCTGATCGAACTCTTCTGCGTAGCTGGAGAGCGCCCGCGTCCGCGTGGTGCCGAATGTCAGGCTGACGCTGTCCACCTGGATGATGAATGCCGTGATGGTGGCGCCCAGGCCCGCAAGCAACACGCAGCCGCCGCTGATCCACACGATGGTGTCTTCCGGCGACAGGCGCAGGTGCAACACGCCCGGATGCCGGATCACCGCCACGGACAGCACGCCCGTGACCACCAGCAGCGTGCAGATGGCCGCCACGTCCGAGGCGCGCCACACCAACCACGTCGGGTACAGATACTCCAGCGCCATGGCGCGCCCAAGCAGGTCCCCGGCGCACAGCAGCATCGACAGGCCGACCAGGCCCCAGAACCACCGCGCACGGTGCGGTTTGCGCAACGTCGGCACGAGGCTCAGGGCCGTCGCCGACGCGGCCATCGCCAGCGCGTGGCTGGGGTGCATGCCGCCAATCCATCCGGTCACCCATTGGCGGTCGAGCCAGGCGTGCACGCCTGGAAAGTCCAACCCGATCGGCCATCCCGTGATCATCTCGGCCAGCCGCAGCCCGGCCAGCACCGCCACCACGCCGCCCAGCCCGCGGGCCATCGGATCTGCCCAGCGAATATTTGGCCGTACCGTCCCGACCAGCAGCGCTGTCAGTCCCGCGCCGAGCAGGGTCAGGTTGATCCCCGTGGCGAACACGATCAGCAGCCGATCGGTGCCCAGCTTCACCGCCCACGGCCAATGCCGCAGCCAGCCGACCATCACGGTCAGCCCGACAAGGACGAGGAGGAAGCCGATGCCGCCGGCAATGGCGACAAGCGGCCGGCGAGGAACCATGCAAATAACGCGTAAGCGGGGCGGTTTCTGGGCGAATGTCTTCTAACCGGAAGATCGGCGGAAAACCGCGCCGCTTGAGCGTTTCCACCCAAATGGGCGGGCAGAATTGTCATGTCTGCAATGTCCGGCGACCGCAACGCCGATCAATGCGATGCGCGCCGCACTTTACGCCGGCTCCCGTGACGTCACGCAAGTTGGCTACACTGCCCAGACATTGCAGAAACCGTTACAGGAGCCGTCATGACGATCGTCGTCAGCAAGGACACCGAAGGCCTTTTCCGCCACAAGGTGACGTTCCCCGAAGGCGTCACCTATACCGATGTGCCCAAGCCGACAGGCGAAGGCAGCGCGCCCGACCCCCACGCCTACTTTGACGCGGCCCTGGCGAGCTGCAAGGCGCTCACCGTCACGCTGTATGCGCGCCAGCGCAAGTACCCGCTCGATTCGATCGACGTGGCCGTCGAGCACGACGGCACCCAGGAGCGTCAGGGCCGCTACAAGTTGCGCACGGTGCTGACTCTGCACGGCGACCTGAGCGACGAGCAGCGCGCCGACCTCCTGCGCGTGGCCGGTAAATGCCCCATTCACAAGCTGATGACCGAGGTCGAGATCAGCGTCGACACCGAGCTTGCCGAGCGCGCCTGAGGAGCTTTCACCATGACGTCCATTCAGCACATCATCGGCCCGCACGTGCGGGACCTCGGCGGTTTTTCGGTCAAGCGCGTGCTGCCCTCGGCCGCGCGCCAGACGGTGGGCCCTTTCATCTTCTTCGACCACATGGGCCCGGTTGATTTCGCCCCCGGCGAGGGCATCGACGTGCGTCCGCACCCACACATCGGGCTGGCCACTGTCACGTATCTGTTCGACGGCAGCATGGTTCACCGTGACAGCCTCGGCAGCGTGCAGACCATCACCCCCGGCGACGTGAACTGGATGACGGCCGGCAACGGCATCGTCCACTCCGAGCGTTCTTCCCCGGAAGGGCGCGAAAAGGGCGCGCGCGTGCATGGCATCCAGACCTGGGTGGCGCTGCCGAAGGATCAGGAAAAGGTGGGCGCCAGCTTCGCCCATCACGCGGCAGACACGCTGCCCAAGCTGGAATGCCCGGGCGTGCAGGGCGTTGTCATTGCGGGGGATGCGTTTGGGCTGACGTCGCCGGTGAAGGTGAGTTCGCGCACGCTCTATGTGGCGCTGGAACTCGCGGCCGGTGCATCGCTGGTGATTCCGCCCGAGCATGCAGACCGCGGCCTGTATCTGGTCGAGGGTGCTGTCACCATCGACGGCGAGGCGCTCGACCCGCACCACCTCGCGGTGCTGGAGCCCGGCGGCGACGTGACGCTCACCGCGCAGGTGTCGTCGCGCGTGATGCTGCTGGGCGGTGACCCGACCGACGGCCACCGTCACATCTACTGGAACTTCGTCGCCAGCGATAAGGCCGACATTGAAGACGCCAAGCAGCGCTGGGAGGCCGACGCGTTCGCCCACGTGCCGGGCGAAACGGAGCGCATTCCGCTGCCGTCCAAGTAAGACCGGGCGGTCGATCAGGTAGCCTGCGCCGGTCGTGCACACCGCACGATCGCGCGGACCTGCTTGGCGATCGGCTCCGGCACCGGCTGCTTGCCTTCGAGCACCGCCTCAATCCACCGTGCCGTTGCTGCCACGTCCGTTCCTGCGGGCAGCTCAGGCGGTGCGTCGCTCGAACCTTCCACCGCATCGATCACCGTTTCATGCGCGCCGTCGTGCAGCCACTCCACCGCGCTGCCGCGCCGCGCATCGGCCACCGCCTCGCCCTCGGTGCCACGTGCCAGCAGCACATTGGCCGGATGGCGCAGGAAGTAATCGGTGAGCGTGTCGCGGTATTCCGGGTGCGTGTAGCTGACCAGCCGCAGCGCCTCGTGGGGCGCATGCCCACCAATGGGCTGCAGCATCTTCACCACTGTGTGGGCCGAATTGCGCAGGCCGACGATCTCGCGCTTGTCCAAGAGCGAGGTCAGCTGGGGCGAGAGCACGTCGATCGGCACGAACGCCAGCCGATCGCGCTCCAGCCGCTGACGTGCGTCGTCCATGTGCTCGCAGACAGGCCAGCCGAGCGCTGCGAACAGCGCCGCCGTAGTGATGCGGCCATCGAAGCGGCGGATGCCATGCACCAGCACCGGCACACCTTCGCGCGCCAGCAGCTTCGCCAGCAGCGGCACCAGGTTCGGCTGGCGGCGGGCGCCGTTGTAGCTGGGGATGACGACCGGCAGCGCGTGCTCCGGCGTGTTCGGGGCCGGCAGCGGCCGGCAATGCGCATGCGTGGCTTCCAGCATGCCGTCGAGTTCCTCCGGCGTTTCCCCCTTGATGCGGTAGGCCATGAGGATGGCGCCGAGCTGCACGTCAGAGATGCGGCTTTCCAGCATGGCGGTGAAGAGCGCGCGGGCATCGTGCTTGACCAGCGCTCGGGCGCCGTCTGCGCCGCGGCCGATTTCCTTGATGAAGCGGGCAGCGGGGAAGGGGCCATTGGCGAAGGCGTCTTCAGTCGCGGTGGCGGGGAGGATGGGGGGAGCGGGCATCAGGATGTGGTGGGGGTGTTTGCTTGGGTTTGATCATAGCGCTGGGGTTTGCGCTGGCGCTAGCGTGGGGGTTGGGTTGGTTTTTGTTGGTGGTGCATCCGTTGTTTCATCCCTTGCCGGGGCTGAGTCACTTTCTTTGTCTTGCCAAAGAAAAGTAAGCAAAAGAAAGGCGCGCCCGAGATGGCGACTTCCTCCTTGAATTTCTGTAACCGGGCGGAGAAGAAGGCAAACTCGCTGCGCTCAGACAGGCCTCCTTCTTTTTTCCGCCCGCTTACACAAATTCAAGGCGCCATCTAGGGCAGGAACGTCAACGGCCACACCGTTGGCGTGCCGATGTGAGCGCTGAAACTCGCGCTCAGTGCAGAGCGATGGACGACGAACGACGGACACCGAACGACGGGTTCGGCCTGTAACACGAAGTGGCGCGCTGGCAAAAGATGGTGTGCTTTTCCCTTGCCCTAGATGGCGCCTTGAATTTCTGTCGCAGGGAGGAAAAAGAGGGGAGGCCTGTCTGAGCGAAGCGAGTTTGCCTCCCCTCCCTCCCTGCGACATAAATTCAAGGAGTGGGTCGCCATCTCGGGCGCGCCTTTCTTTGCTTACTTTCTTTGGCAAGACAAAGAAAGTGAGTCGGTCCCGGCAGGGGACGAAACAGAGGCCAACCACCAACCTCAAAACCAACAAGCAAAACACAATAATTCAGGCAGCCTCCGCCACCGGATGCCTCTGCTTCCGATACAGAAAATCCAACACCGCCGTCCGGCAAGCGTGATAAGTCGGATCCTCCGCCAACGCCATCCGATCCCGCGGCCGCGGCAAATCCACCGTCAACACCTCGCCAATCGTCGCCGCCGGCCCATTCGTCATCATCACGATGCGGTCTGCCAACAGCACCGCTTCATCCACATCGTGGGTCACCATCACCACCGTGCTGCCGGTCGCCGCCACGATCTTCAGCAGCTCATCCTGCAGATGCGCGCGCGTGAGCGCATCCAGCGCGCCAAAGGGCTCATCCATCAGCAGCACCTTCGGCTCCATGGACAACGCCCGCGCAATGCCCACGCGCTGCTTCATCCCGCCCGAGATTTCGTGCGGATGCTTCTGTTCGGCATGCGACAAGCCCACCAACGCCAGCGCCGCATGCGTGCGATCACGCAACTGCGCCTTGGTCTCGGTCTTGCCGAAGACGCGCTCGACGGCGAGATACACGTTGTCAAAGCACGTGAGCCACGGCAGCAGCGAATGGTTCTGAAACACCACCGCGCGATCTGGCCCCGGCCCGGCAATCTCCCGCTCGGCCAGAATCAATCCACCCGTGGTCGGCCGCGTGAGGCCGGCAATGAGATTGAGCAACGTCGACTTACCGCACCCCGAGTGCCCGATGAGCGCGATGCACTCACCGCGCGCCACCGTCAGGTCGATATCGCGCAGGGCGACGAACGGGCCGCGCTTGGTCTTGAACGTCTGCCCGACGTTTTCAATGCGCAGGAATTTGTCTGTCATGGCGCTCCCCCTCTTTCCTCAAACCGCGTCGTACGAGAAGCGCCGCGCAATCGCCAGCAGCGCGTGCTCGAGCAGCAAGCCCACCACACCAATCACGAAGATGGCGATGACGATGTGCTCGACCTTCAGGTTGTTCCACTCGTCCCACAGCCAGAAGCCGATGCCGACGCCGCCGGTGAGCATCTCCGCCGCCACGATCACCAGCCATGCCGTGCCGATGGACAGCCGCACGCCCGTCAGCATGTACGGCAGCACGGCGGGAAACAGCACGCGCGTGAACACCTTCCATTCGGAGAGATTCAGCACACGGGCCACGTTCAGGTAGTCCTGCGGCACGCGCGTCACGCCCACGGCGGTGTTGATGACCATCGGCCAGATCGAGCAGATGAAGATCGCCCAGATGGCCGCCGGGTTGGCCGATTTGAACAGCAGCAGCCCGATCGGCAGCCACGCCAGCGGCGACACCGGCCGCAGCAGGCTGATGATGGGCGAGGCCATCGCATTGAGAAACGCAAAGCGCCCGATCAGGAAGCCCGCCGGAATGCCGACAACTGCCGCCATGCCGAAGCCCGCACCCACGCGCGCCAGCGAGGCCAGCACGTTCCAGCCTACGCCCTGGTCATTCGGGCCATTGCGATAGAACGGATCGGCGAAGAGCGCAACGGCCGCTTTCCACGTCACCGCCGGTGTTGGCAATGCGGGGATGGCCGTGGCAATGCCTTGCCACGCCAGCACAAAAAGCACCAAGCCCAGCACGGGCGGAAAGCCGCGCACCACGGCAGCGACAAACCAGTCGCGCGCAACGAACCTGCGACGTTCAGGGGCGGCGTCGGACTGCACGCCAGACAATGTTTTGACGAGCGTGTTCATGTCGGGCTCCATCGATGTGAGGGACCGCAATCGAAAATTCGGACGGACGGAGGCGTCAGGCTTTCAGCTTGAAGCCGTCCGCATACGCGGCGGGGTTTTTCGCATCCCACACCACGCCGTCGATCAACTTGGCCGTGCGCATATCGCTCTTGGGCAGCGGCGTGCCGGTGGCGGTTGCGGCCTGCTTGAAGATGTCGATGCGGTTGACCTGCTTGGCGACGGCCAGGTAATCCGGATGCGCCTTCAACAGGCCCCAGCGCTTGTGCTGCGTGAGGAACCACATGCCGTCCGACAAGTACGGGAAGTTGACCGCGCCGTCGTGATAGAAGCGCATCGGGTCGGGGTCGTCCCACGTCTTGCCCAGGCCATTGGTGTAGCGGCCCAGCATGCGGTCGAGAATGATGTCCATGTCGGTGTTGACGTACGACTTGGCGGCGACGGTCTCGGCCGTCTTGCGTCGGTTCGACGCCGACGCATCGATGAACTTGCCCGCTTCCAGCACCGCGGCCGTGAGGGCACGCGCGGTGTTCGGATACTTCTGCACGAACTCCGCCGTGGTGCCGAGCACCTTCTCGGGGTGGTCTTTCCAGATGGCCTGTGTTGTCTCGGCGGTAAAGCCGATGTTGTCCGCAATTGCGCGGGCACCCCACGGCTCGCCCACGCAGTAGCCATCCATGTTGCCGACGCGCATGTTGGCCACCATCTGCGGCGGCGGCACGGTGATCGCCTTCGCTTCCTGCAGCGGGTGGATGCCGTGCGCGGCCAGCCAGTAATACAGCCACATCGCATGCGTGCCGGTCGGGAAGGTCTGCGCGAACACATATTCGCGCTTGTCTTTTGCCATGACGGCCTTCAACGACGCGCCATCCTTGACGCCCGCTTCCTTCAGCTTGGACGACAGCGTGATCGCCTGGCCGTTGTTGTTGAGCGTCATCAGCACCGCCATGTCTTTCTTGGGGCCGCCAATGCCGAGCTGCACGCCGTAGATCAGGCCGTAGAGCACGTGCGCCGCATCCAGGTCGCCCGATACGAGCTTGTCGCGCACGCCGGCCCACGAGGCCTCTTTCGACGGCGTGATCTTGATGCCGTACTTCTTGTCGATGCCAAGCGTGGACGCCATGACCACCGAGGCGCAGTCCGTGAGCGGAATGAAGCCGATTTTCAGCTCCGTCTTCTCGGGCGCATCGGAACCGGCGGCCCATGCCCCGGCACGCACCAGCGGATCGATCACTGCCACGGCACTGCCTCCTGCAATCGTCGCCGCGGCTTTCATGATGGTGCGGCGCTTCGGGTTGATCGGGTTGACGAGAGCGTCGGTCTTGTCTGGCGCGGCCATCCATGGCTCCAAAGAAAAAGCGTCCCGATGCGCGACTGCCGCCCGTCCAAAAGAGGGGCGCGCTGCCGTGCATCGGGACGCCGTTGTCCCATGCCGATACCCGCGTTGGCACCGGCTTCGGAGCGACACTTGCAAGGGGTATGCCAACGTTGAGCGATGCATGCTGGCGTTCCGAGTTCCGATCTCCACGCGCCGAGCTTTTTTCTCGGCGTTCCGAGTTCAGAACTCGGCGCGTGAGGCTTTTAGCTCGGCCATTGAGGCTCGGAACTCGGCGCGTGAGGCATTTAGCTCGGCGGTTGAGGTTCGGAACTCGGCGTGTGAGGCTTTTAGCTCGGCAGTTGGGGCTCGGAACTCGACGTGCGAGGCTTTTAACCCCGCGATTGAGGTTCGGAACGCCACGTGTGGGGTTCGGAACGCCGCGCGCGACTGGTGCGTTTCCGGCGCCGGAGTTGTGCGACGCACCAAAACTGGGCGGTGGTCTGACCGCTCAGCCGGCCATCACATCGATCACGCGTTGGGCGGCTTCCACCAGCTTGATGTTGCGATCCATCGCCATCTTCCGCAGGCGCTTGAAGGCGTCGTCTTCCGACAGGTTCATCTGCTTCATCAGCAGGCCCTTGGCGCGCTCGAGCACCTTGCGCTCGGCCAGCTGGGTCTTGGCGGTATCCAGCTCGGCCCGCAGTTCGCGCTCGTGCTCGAAACGGGCATAGGCGACGTCCAGCACAGCCTTCACACGCGTGGGCTTGATCCCGTCGACGATATAGGCGGTGATGCCGGCGGCAAACGCCGTCTTGATGCGCGTGGCGTCGTCGTTGTCGGTGAAGAGCACGATCGGGCGGGGCGCATGCTGGGTGGCCACGCAGACGTGCTCGATGGTGTCCCGAGCAGCCGATTCAGAGGCGACGATCACCATGTCGGGTTGTGTCTCGGCAATGCGCTCGGGCAGCGTCAGGTCGGCGTCCGCCAGGCCGACATCCACAAAGCCGGCCTCCGCCAGCCCGGCGCGGAT
Organism: Ralstonia pickettii; assembly: GCF_030582395.1. Classification (NCBI taxonomy): domain Bacteria; kingdom Pseudomonadati; phylum Pseudomonadota; class Betaproteobacteria; order Burkholderiales; family Burkholderiaceae; genus Ralstonia; species Ralstonia pickettii. Next base: position 290,620 of record NZ_CP104381.1, read on the forward strand.
CAGCTCGAGGTTGATCTGTTCAGCGTCGAGCGGATCGCGCACCAGCAGCACGCGCATGGGCGCGGCGGCGGGCGGGGCGGATGAATGGGGCGGCTTCGTTTGCATGGTGCAAAGTGGGGCAGGGTGCACGCCGCTCATGCAAGAACCGCGCCGGGCAGGTGCGGGTGTATCCTCGCAAACTCGTCGGTCGCCGGGGGGCGGTGGCCGCAGTTTCCCACCTGTTCCAATCCAGCTGAGTCCGAGGAGACCCGCATGACCGAATTCGTCGTCACCCCGCCCGCCGTCAATGGCATTCCCGTGCGTGGCGGGCAGGGCCAGTTTCCGGTGCGCCGTGTGTACTGCGTCGGCCGCAACTACGCCGCCCATGCACGCGAGATGGGTTCCGACCCCGACCGCGAACCGCCGTTCTTCTTCTGCAAGCCGGCCGACGCCGTGCGCTACATCGCAGACGGCGAGACCGGCCAGTTCGTCTACCCGACCGAAACGAAGGATTGCCACTACGAGATCGAACTCGTGGTCGCCATCGGCACGGGCGGGCGCGACATCGCCGTGGAAACGGCAGCCAACCATATCTACGGTTACGCCATCGGCCTGGACATGACGCGCCGGGATCTGCAGAACGCCGCCAAGAAGGGCGGCCGCCCGTGGGAAACCGGCAAGGCATTCGACGGCTCGGCGCCCATCGGTCCGATCGTGCCGGCCAAGGATGTGGCGCATCCGGACAAGGGTGCCATCACGCTGTCGGTCAACGGCCGCGAACACCAGCGCGGTGACCTGTCCGACCTGATCTGGTCGGTGCCGGAAACCATTGCGTATCTGTCGCGCCTGTTCGAACTGCGCCCCGGCGATCTGATCTACACCGGCACGCCAGAAGGCGTCGGCCCCGTGGTCGTCGGCGACCTGATGGTCGGCAAGATCGACGGCGTGGGCGAGCTGCACGTGAAGGTCATTTGATAGACCCGCTAGAAGAGTCAGAAGCCATGTCGATCAAGCTGTACAACTACTTCCGCAGCTCGGCGTCGTTCCGCGTGCGTATCGCCCTGGAGATCAAGGGCCTGCCGTACGACTACGCGCCGGTGCACCTGCTCAAGGGCGAGCAGCTCGCGCCGGAGTTCGTCAAGCTGAACCCCGATGCGCTGGTGCCCGTGCTGTGCGACGGCAACGACGTGCTGAACCAGTCGTTGGCGATTGTCGAATACCTGGAAGAGACGCATCCCGAGCCCACGCTGCTGCCGGGCTCGCCCAGCAATCGCGCGCACATCCGCGCGATTGCGCTTGCCATCGCATGCGAGATCCATCCGCTGAACAACCCGCGCGTGCTCAAGTACTTGAAGAACACCTTCAACGTGGAAGAAGAGGCGCGCAACGACTGGTATCGCCACTGGGTGAAGCTGGGGTTTGCGGCGTTGGAAACGCGGCTGTCACAGTCGCCGCTGACCGGCGCCTACTGTGTTGGCGATACGCCGACGCTGGCCGACGTGTGCCTCGTGCCGCAGGTGTTCAACGGCAAGCGGCTTGATGTGGCGGTGGAGGATTACCCCACGCTTGCGCGCATCTTTGAGCACTGCATGGCGCAGGAGGCGTTTCAGCGGGCTGCGCCTGCGGCGCAGCCGGATGCGGCGTGATTGAGATGTGGGGCGTCGCGGTGGCGGCGCCTTTTTTTCCATCGGACATCCAACCCTAGGAACAAAAGTCGGTTCGCTAGTTGTTGATGGAGATGATCTTGATCGTCGGCTTACTTCGGCCTCGTTCCGTGATGCCGCTGATCCAAAGCTCGCCGTTCCCGATCATGATGCCCCGGTAGCTCACGAACACATCCTCAAATCGTTGTGCTTCGATCGCGTCCTTCACGCGTTGGTTGAAGATCGACGGGTACTCCTTTCTAAATGCTGCCGGCGTCGCGATGGTGCTTGCTCGGTCTAGAGCATGGACGCGCAAGGGGTATTGGACGAGCCGACTAAGGGCATTCTTGTCATCGCGCTTGGTCGCGTCCTTCAAGCAGTCAAAGAATAGTTTTGCCTCGTCAAAGTCCAAGCCAGCTTGTTCATTCAATGCTCTACGAAACACATTTTTTGCCGAACGCGATGGAGTAGAGAGTGACGTTTCAGCTTGATAGCTTGGCTTGCCGGTGAGCACGTGCGGGCAGTTGGCGTACGTTGTGTCCGGTGGCATTGCAAAAGACAGCGCTGTGATTGCTTGCAAATAGAGCAAGGGATGGGGGCGCAGAGCCATAGCCAATGTTTGGAGGGGCGTCGTCGTTTCCTTCTGCGGCGCCGCCCGTCTGTCGAAAAGTTGAAAGTCACCAATCAGCGGGTACGTTGGTGGGGTCTTTGGACCATTCGGCGTACCCGACCGGCGACGTGCTCGTATGGATTCGGCGTAGCACGATGCGTTGAGATTGAATGGCGCTCTCCGCGTCATAACCGCTTCGATGTACGAGGCGACCTTTTACAGCGCTGGCGCCGATCGTGCCGGCAAACTCGAATAGATCTCGTGATGGGCGCCCTTGCGGACCTGAGCTTCGGCTGAACTCAGTGCCAGTCGACAACTTTGCCCGAAATCTGATGGCGCTTGTCGAAGGGATGATCTGAGCGTTATCGATGATGCCGCACGGCGTTTCGATCCCGGTCGACACGCACAGCTTTCCGAAGATCCGTTTCCCCTCACGGTAAAGATCAAGGCTATACCCCTCAGTATGTGGGTCGTCTGTACTCCCTACAGTGCGCTGGTTAGAGAAGGAACCAAGATGCTGAGTAATCGTCGGCGCTGCTGCTGAAGATGCGCCCATGAAAATGATGACGGCAAGTAGAAGCGAGCGCACTTCACAATCAGTCCGGTGACGACGACGTGGAGTGCTGCGCAGCCCCAGATCTGATACGGGCTGGCTGGATATCAAAATTCTGCCTGTCGATGACCCAGCCACGCCCATTCTTGCACTGAATCTCGGTGTGGAGATAGACCTTCATGACCACGCTGCGCAGTGGGGTGCATGTGTCGCCGGGCACCAAGGTGAACAAGACCCGGTCGTCGGTGTCCTCTTCTGAAGCATAGGCGGAGGTACTTTGCTTCGCTGTCCACACTGCAGCTGCATGTTCTCTTGAGCAAGCGGTGGCTACCAGGGCATTCAGTAGAAGCATTGGGACAGAAATCCTCATGGACTCTCCTTGGCGTAAAACCGTTTTTCCTTGACCCGCTTCGAGCGAGACAAACCAACAGCAATGTCTTCGGGGCTCACCATGCCAAAGGCTGACCAACGGGGGTCATAGGCAACGATCCCCACCAAGTTCAGCACGTCAGCCACATTCGACGAGCAGCTGTTGTCAAGGAGGCTATAGCTGTGCTTGACCGGATTTTTCGCCTCGAGAAGCCATAACTCCTGAGTCTCGAATTGAGAAGAAAGAAAAATCCCGCTGAGAAGCGTATTTTGCTTTTATCTATGTTTCTATTTTGCCTCTTCCTTACCATTTTGACATTTCTAGAATATTTTTAAGGAATGAATTTTGTGCCTTCCTGAGTTCATGGAGGCATCCCTCATAAATTGCAGGATACATAGTTCCATCGGAACACTTTTCCCATTTTGCGCCCGCGTCTCGTTGCGGCTCGCAAAATTTTTCAGCGTGCGATTGCGAATTCATGTATTCGTCTAGTAGCCGAGCATGAAAATTTCCATGGGGAATTGATTTCAAAATACTCATGTAAATTATTTCATTCTCTTTGATAAAATTAATTCTTGATACTTGGTAACATTGCGCATCCCCATATCCGCCTCCAAGATGTTTCAGGCAATCGGATTTGTTATTCGAGGAGAAAAAGGCGAAGCCCGATACGGTTACCAAGATTGGGGCGATTATTTTAGTGAGATACATCATAAACGCCGTGTGGCTGGGAGTAGCAGCGCGTAGCCTAGGAGGCTATGCATTTCAATGCCCATCCGTTGATCAGCGACTGCCCTCAGTGAATGTCTTGAGTTTCTTGATGTCCGCCACCTTGAAATAAAGCGTGAGCCCGGCATTTCTGTCGGGCGGAATGCGGGCTACGAAAGCGGACCGCACAAAGGCTGCACTTCCATTGCCGTTGCTCTCGACAAGGCAAACGTACTGCTGGGCATCCTCGCGAATCACCGCGTACAGGGCCCGTTCAGGCGGTTCGATCCGTTGAGGTTTGTACTGCCCGCGTGGGATTGCCCGGCTGATGTATCCCCGATGGCGACCCACTATCACGAAATCATCGTTGCCGTGCTTACTTGTCGCATAGCCAACGCCGAGACTGTTTGACTTAAAGCCAGGCCTAAAGACCGTGTAACCGGGTACTTCGTAGTCATCTTGGAGAACCTCTGCCCCATCGATCGGAAGGATGGAAATCGTGCTGCGGACCGGCTTGTCGAATAGAAGGCAACTGTCCACGATTGAATCGGATGGAGCGCTAGCGCGTGCTTGCAGGGAAAGAAGGCACAGTATCGATGCAGCAATCGATCTAATCACTTGTACTCCTTTGCGCGAGTGACGTTGACGAAGTCTCTGCTGTAACGCCAGAAGATCGTGCCGCCAACGCCCGCCGTAGATTCGTAGACCCATGAGTATCGACCTACCTCTTCTTGCACTGAGGCCGTCTTCCCGTTGACTTTCTTCTTGACGGTCTTGTAGAGGATTTTTGTTCTCCTTGAATCAGGAATCCCGTACACGTTGTGAGCTGGGTCGACGCGCACGCCATGCCATACCTTCGAATGCTTCGAATAGTTTGACTTGATATCTGCGCCGTCCCAAAAATAGGCGCCATTCGAGTAATCAAATCCACCGGAGAAAGCGTTCCTCGCAGCCCTGACTGCGTGGGTCATTGGTGCGCTCTTCCCAATTTCATCTGCTGTGGCCTCCATTAGCAGGGCATACCGCTTGTTTCCGTCCGTTCGTACAAACGAAAACGTCGGGTCTTTCGAGGTGAAAGCTTCGATTGATTGATAGCCGCGAGCCTTCATCTGGCGGACCATGACACTGGCGAGGGCAGCCATCTCTTCGTACTTGTTTTGTGTAGAAGATTCTCCATACGCGATGGCTGCCAGAAGGCGCTCCTCAGGCGCCAAATCGGATGTTGCTGATTGGCTCATGCTTGGGCCTCCCGCGATTTATCGAGCCACAGGACAATGCCAATCGAAAGTCCGCCACGCACGATGACGCTGCGTCCATCAATGAGTGCTGCGTCCTGGCTACTACGTTTGCCGTTGGTTAGCAGGTCATAGCGATAACCTGGCACGGGTTGGCCTGTGTCTGCATCAACGAGTTCGTAGTACTGCTCGACAATGTCTTCCTCGTCGGGGTGAATACGGTCATGCACAGACTCGCGCTGCTGAACATAGTCGGGAGCACCCGATGGCACAGATGACAACGGCAGCACTCCGGCATGCCCCTGAGCAATACTCCCCGCTCGATTCACCGCAACCCGAAACTTGTCCGTCGAAGCAATGGCGCGAGGGGGATTGGCGCATTTGCAGAAGATCCACGCACCTTGAATGGCGAGCTGGCGACCGCTCGGAAGCCCGAACGCTGGGTAGGCGTCATTGACTAGGTAGCCCATGGATTTGCAGGCTGGGCAAGTTGCCAGATCCCCTTCCGCAGCCACCTCTTTGCCGTGGAACCGCATCCTGCCGGTGGCAGTTATGACGCCACCCGTCGTTGTTAAATCACCATGCCTGAGGCCGGGGCGCATGTATTCCATGATCGGCCCCCTCAGATCACGCTGTCGGTCGCCGGCTCCGGACGGTATGCCGGGTCAAGCAGGCCGATGATGGGCGCGTCCGCCGGTTCATCGAAAGTTAGGGCCATGATTGGCGATGAAACAAGGGTGCCGCCGTTGCTTAGTGGGCTGCCAATGATGGCAGCAGGCCGGTCATCGCCCACTAGTGCAATGCCTGCACCCGCAGTAATGACGGCCGTGCTGCCGTCTGGGTAGACAGCTTCATCGCCTACAAGCAAGAGCGTGGGTCCGCTATCTCGGATGCTGCAGGAGCCCTGAATGATCTCGCCGCCGTTGGCTTTCTTCGCGCCGTTGAACGCCGCGACGTAGACCTTGCCGGATTGTGTGTTTTGCATCTGCCATCTCCACATGAGAGCACTTCGCTGAAGTGCTCCATTGGAGCGGCGCCATGCGCTGAATCTCAATCAGACAATTCCAATTCGTTGAATGTTTGAACTCAGCGCAGAGGGCATGCTGATCAGAGGGCGGCTAGTTGAGCTTTAACACATGCGATGTGCTGGTGTGTGCTGGCAAATGCTGAGCACCGATAAGTTCGACCGCAAATGGAAACGCCCTGAACAATTCAGGGCGTTTCTGTGCAACAAGGTTTCGCAGGACGTTATCCCAACAACGCATCCGCAAATTCCCGCGCCGAAAACGGCTGCAGATCCTCCACTTGCTCGCCCACGCCGATGAAGTAGACCGGCACCGGCCGCTGCCGCGCAATCGCGGCCAGGATGCCGCCCTTGGCCGTGCCGTCCAGCTTGGTGACGATCAGGCCCGTGAGGCCAAGCGCTTCATCAAAGGCTTTGACTTGCGCAAGGGCGTTCTGCCCCGTGTTGCCGTCGATCACCAGCAGCGTTTCGTGCGGCGCCGTGGCCATCGCCTTGGCGGTCACGCGGCGCACTTTCTTCAGCTCTTCCATCAGGTGCAGCTGCGTCGGCAGGCGGCCGGCGGTGTCGGCCATGACGATGTCGATGCCGCGTGCGCGAGCGGCATTCACTGCATCGAAGATCACGGCGGCGGGGTCGCCCGATTCCTGCGCCACGACCGTGACGTTGTTGCGCTGACCCCAGATCACGAGTTGCTCGCGCGCGGCGGCACGGAACGTGTCACCCGCGGCCAGCAGCACCGATTGACCGTACGTCTGGAAGTGCTTGCACAGCTTGCCGATGCTGGTCGTCTTGCCGGCGCCGTTCACGCCCGCGATCATGATCACCATCGGCTGTTCGCGGCCGAGCACCATGGTTTTTTCCAGGGGGTGCAGCAGCTCGACGAGCAGGTCGCGCAGGGCAGTTTTCACGCCCTCCGAGGTTTCGATGCGCTGGGCCTTGATGCGGCGGCGCAGTTCGGCCAGCAGGTATTCGGTGGCGTCGACACCCGCGTCGGCCATCAGCAGGGCGGTCTCCAGCTCTTCGAACAGCGCTTCGTCCACCTTGACGCCGACGAAGAGTGTGGTCAGGCCCTTGCTCGTCTTCGACAGGCCGGAGCGCAGGCGTGACATCCAGCCCTTGCGGGCCTGTTCGATCACGGCGGGCGTGGGGACGGTTTCGACGTCTCCGGCTTGCACGTCGAGCGCAGGCTGCGCAGCAGGTGCGTCCGGCACGGCAACGTGGGCCGGCGCCGCGACAGGTGCGGGCGCGGGAGCCGGCGCAGAGACGGGCTGGGGGGCTGCAACCGGTGCGGGTATGGGGGCGGGGGTGGCGCCGGGGATGGCGCCGGGGATGGCAGCCGGGGCAGGCGCCTGCGCGGCTTCGAGTGCCGCTGCGGGCGTGGGTTCGGCGGCCGGTTGGGGCTCTGCCTTGCGCTTCTTCCAGAAACTAAACATCGTAAAAGGCAGTCTATTTCGCCGTTAGAATCAAGCGTCGAATTTTATCAGACAGCCCTTATGCGCTCTTCCATGCGAATCGTTTCAAACCGGGCTCGGTCGCGAGTCTGGCAATTGGCCGCGACGGCCCTGGCGGCGGGCCTGCTGGCCGGCCATGTAGGCGCGCAGGAACTGGCCGCTGCGCCGGGCCGCCCGGTGGCCATCGCCAGCGGTGCCAAGGTGGGCGCCAGCCAGTCCGACACGCACGAATACAAGCTGCCCAATGGGCTGCAACTCATCGTGAAGGAAGACCACCGCGCCCCCACCGTGGCGCACATGGTGTGGTATCACGCTGGCAGCATCGACGAGCACAACGGCACCACCGGCGTCGCCCACATGCTCGAACACATGATGTTCAAGGGTACCAAGGCAGTCGGCCCCGGCGAGTTCTCCCGCCGGGTGGCGGCGCTGGGCGGCCGTGAAAACGCCATGACCACGCGTGACTTCACGATGTACTTCCAGCAGATCGAGAAATCGCACCTGGCCGATGTGATGGGGCTCGAAGCCGATCGCATGGTCAATCTCCAGCTGACCGACAAGGAGTTCAAGCCGGAGATGAATGTGGTGAAGGAAGAGCGCCGCATGCGCATCGACGACTCCGCCCGTTCCACCGTGTATGAGCAGATGCTCGCCACGCTGTTCAATGCCGCGCCGTACCGCAACCCGACCATCGGCTGGCCGGGCGATCTCGACACGATGACGGTGCAAGATGCGCAAAACTGGTATCACGCCTGGTACACGCCCAACAACGTCACCGTGATCGTGGCGGGCGACGTGAACCCCGATGAAGTTTTCCGCTTGGCGCAGCGCACCTACGGCAAGCTCAAGCCGCATGCGTTGCCGCGCCGCTACGCGCAGGAAGAGCCCAAGCAGATCGGCGTGAAGCGCATCTGGGTGAAGGCGCCCGCCGAGAACCCGTACGTTGTGCTGGCGTACAAGGTGCCGCGCCTGAGCGATGTGGAGAAAGACGTCGATCCGTATGCGTTGGAAGTCCTCTCGGCCGTGCTCGATGGCTATGACAACGCGCGCCTGTCGAGCCAGCTCGTCAAAGGCGAAAAGCGGATCGCTGACGACGTCAATGCCGGCTACGACGGCCTGAACCGCGGCCCGTCGATCTTCCTGATGGACGGCACGCCCGCCGACGGTCACACCACCGCCGAGATCGAACAGGCGCTGCGCGCGCAGATCGAACGCATCGCCAAGGAAGGCGTGACCGACGCTGAACTGAAGCGCGTGAAGGCGCAGGTTGTGGCCGCGCAGATCTACAAGCGCGACTCGGTGTTCGGCCAGGGCATGGAGATCGGCATGAACGAGATGACCGGTCTGTCGTGGCGTTCCATCGATCGCCAGCTTGAGAAGATCAAGGCCGTGACGTCGGCGCAGATCCAGCACGTGGCGCAGACGTATTTCAACGAAGACAACCTCGTCGTCGCCACGCTGCTGCCGCAACCGATCGATCCCAACAAACCGGCGCGCAAGCCTGTTCCAGGTATGCGCGATGAAGGAGGGCTGCGTTGATGCGCGCCATGTCTCTGACCCTGAAGTCGGCGCTGGTCGCCATTGTTGCAGCGGCGGCGCAGAGTGCCCTGGCCGCGCTGCCTATCGAACACTGGACGGCGCCGACCGGCGCGCGCGTGTTTTTCGTACCGAGCCCGTCGATTCCGATGCTCGACATCAACCTCGACGTGGATGCGGGTTCGCGCTATGAGCCCGCCAACAAGGTGGGCCTCGCCTCGCTCACAGCGGGCATGCTCGACAAGGGCGTTGCCGCGCAGGGCAATGCGCCCGCCCGCGATGAAGCGGCGATTGCCGATGCGTTTGCCGATGTGGGCGCGAGCTTCGGCGGCGGCGCCGGTGGTGACCGCACGAGCCTGCGTCTGCGCACGCTGTCCGATCCCGTTGAGCGCGGCCCGGCCATCGCGCTGATGACGCAGATCATTTCAGCGCCGACCTTTCCCGATGCCGTGCTCGCGCGGGACAAGCAGCGCCTGGTGGCTGCGATCCGAGAATCCCTGACCAAGCCATCGGTGCTGGCCGAGCGCGCGTTCGGCAAGGCCATCTACGGCACACATCCGTATGGGCAGACCGCTTCGCCGGAAACGGTGGAGAGCATCACGCGTGACGACATCCTGCGTTACTACCAGGCCAACTACACGGCCAAGCGCGCGGTTGTGACGCTGATCGGCGCGATCAGCCGTCAGGAAGCCGAGGCCATCGCCGAGCAGATCACGCGCGGCCTGCCCGCTGATGGCGCCACGCCGCCGGCGCTGCCCGACGTGAAGATGCCGCTGGCAAAGGCGGAGACGATCCGCATTCCGCACCCGGCGCAGCAGGCGACCATCATCATCGGTCAACCGGGTATCGCACGCGGCGACAAGGATTACTTCCCGTTGCTGGTCGGTAACTACGTGCTCGGTGGTGGCGGTTTCAGTGCGCGTCTGACCAACGAAGTGCGCGAGAAGCGCGGTTTGACGTACAGCATTGGCAGCTATTTCGCGCCCGCCGCACAGCCTGGTCCGTTCGAACTGGCACTGCAGACGCGCAAGGACCAAACCGAAGAAGCATTGGGCGTGGTGCGCGACACTGTTGCCAAGTTTGTGGCCGATGGCCCAACCGATGCGGAACTGAAAGCCGCCAAGGACAACCTCGTCAACGGCTTCCCGCTGCGCCTGGACAGCAACCGCAAGCTGCTGGACAACGTGGCCAACATCGGCTGGTACAACTTGCCGCTCGACTATCTGGATACATGGACGCAGCGCATCGCGGCCGTCACGCGTGACCAGGTGCGTACGGCATTCCAGCGCGCGCTGCAACCGCAGGCCATGGCGACGATCGTGGTGGGCGGTCCGGAAAAAGCCGCCGCGAACTGACGTACCGCGTCTTGATCCGAAAAAACCGGCGGCATTTCCCGCCGGTTTTTGTTTGCGCTCGTTTTATCGGGCAACAGCCCCTAAAATCCCGCCCATGGCACCTCGTACCTCCAGCTCCAAAGGCCCCAAGGCCAAGACCGCCACGTCGCATGCGCGCGCACCGCAGCAGGTTCGCATCATCGGCGGGCAATACAAGCGCACGCCGCTCCCCGTGGTGGATGCCGATGGCCTGCGCCCGACCAGCGACCGCGTCCGCGAAACCATCTTCAACTGGCTCGGTCAGGACCTGACCGGCTGGCGCTGCGCCGACATCTTTGCGGGCACCGGCGCGCTCGGCTTCGAGGCGGCTTCGCGCGGGGCCGCGCACGTGACGCTCATCGAAAACCACGCCCCGGCCGTGCGCGCGCTGCACGCCATCCGCGACAAGCTGGACGCACGCATGGTCGACATCGTTTCCGGTGACGCCTTTGCCTGGCTGGCGCGGCAGCCAGATGCCGCGTTCGACGCGGTGTTCATCGATCCCCCGTTTGCACACGACTGGACGCTGCGTGCGCTGGAGGCAGCGACACGGGTCGTCAAGCCCGGCGGCGTCATCTATGTTGAAGCAGCGCAGCCATTAGTGGATGTGAGTACTAATTCACATGACGCTGAACCTATGGCAGGCACCGAATTGCCTACCGGTCTGACGTTCCACAAACACCTGCGCGCCGGTGCGGTGCATGCACATTTGTTGCTGCGCAAAAACGGTTAAACTACGCCGCTCGCAACCGATGCATGAGCATCGGGCGGCACCTGCAACCCGGGTCCGCTTGGTGGATATCGGTGGCACAGGCGGCAGGCTCGGGACCTGCCGCGGTCGACAACGCAACGGCGTCCGAACGCAGTACCGGCGCGGCCACGTCCCACGCCGACGCTTGCGGATGCTCTTTTCCCCTTGGTGGAGGAACCATGGTGATCGCGGTTTATCCCGGCACTTTCGATCCGTTCACGCGCGGCCACGAGGATCTCGTGCGGCGTGCGTCCAACATCTTCGACGAGTTGATCGTCGGGGTGGCGCAGAGCCCGAACAAGCGGCCGTTCTTCGCGCTGGAAGAGCGCATCGAGATCGCCCGTGAAGTGCTCGGCCATTACCCCAACGTGCGGGTCGAAGGGTTTTCTGGTCTCTTGAAGGATTTCGTGCGCAAGAACGGCGCGCGCGTCATCGTGCGGGGCCTGCGTGCCGTGTCGGACTTCGAGTACGAATTCCAGATGGCCGGCATGAACCGCTACCTGCTGCCGGACGTGGAAACCATGTTCCTCACGCCGTCGGATCAATACCAGTTCATCTCGGGCACGTTCGTGCGCGAAATTGCGGTGCTCGGCGGCGATGTGAGCAAGTTCGTGTTCCCCTCGGTCGAAAAGTGGCTCAAGGAAAAGACCGGCAAGACGGAAGGGTCGGGCAAATCGGAATAAGATGACGCTTTGGCGAGCGCTGGCTCGCCGGCTATTTCAAGGAAGGCATCATGGCGCTCATAATCACCGATGAGTGCATCAATTGCGACGTATGCGAGCCAGAGTGCCCCAACGGCGCGATTTCGATGGGTCCGGAGATCTACGTGATCGACCCGGGCAAATGTACCGAATGCGTCGGCCACTTTGACGAACCGCAGTGCCAACAGGTCTGCCCGGTGGATTGCATCCCCAAGGACCCGGCCCATGAGGAAACGCACGAGCAGTTGATGCAGAAGTACACCCAGCTCACGTCCGCACCACCACGGGCGGCGTGAACGGACAAAAGAAGAGACGGCCAAAGCCGTCTCTTTTCATTGGTGCCTACCAACCTGTTGACTGTGCGCTTACTGGATCGGCAACAGATCTTCCGGCCCTTCGTACGCATAGCCCGGCTCGCAGACGATGCGGTAGTGCGGGTAATGCGGATGCAGGGGGCGCGGCACGATCGGTGAAGGCGCCACAGGTGCCTGCACGAACGGCTTGGGGCCATTGCCGGGTTGGCGAATTGCGCCAGCAGCCGGCGCAGGAGGCTGGCGGATCACCGGCATCGGCGTCGGATAAGGTTGCGGATAGGGCAGCGGCCCAATGTAGATGCGATGGCAGTAGCGAACGCCTTCCTGCGCAACCACTACTTTCTGCCGTTGCTCGCGGCGCGCCTGTTCAGCGGCCTGTGCCGCGATCTGGGCTTGGCGAGCGTCTTCGGCCGCCTGCGCTTTGCGGCGCGCGGTTTCCATCTGTTGCACTTCCGCGGCTTCAGCGCTGGCGCGTTCGCGGGCAGCCTTCTGGTCGGCGGCCGTGGGCGTGTTGTCGATCATCGGCACGGGCTTCGCGCGCGTGCCGCAGGGGTGGTCGGAATAGGTCGTCTGACCGTTCTCGCTGCAGCGATACACCTGCGCGTGCGTTGGCAAGCTAGCCGCAGCCAAGCCGAGCGCCAGACCCGCCAGCACGGCGGCGCGTGAGGTGAGAGTGGCGAACGGTGTCATGGCGGTGTCCTCGGGGTTGGCGGATCAGCGTGCCGTGTGCAGGCGCATCATGGCTTTTTCGGCGTTGCCGGCAATCAATTCGGGCAGCGCATCCAGGCTTTGATCGATCGCGCGGTCGATGAGGTCCTGCTCTTCCTTGCGAGGCGCCTTGAGCACGAAGTTGGCGACGTCATGCTGGCCAGATGCTGCCGTGCCCGGCGGCAAGAGATTGCGCGGATGGCCGATGCCCAGCCGCAGTCGCCAGAACTGCTGCGTGGTCAGATGGGCCGCAATGTCCTTCAGGCCGTTGTGTCCACCGGATCCGCCTCCGAGCTTGAGTTTGACAGCGCCGGGCGGCAAATCCAATTCATCGTGCACGACCAGGATCTCATCGGGCATGACCTTGTAGAAGCGGGCCAGTGCGACGGTAGCCAGGCCGGAGCGGTTCATGAAGGTCTGTGGCTCGAGCAGCCACACCTCGTTGCCCCAGAGGTTGGCGCGCGCTGCATAGCCGTGAAAGCGCGTCTCGTTGCGCAGTGTCACATTGCCCATGCGCGCGAGTTGGTCGACCAGCCAGAAGCCGGCGTTGTGTCGCGTCGCCGCATACTCGGCGCCCGGATTGCCGAGGCCGACGATGAGTTTGATCATGCGATTCGTATCAGGTTGAGGTGCAGGCAGCGCCCCTTGATCGTACAAGCATAGCTGCTTTCCCTAGCCTGGAGGCGGTGCGGCTCGCCCCGCTCAGGCAGAAAAAAAGCCCGGCGAGACTGGCTCGGCGGGCTTTCTTTGCTCGCACCGAAGTGCGAGGTGCGGCAACTTAGGCTGCCGGCTTGTCCTCGCCTGCAGCAGCAGCGCCTTCTTCGGCGGCAGCGGACTTCTCGCCAGCCGGCACGCTGATGTTGGCAACAGCCGGGTTCTCATCGCCACCGTGGGTGAGGATGGTCACGCCCTTCGGCAGCTTGAGGTCAGCGATGTGCAGGGTCTGGCCGATTTCCAGCGAACCCAGATCCACTTCGATGAACTCCGGCAGGTCGGCCGGCAGGCACGACACTTCCACGTCGTTCAGGATGTGGTTCACGATGCCGTGGCCCAGCTTCACGCCCGGTGCGGTTTCCTGGTTCAGGAAGTGCAGCGGCACCTTGACGTGGATCTTTTCCTTGGCCGACACACGTTGGAAATCGACGTGCAGAACCAGTTGCTTGAACGGGTGCAGTTGGAAGTCGCGCAGCAGCGCCTTTTCCACCTTGCCAGCCACTTCGATGTCGAGGATCGACGAGTGGAAGGCTTCCTTCTTCAGCGCGTGGTACAGCGCGTTGTGATCGAGTTCGATCAGCTTCGGCTCGGCGCCCGCGCCGTAAATGATGGCCGGGGTCTTGCCGGAATTGCGCAGGCGGCGGCTCGCACCAGTGCCCTGAACGCTACGCTCGAAAGCGACAACTTTCATGATTGCTCCAAACGAAAAAGACGACTCGCGACCAAGCCGTCTGGTGAACGGGGCGCCATATTGCGCCCCGCGGACACCGCAGAAGTGCCGTCTAACCGACGTTTTCCGCAGTAAAGCCTTGAATTATAACAGTAAGCTGCTCGGATGCCGAATTATTCAGCAAACAGCGACATGATGGAGTCACCGCGCACGATGCGGGTGAAGGTCTCGGCCAGCAGCGGGGCGGTCGAGAGCTGGCGGATCTTGCCGCATTTGATGGCGTCTTCGCGCAGCGGGATGGTGTCGGTCACGACGACTTCGTCGAGCGCCGAGTCTGCAATGCGAGCAGCGGCGCCGCCCGACAGTACCGGATGCGTGCAATACGAGAACACTTGCTTGGCACCGCGCTCCTTCAGCACCTGCGCGGCTTTGCACAGCGTGCCGCCGGTGTCGATCATGTCATCCATGATCACGCAATTGCGGCCGTCGACTTCACCGATGATGTTCATCACCTCAGCCACGTTGGCCTTCGGGCGACGCTTGTCGATGATCGCCAGGTCCACGCCGAGCTGCTTGGCGAGCGCACGTGCGCGCACCACGCCGCCGACGTCGGGCGATACCACCAGCAGGTCTTCGTAGTTCTTCTTGCGCAGGTCTTCGAGCAGGATCGGCGACGCGTAGATGTTGTCGACCGGGATATCGAAGAAGCCTTGGATTTGGTCAGCGTGGAGGTCCATCGTCAGCACGCGCTCGACGCCGGCGACTTCCAGCATGTTGGCAACGACCTTGGCCGTGATGGCCACACGCGCCGAACGCGGGCGACGATCCTGGCGGGCATAGCCGAAGTAGGGGATGGCGGCCGTGATGCGACGGGCAGACGCACGCTTGAGCGCATCGACCATCACCATCAATTCCATCAGGTTGTCGTTGGTGGGGGCGCAGGTGGATTGCAGGATGAACACGTGCTTGCCGCGCACGTTTTCCTGGATCTCGACCTGGACTTCACCATCGGAGAATCGGCCGACGAGGGCCTTACCTAGCGGAATGCCCAGGTGCTTGACGACAGCTTCTGCGAGTTTGGGGTTGGCATTGCCGGTAAAAACCATCAAGCCTTCGCTGCTCATCGGGGCACCTGTTTTGACTTCAGACGCGCCGGCTGGTCGGAACCAACCGGGCTATTGCTGGGAACATAAGGAAGAAAATGGCAGGGGCGGAAGGATTCGAACCTACGCATGCCGGAATCAAAATCCGGTGCCTTAACCAGCTTGGCGACGCCCCTACACAACCGATCGGTTACTGCTTCCATTGCAGAAGCAATAACTGCAAACCTTACACAGCAAATCTTGCGAGCGGATGATGCGACAGACCTGCCGCACACCGACCTTCCCATTCGGAAGGCACCTGATCCGCCACCGCTTGCGCCTGCTCAACGTTGTCGAACGGAGCAAATACGCAGGCGCCGGATCCGGTCATTCTTGCCAGAGGGCTGAACTGACGCAGCCAGACAAGTGCTCGGGCGATTTCGCCGTATTTCCTTTCCGCCACCGCCTGCAGGTCGTTGCGACCGTAAGCGAAAACAATTTGTTGGTCAGGAAAGTCCGTAATTATGGTGAGTGGCGTATCGCGTGTCAACCCTTCATCGGAAAAAATTGCAGGGGTCGGCACATGCACGCGTGGGTGAATCACCACGAAGGCAGCCGGCGGCAGCGTGACCGGCGTGAGTTCTTCGCCGATCCCCTCGGCGAAGGCGTTCTGGCCGAACACGAAGAAGGGCACGTCGGCGCCCAGCTTTAGGGCGAGCGCCATCAGTTGCGTGCGTGGCAGATCAAGGCCCCAGAGACGATTAAGCGCAAGCAGCGTGGTGGCGGCATCAGATGACCCGCCGCCAATGCCACCGCCCATCGGCAGGCATTTCTCGATCGCGATGTCGACGCCGAAGGTGCAGCCCGCTTCTGCTTGCAGCAGGCGCGCGGCGCGGATGATGAGGTCGTCATCGGCAGGCACGCCGGGGATATCCGTGGTGCGTACGAGACGACCGTCGGTGCGGCGCGCGAAATGCAGCGTGTCGCACCAGTCGATCAACTGGAAGACGGTTTGCAGCAGGTGGTAGCCATCGGGGCGGCGACCAACCACGTGCAGGAAGAGGTTGAGCTTGGCCGGCGCGGGGCAATCACGCAGCTCGACGGGGGCGGAAGACATGACGAAGCGAGGCGTTACTGGTCGAGCACGAGCCGCACCGATAGCGGACCATTGGCGCCCTGTGGTCGATCGAGATCGAGTCGACGGATGCTGGCTTTGGCGCGGTCGGCATGGTTGCTGTCGTCAGCCCAGGCGACGTAGTGGACAGTCCAGCCGTTCTGCTCGATGGTTTCGGGGCGCGATTGCGCATCGCGTGCCACGCGTGCCGGTGTGCCGGGAGCGGGGCGGGCGCGCAGCCAATCGCGCAAGCCGGAAACCGGCAGCGAGAAGCCGAGCGCGTCCTGCATCAGCGTGTCGACTTCGGGCGCCCGGCGCGGCGGCTGGTTCGGGAGCTCGAGCGTGGCGCCTTGGGTACTCTGGCTGACGATGGCCAGCGTCTGGCCCAACGGCGACATCAACTCAAGCTGGACGTCGGGCCCGCGCTCCCGCCAGAGGAAGCTGCCGACGGCGCTTTGCTCGGCGTTGTTCTGCGTGTAACGCGCTGAGAAGCGACCCTGATAGCGCGTGATGTTGGCATCGGCGTCTTGCGCGCCGGCAAAGAGGTCGTTGGCTGGTCGCAAGCTCGTGCAGCCGCTGAAGAGTGCGCAGCCGGCGCCGAGCATCAGCGCGCCAAGCGCGCGCGTGAACCGCATGGCCATCAATTTGCACTCACGGGAACGTTGGGTACCGGCTGTCCGAAGCGGCGCAGCGTGTCGCGCAGCGTGGTGTCGTTCACGTCAAGCTTGGACGCTTCAGTCCAGACTTGGCGCGCGTCGTCCTGCTTGCCGGATTGCCACAGCACTTCGCCCAGGTGCGCGCCGATTTCGGCTTGCGGCGCGGCAGTCCAGGCCTTGCGCAGGATGTCGGTGGCGCCGGGCAGATCGCCGCGACGGTATTTGACCCAGCCGAGGCTGTCGGCGATATAGGGATCATCCGGCGCCAGCGATACGGCTTTCTCGAGCAGTTCCTGTGCTTCCTGCAGGCGCACGTTGCGATCGGCCAGCGAATAGCCGAGCGCGTTGTAGCCGATGGCCTGGCCGGGACGCAGGTCGATCACCTTGCGCAGCAGCGTCTCCATGTTGTCGTAGTGGCCGTCGTGCTCTTCGAGCATCGCCAGTTGGTACGAATACTCGACGTTATCCGGATCGTTCTTGAGCAGCTCGTTGACGCGGGCGCGGGCGCGGCCGTAGGCCTTGGCGTCCATCAGCATGCCGATTTCGGCCTGGCGGATGCCATCCATCAGGGCCTGGCGGCGCGGGCCGTCGGGCACGTCTTCGGAATCGGCGACGAGCTCGTCGAAGGTCTGTTGTGCCTCGTCGATGCGGCGCAGCTTGCCGAGCAGCTGGCCGCGCTTGATGCCGGCCGCCAATGCGGTCTGGCCGTCGGCGTCGCCGTTGGCGGAACCGGTGATCTTGTCGACCCAGCCCAGCGCACCGGCGTAGTCGCGCTTTTCCTCTGCCAGCTGGGCAAGGCCCTGGTAGCCGGGCTCGGGGCTCAGTGTGGGCGACTTGGCGGTGGCGGCGACGTATTCCTTCAGGTAACGCTCGGCGTCGTCGTACTGGCGCTGCTGCAGGTTCAGCAGGCCCAGGGCAAGCGTGATGCGCGCATCGTTGGGCGCGATCTTCTTGAGCGTTTCGAATTCAGCGCGCGCCTTGTCCTGCTGATTGCGCACGAGGTACATGCGGGCGAGCGCCAGGTGGCCGTCGATGGACGCCGGCGCGGCTTTCAGGAAGCTGCGCAGGCCGGCGATGGCCGCATCAGGGTCGCCGTCGGCACGCAGTTCGGCGGCGAGGATGGCGGCGTCTTCATACCCGGGGCGCAGCTTGAGCGCGGTGTCCAGTTCCGCCAGCGCGCCGGGGATATCCTTGGCGGCAACCTTCGCGCGCGCCAAGGCCAGATGCGTTTCGGGGCGCTGCATGTCATGCGAGGCGATGCGCTGCAGCGCACCGACGGCACCCGCCGGATCGCTGCTCTTGGACATCTGCTGCTGCAATTGCAGCAGGGCATCGGCACGTTGGCCCGGCGAGACCTTGTTCAATTGCGCCTGCAGCATCGGTTCGACTTCCGACCACTGGCCAGTGGCCACGAGCAAGAGTTGCTGTACCTGGCGAGCCGGCATCGACGTCGGCGACAGTTCCACCCACAGGCGCGCCGCGGTCATCGCTTGCGCAGGCGAGCGCGTCAGAAACGCGATTTCGGTCGCACGCTGGGCAAAGCGGGGGTCGCGCGTATCTTGCGCGAGCGCAAGATAGGTGCGGTACGCCGGTTCGACCAACCCCCGCTGCAGCGACACTTCCGATGCCAGCACGCGGTACATGATGTCTTCATTGAGTGCGACACGCGGCAGATCCGTCCGCTCCGAACTCAGCAGGCCGGTGCGCGGGCGTGAGCGCTCAATCTGCACGGCCGCGCGATCACCCGCGCCGCCTTCCTTTGTAGCTTGGGCGATCAGCGGGGCGACGGCCGTCGACTGCGACGACCATGCCGGCAGGCTCGTCAGCCCTCCCGCCAGCAGCGCGGCCAGCAGGGCCGTTCTGCTGCGCGGGAATCGCCGCGGGCGTTGCGTCGCGGGCGAATGGGAGAGGGCGTGAGGCATGGTCTCGAAGCTCCGGATAGGGGTTCGGGGCATTGTAGCCTGACCGCTACAATCGCCCGCATCGTAAAAAAGGTTGGAGCAGCACATGGGATGGAGGTTCGATGCCTGAGTTGCCGGAGGTCGAGGTCACTCGCCTGGGTTTGCTACCGCATATTACGGAGCGACGTATCGTTCGCGTGGTGGTGCGCCATCACGGCTTGCGCTGGCCCGTCGATCCGGCGCTGCCGGAGTTGCTGGCCGGTCTGACTGTCACGCGCTTGCTGCGCCGGGGCAAATACCTGCTCATCGAATGCATGCCCGGGGCCGAACAATCCGGCGGCCGCGCCGAAACCGCAGGCGGCTGGTTGCTCATCCATCTTGGTATGACAGGCACCTTGCGCGTGCTGGAAACGCCCGTGCCGCCCGGCCTGCACGATCACGTCGATATCGAACTCGCCGACGCAACTGGCGTACCCGTCACACTGCGCTATCGCGACCCGCGCCGGTTTGGTGCCGTGCTTTGGCATGCAGGCGACGAAGCCGGCTTGGCCGAACACCCGCTGCTGCGCAACCTCGGCATTGAGCCGTTCGACGCGCGATTCGACGGCGACTGGATGTTTGCCCGCACGCGCGGGCGCCGGGTGGCCATCAAGTCGGCACTGCTGGCGGGCGACATCGTGGTCGGCGTGGGCAACATCTATTGTTCGGAAAGCCTGTTTCGCGCCGGCATTCGGCCGACCACGGCAGCGGGACGCATCAGCCGCCCGCGCTATGCGGCGCTGGCCGAGGCCATTCGCGCCACGCTGGCCGATGCCATCGCCCGGGGCGGCAGCACGCTGCGGGACTTTGTCGGCTCCGACGGGCAAAGCGGCTACTTTCAGCTTGATGCCTTCGTGTACGACCGCGCCGGTCTGCCGTGTCGTGTGTGCGGCACGCCGGTCCGCCAGATCGTGCAGGGCCAGCGCTCCACGTTCTACTGCCCGACCTGCCAGCGCTGATCGGAGGGCTCAAGCCACCGGGAGCTGCCTGGAAACGCCGTGCCGGAGCGATCTGCACGCCATTTCGCAAGGTTTTTGAAGTGGGGTGCGGGGTCTTCGATGGCATCCCGCAACACTTGTCCGCCCGGGCCGGAGAACCGTGCTGAAAGTTCGCCCGGAAGCCGGCGGTTCGCTGTATCGTTCCACCTAAATTTGTGCATTTCTGTGCCGTAATTGGGCGGTAACAGCGATGTCGAGGGGCGCGCGCATTTTCCCGCTGTCCGGTCGCGCACACAATAAGACAGAACGATGAACAACACACTGAGCACACAGTTCGAGCAGTACAGCGCCTGGCGCGCTTCGGTACTGCAGTCGGTGGGGGAATTCCAAGACTGGCTGCAAGCCCAGGAGCTGTACGACGCGCAGGCTGACATGCGCGCACAGCGCATCCGAGGCGTGCTGCGCAGCGACAAGCTCAAGGTTGCTTTCATAGCCGAGTTCTCTCGCGGCAAGAGTGAGCTGATCAACGCGATCTTCTTCGCTGATTTCGGCCGCCGCATCCTGCCTTCGTCAGCGGGCCGGACCACGATGTGTCCGACCGAGCTGATGTACGACGAAAGCTATCCGCCGTCGATCCGTCTGTTGCCGATCGAGACGCGTCTGCATGATGCGTCGACCGCCGATTTTCGCGATGCCGAAAGCCACTGGCTGTCGGTGCCGCTCGATCCTTCGTCGCCCGAGGGCATGCTGGAAGCGTTTCGCCACGTGGTGGAAACCGTGCGCGTGCCGAAGGAAGAAGCCGAGCAGCTAGGCCTCTATAACGACGCCGATCCGGACGCCGCCTTCTCGGTGGATGCCGCCGGTACGGTGGAAGTGTCGAAGTGGCGCCACGCGATCATCAATTTCCCGCACCCGATGCTCAAGCAGGGGCTGGTGATCCTGGACACGCCGGGCCTGAACGCCATCGGTACCGAGCCGGAACTGACGCTGCGCCTGATTCCGGATGCACACGTCGTTGTGTTCGTGCTGGCCGCGGACGCCGGCGTGACCAAGAGCGACCTGGAGCTGTGGCGCTCGCACGTGGGCGGTGGCCAGCGCAAGGGCTGCATCGCGGTGCTCAACAAGGTCGATGGCCTGTGGGATCCGCTCAAGTCCGAAGAGGAAGTCGAGAGCGAAGTCAGCCGGCAGATCATGACGACGGCGCAGGTGCTCGATATCGATGTCGAGCGCGTGTATCCGGTGTCGGCGCAGAAGGGTCTGCTCGCTAAGGTCAGCCACGATCATGAGCTGCTGGCAAAGAGCCGGCTGCCGGAGTTGGAGTCGGTGCTGTCGGATCAGCTGATCCCTCAGCGTCGCGAGATCGTCACTGAACAAGTGCAGCTGGCGGTGAAGGACATGGCCGCGGGCGCGCAGCAATTGCTGCAGATGCGCCGCCGTGACATCGTCGAGCAGTTGTTCGAACTGCGCGGCCTGCGCGGCAAGAACCACACGATGGTCAAGCACATGTTGATGCGCGTGCAGGGCGAGAAGGAAGAGTTCGAGCAGAGCATTGCCAAGTTCCAGGCGTTGCGCACGGTGTTCGGCCGCCACAGCGCGGAGATCATCAAGAGCGTGCAGCTCAAGCAGATCCGCTCGACGATGCGCGAGGCGCGCGAGAAGATGAAGGAGCGCGTGTTCTCGCGCGGCCTGCGCGACGACATGGACAAGCTCTTCGGCCACCTGACGGGCCTGGTGCGCGACGCGGCCAACCGCATCGACCAACTGCACCAGATGGTCGACGGCATGTACAAGAAGTTCAACGCCGAGCACGGCTTCACGCTGTCGCCGCCGCTGCGCTTTTTGGGCACGCGCTATGACGCTGACCTGAAAGAGACGCTGATGCTGGCGCACAACCACTTTGGCGCATTCAGCTTCCTGACCCGTCCGAAGCCGCAGCTCGTGCATGGCGCGTTCTCGACGGTGGCCAGCCGCGTACTGGATACCTTCCAGGACATGAACCGCGACATCGAGATTTGGCTGAAGTCGGTCATGACGCCACTCGAAGCGCAGGTCCGCGATCATCAGAAGCAACTGCGCAAGCGTGTGGATTCGATCGAGCGCATTCACGAGGCCACCGATACGTTGGAAGCGCGCATCACCGAACTCGAAGCGCTGCTCAATACGCTCGATGAGCGCAGCGGGACGATCGCTCAGTACACCGACCGCATTCTCGCGGCCGGGACCATCCTGGAACGTCAGTCGTTCGCGGCCTGACGCGCATCGTTGCTCCCGAAGAAGGCGCCTGCGGGCGCTTTTTTCGTTCTGGTAGGATCGCCGCCAGCGCGCCTCTTCTGCTGGCCGCTTTTTCATCACACGCATGACCGCCACCCCTCGCCGCACGCGCCGCGCCGCGCAACCTGCCGCCGCTTTGCCTTCTCTTCCCGACGATTTTGCCGCGCGCGTCGTCGCCTGGCAGCAGCGTCATGGCCGCCACCATCTGCCGTGGCAGAACACCGGCGACGCGTATCGCACGTGGCTTTCAGAGATCATGCTGCAGCAGACGCAGGTGAGCGCGGTGCTGGGCTACTACGCCCGCTTCATCGAGCGCTTCCCGACCGTGCAGGCGCTGGCCGCTGCGCCGGCAGACGACGTGATGGCTGCGTGGGCCGGCCTCGGCTACTACACGCGCGCACGCAACCTGCATCGCTGCGCGCAGCTCGTGGTGGCAGAACACGGCGGCATCTTTCCGCGCGATCCCGCCGTGCTAGCGATGCTGCCGGGCATTGGCCGCTCGACTGCGGCGGCCATCGCAGCGTTCTCGTACGGCGTGCGCGCGGCCATTCTCGATGGCAACGTCAAGCGCGTCTTCGCACGCGTGTTCGGCATTGACGGCTTTCCTGGCGACAAGCGCGTCGAAGACACCATGTGGCGCATCGCCGA
This sequence comes from Ralstonia pickettii, assembly GCF_030582395.1. Lineage (NCBI taxonomy): Bacteria > Pseudomonadati > Pseudomonadota > Betaproteobacteria > Burkholderiales > Burkholderiaceae > Ralstonia > Ralstonia pickettii. The sequence goes on from NZ_CP104381.1 coordinate 313,609, forward strand.
AGCCGTGCTGCCGCCGGCAGAGGGCATTCAACCGTACACGCAGGGTTTGATGGACCTTGGGGCGACGGTGTGCACGCGCGGCAAGCCTGCCTGCCTCAGCGGCGAACGGCCCTGTCCGCTGGAATCGCTGTGCGAAGCGCGAAGGACTGATCGCGTGATGGAGCTGCCCGTGCCGCGGCCGCGCAAGGCGATACCCGAGCGCGCGGCGACACTCGTCATCGCACTGAACGCCGACGCGGTACTGCTGCAGCGCCGACCGCAACGCGGTATCTGGGGCGGCTTATGGTCTTTGCCGCTGGTAGGTGAGATGGACGACGCGCTCGAAGCGCATCCGCTGGATGTGGGCACCGTGCGTCGTGCCGCGCAGGCCTATGGCGACGTCTCAACCGTGGAGACGGCCGGCGCGCTCACGCACGCTTTCACGCACTTCCGTCTGCACATGCATTTGCTGCGCGCGACGATCGCCGCCCCCGCCGCGCTCGACGACGACTGGCGCTGGGTACCGCTTGCACAACTCAATTCAGTGGGATTGCCTGCGCCGGTGAAATTGGCGCTTGAGACGCTGGTACAGCCAAGCCTGATCTGAGCAACACGGGCAGGCTTAGCTGCGTTGGCATCACAGAATGTGATGCTGCTTCATGTAGCGATGGACAATCTCGATGCGCATGCCGGCGTCCATCAGCTCCATCAATTTCTGCTTGGCCTTGAGCGGCACCGGCAGCAGCTCGCATAGCCGATTCGCGACCCAGCTCGGGCTGTTCCACTCGTAGGGTTCGACCATCGGGATGTTGCCGTCTTCGCGCGAGCCGAGCGTCGTGATGATGCGGCGCAGGGCGCCCACGCAATCGTCGAAGAGTTCGCCTTTGCAGTCTTCCACGTCGGCGCCGATGGGTTCGACCGTGCCGCGCATGAGCCCGTTGGGCGTCGTCTCGAAAGAAAGCACCTTGAAGCGCTGCGTGCCACGCACCTTGATCATCAGCAGGCCGAGCTGCTCCATATCGCATTCGGTGATGTGGGCAATGCAGCCCACGTCAACCGGGACAGTCGGGTTGTCGGTGGTGCCGACCTCGTTGCCGCGCTCGATCAGGCAGACGCCGAACGGCGTCTTGTCGCGCAGGCACGTGCGCACCATGTCCATGTAGCGAGCTTCGAAAATGCGCAGCGGGAGAAGACCGCCCGGAAACAGCACCGTGTGCAACGGAAACAACGGCAACTCGGTGGGCAGCGGCGGCAGCGGCGAGAACGGAGAGAGAGCGATGTCTTCTTGCATGGACGGGCTTTCAGCAGGCGGCGGCAAGACCTTCGCGTGGCGCCGCGCAAGAAGCCGCATCCAAACGGGACCGACTCGCGCGGGAGATTTCCGGCGCGCTCAGCCATCTACGGCCAATTCGCGGTGGCGGACCAACACATTACCATGCGCGCGGAAGTACGTGGCAAGCCGTTCCGCGATGTACACCGAGCGATGCTGACCTCCCGTGCAGCCGATTGCGACGGTCAGGTAGCTGCGGTTGTCGGCGATGAAACTCGGCAGCCACTTTTCCACGTAGGCGCGGATGTCTTCTGCCATCGCAAGGACCATCGGCTGACTTTGCAGGAAATCGATGACGGGCTGATCGCGGCCCGTGAGCGGGCGCAATTGCGTGTCGTAGTACGGGTTGGGCAGTGAGCGCACGTCGAAGACGAGATCGGCGTCGGTCGGCACGCCATGCTTGAAGCCGAACGATTCGAACATCAACGTGATGTCGTGCGGCTCGTCGCTGATGAATTCTTTGATGTACGCGCGCAAGGCGTTGGTGCGCAGCGTGCTGGTGTCGATGCGATGTGCAGGATCGGCGAGCGGGCTGAGCAACTCGCGCTCCATCTCGATCGCTTCGATGAGCGAGGTGTCGAGACCCTTGGCGGCGGCCTGAACATTGGCGGCGGCATCCGGGCGGCCGTTACGGATCGACAGCGGATGCCGGCGGCGCGTCTCGGAATAGCGCTGCACCAGCGCGTTCGTGCTCGCCGTCAAAAACAGCATGCGAACGTCGTGTTCCTTGCGCAGCACGGTGACCGTCTCGGGCACCTTGCGCAGTGACTCACGGCTGCGGATGTCAGTGGCCACGCCCAGATGCGTATAACCCTGGTCCGCCAGATAGCGCGCCAGTTCGGGGATGAACTGCGCGGGCAGGTTGTCGACGCAGTAGTAACCTGCGTCTTCGAGTACGTTCAGGGCGACCGATTTCCCTGAACCCGACATACCGGTGATGAGAATGATCCGCATGCCGCGAGGATAGCATCCCTGTATTGCAAAGCAGCGACCAACAAAAAAGGCGACCGATCCGGCCGCCTTTGTTTAAGCGAGGCTAAGGGATTGCTCAGCCTTTCGAAAGGCACTCTTTCTGGGCGTTCTTGTACTCGTCGCCCTTCTTGCCCTTGTTGGCCTTGGAGCAGGCTGCCATCTTTTCCTGCTGCGTCATCGGCTTGGCGGCAGCTGCCGGCTTGTCCGACAGGCAGCCTTTCATGAAAGCCTTGCGCTCGTCGCCTTTCTTGCCGGCGGCGTCCATGTTGCATTGCTTCATCTTGTCCTGCTGCGAATTCTTGGCTGCCGGGGCGGCCGGCGCGGCTGCGGGTGCGCTGCCTTGGGCGAAAGCCTGGCCGGCCAGGAACGGGAGCGCCAGGGCGCAAGCGGCAATCAGTTGTTTCATCGTCGTATTCTCCTTGGTACCGTCAGAAGAGCCGGCGGAAAAGGCCGCCGCGCTCGCGATGAACGCCACCGCGTGTGCTCGGCGCATTCACTCCCACAACGGGGAGGCCGCACGTCGGGTTGACGTTTCGCAGCGAAAACTAGGGTAAACCGGTCTGAATACGAAACTTTGTGGCGGCTTTGTTAAAGCAGGCGGCCCTGGGGCGAGTGGGATGCGGCTTCGGCCTGCATGGCGGCGCGTTGGCGGTCCATGAAGTCGCGCAACGTATCGATGCCGCGCAGGCGCAGGATCGTGTTGCGCACGGCGGCTTCGACCAGCACGGCCAAGTTGCGGCCGGCCGCCACCTGGATCTTCACCATGTGGATTGGCAACCCGAGTACGTCGAGGTACTGCGAGTCGAGCGGCAGGCGCTCGAATTCGCCATCGTTGCGGCGCACGAGTTGGACGATCAGCTTGATCTTCATCTTCCGGCGCACAGCCGTCTCACCGAAGATCGTCTTGATGTCGAGCAGCCCCAGTCCGCGCACTTCCAGCAGATTCTGCAGCAGCGGCGGGCAGCGACCTTCGATGAAGTCCGGCCCCAGGCGGACAAAATCGACAGCATCGTCGGCCACCAAGCCATGACCGCGCGAGATCAGCTCCAGGCCCAGTTCGCTT